>JBAZYX010000009.1:0-52468 GCA_041659105.1 Acidimicrobiia bacterium
GACGCCGGCGGCGGGCTCACCTGCAACATCGGCACCGGCGTCGAGACGAGCGTGCAGGGCCTCTACGACACGATGGCCCGCATCGCCGGATTCCCCGATCCGCCGAAGTACGCCCCGCCGCGCACCGGTGAGCTGGCCCGGAGCGCGCTCGACCCCGGGCGCGCCGCCACCCACCTCGGCTGGACGCCCCAGGTCGACATGGAGACGGGGCTCGGCCGCACCCTCGCCTGGTTCCGCGACCGCAACGGCTGACCACTCGGCTTCACTGCGCCGATCTACCCTTCACCGCGACGGCGCGGTGGAGGCTTCCGGATGGACGGTGAGCGGGCACGCGGGAGCCGGGGGGTCCAGCCGCTCACCGGTGCGGTCGTCGCGGTCGCAGCGGTCGTGCTGCTGGCCCTGGTGGCGTTGACGGTACGCGCGGTGCTCGACACCGGCGATTCCGGCGACGGTGCGTTGTCGGCGTCCTCCGGGGGCGGCGCGTCGGGTGGCGCGGGCGTCGTTCCCACGCCGGGCCTCGGCTCTCGATTCGGTCCCACGGTCGTGTGGACCGGGAGCCGGCTGTTTGTCTACGGCGGGCTCAACCGCGGGAGGTCGCACTTCCTCGACGACGCCGCGCTCGTGGATGTGCGAACCGGCGACGTCGATGCGTTGCCCAATCCGCCCTTCCCGCAGCCGTTGGGGGCCCGAACTGCGGTGGCCGTCGATGGCTCCGTCGTCTTGATCGGGACGTTGTGCGGCGGGACCCCGGATATGGATGACATCGCGACGTGCAGGCCGGGCACCTATGCGGGAGCGGTCTTCGACGAGTCCGAGCGCGCGTGGCGCGCTCTCACGCTTCCGAATTCGATGGCGCGCGCTCCGGTCAGTGGCATCGTGGGCGTGGGTGCCACGAGCGACGGGCGCGCCGTGTTCGCCGTCGGTAACGACGCGCACAGCGGGGTCGAGACCGCGGTGGCGGAGTTCTGGACCTACCGGGTCGCCGGCGACGCGTGGGAGCAGATCCCCGGGCCCGGCGCAACGGCCGTTCGGGTGTGCATGGCGCAGGACGAGCTGGTCGTCTTCACACCCACGTACTTGCCGTCCGGCGCCGGCTTCGACGCCTCGATCGCGGTGCGGAATCTCGTGCAGGATCCGGACTGGCAGCGCGGGTCGTCACGGGTCATCGATCCCCCGATGGACGACGGGTCGTTCGGGCTCTTCTGCGTCGGTGGGCGAGCTGCGGTGGTGAGCACCATCGACTCGTTGGGGACCACGTTCCTCTACGACCCAACGACGGACACCTGGGCGGCCGCGCCGGCCGCACCGGTCCAGCAGTTCGTCGGCTGGCGGATCCCCGCCGGATCTCGTCTGCTCTACCTCGCGGCCGAGCCCGTCGCAGGAGTGAATCTCGCGCTCGACGCGACCACGGGTGTGTGGAGCACGCTCGACGGGCTTCCGCGTGGCATCGAGAATGGGATCTGGAACGGCGACGCCGTAGTGGGCTACGCGGGACCGCCGCGTCGGGGCGCTGCCGGCGACCCGTTGACCGCGGACGCGCTCCAGCCGACGGGTGTGTTCCGGTACGTGCCGACCGGTTGAGTCGAACGTCGCGGAGAATCATTCGGTACCTGTCGACGGACTCCCCGTAGCTGTCACACCCCCATGTGATGATGGGTTCGTGACCGAACGTATGTTCGACTACCAGGGGATGCTCGACGAGCTGCGGTGCCACACTTCGGAGTGGCTCGAGGTCGCGCGGCTGGAGGCGGTGGCGGAGCAGCGGTGGTGGCACCTGCGTGAGCTCGCGATCACGCGGGTGCTCGACGAGCGGGGTCGGGTCGACGACTCGTTGGCCGGGTCCGACGGTGTCTCGACCCGGGATGTCCGGCGCAAGCGTGAGACCGCCAGGAAGCTGGAGCGCCAGCCGAATCTGGCGAAGGCGGCGGGGCAGGGACGCCTGTCCGATGAGCAGCTCGACCACGCGTCGCGTCTCGCGGGCGACGACCCTGCGGCGGACGAGCACTGGGCCAGGGAGGCACCGGCCTGGTCGCCCCAGGACCTGGCGACCAAGGTGCGCGAGCAGCGCAAGCCGACGGTGGATGACGCGGCGGCGCGGCGCGCGGCACGGGAGTTCCGGTGGTGGTGGCGGCGCGAGGCCGGGATGCTCTCGCTCCGCGGCGAGATCCCCGACATCGACGGCGCGGTGGTCGAGTCGGTGTTCGAGGAGATGATCGAGGGGATGCGTCCTGCGAAGGGGCAGCCGTGGGACACCCGTGAGCACCGAGCGGCGGATGCGTTGGTGGAGCTGTGCCGCATGTACCGAGACCGCGACGCGAACACGCCGACGTCGGGGAACCGCGCCCACTTCGTCGTGCACGTCCCGCTGAGTGGGCCGGCGACCGTTGCCGGAATCCCTCTGCCCGACGCGATGGTCGAACGCCTCCGCGCCGACGCGAGGATCGAACCGGTGCTGGTCGGCGCCGATGGCGAACCGATCGTGGTCGGCCGCACCGAGTCTGCGCTGTCGGAGAAGGACAAGCGCGTCGTCAAGCAACGCGACGGGAAGTGCCGCTGGCCCGGCTGTGACCGTCGCGTCGGCCTCGAGGTGCATCACCTCTGGCCCAAGAGCTGGGACGGCTCCGACGAGAAGTGGAACCTCGCGAGCGTCTGCACGATCCACCACGCCGAGCTCGCACCCCAAGGGCCCATGCTCCTCCTCGGGAACCCGAACCACCCCGCCGGGCTGAGCCTCATCCACCGCGACGACCTGCCGAGCCTCGCCGACCTCGCCGCCACCCGAGCCCGCGCCGGACCCGAAGCCGCGTGAGGCCTCAGCGGGTGAGGCGCAGCTGGTCGAGGGGCACGGGCGGTCGTTCGCGCCCGACATAGGTGGGATCCGGTTGGCCGACGAGCACCAGCGCGGCGGGCGACCAGTCGTCGGCGAGTGCGAGCGCGTCGCGCGCCGCGTCGGGGCAGAAGATCGGGGCCGCGACCCAGCAGGACGCGAGCCCGAGGTCGGCGGCCGTGAGCATGAGGTTCTCGACCGCGGCGCCGAGCGAGAGCAGGGCCATGCCCCACTCGGCCCGCCGCCGCGTCTCGTCGGGGTAGCGGTCGAGGCCGTCCCACGTGAGGCAGCCGAGCACCATGGCCGGCGCGTCGGTGAGCTTGACCCGTGACGCCTCGACCAGCTCGTCGACCCGAGCGGCGTCCACGCCGTCGACCGTGAGGTCGGCCCGCCACTGGTCGCCCATGCCGCGCGCGAGGTCGGCCTTGCCCGTGGGGGTGTCGACCACCACGAAGCGCCACGGCCGCGAGTGGTGCGGCGCGGGGGCGAGGCAGGCCGCGGTCACGAGCGCGTCGAGCGTGGCGCGCGACACCGGCTCGTCGGTGAACGCGCGGATCGACCGCCGGGCCTCGACGAACGCGGGGACGCCGCTCACCGGAACAGGTCCTCCTGGGGGTCGCGGATCAGGTCGCGGGCCGCCCCCGCCCCGAACCAGCCGGCGTCGAGGCCGCGCACGATGGCGGCGGGTACGCCCGCGGCCTTGCCCATGACCAGCTCGGCTGCGCCCGCGATCTCGTCGGCGATCGCGACCTCCGTGACGTGGAGCACGCGCCCGAGCGCGTCTTCCGACCCGCGCAGGTCGACGACGGCGGCGATGCCCGCGACGCCGATCGCGACATCGGTCAGGCCCATGCGCCAAGGACGGCCGAACGTGTCGGACACGATCACCGCGACGTCGACCGCGCGGCGCGCGCCCAGCGCGTTGCGGATGTGGTGCGCGGAGGAGTCGGGGTCGACGGGGAGCAGCGCGGCCTGGCCCGCCTCGACGTTCGAGAGGTCGATCCCCGCGTTCGCGCACACGAACCCGTGGTAGGTCTCCGAGATCACGAGGTCGCCGCGGCGGCGCACGATCCGGCGCGACTCGCGTTCGACGAGCGCGCGGCGGGCGTCGAGGTCGTCGGGGTCGAGGGCCACGAGCCGACCCTCGGCCTTCGAGACCACCTTCTGGGTCACCACGAGGCAGTCGCCCGAGGCCAGCGGCGTGCCCTGCCCGTCGGCGGCGTCGGCGATCAGCTCGGCCAGCTCGTCGCCGGGACGGATCTCGCCGATGCCGTGGACCGGGATCAGCTCGAGCGGGGTGGGCGACGCCGGCGCAGGGGAGGGCACGGGGCTCACGCGACCGCGGCGAGCGTCTCGCGGGCGAGGGCGGCGGCGACGCGCGCGTCCCGCATCAGCGTTTCGGCGACGACCGGCCGCACGCCGAGGTCGGCGATGCGGCGCGCGTCGCGCGCGTCGACGGTGTCGATGACGAGGGTGGAGCAGAACTCGCGGTACGCCCGGGCCACGCCCACGCTGGACACGTCGATGCCGAGCGGACCCATGAGGCGGTCAGCCGGGCCCTTCACCGGGCGGCCGCCGATGATCGGGCTCACGCCCACCACGCGGTCGCGGCGCTCCACGAGCACCTGCCGGATCCCCGGCACGGCGAGGATGGGGCCGATCGAGATCACCGGGTTGCTCGGGCAGATGACGATCGTCTCGGCCGCGCGGAGCGCCTCGATCACGCCGGGGGCGGGTGTGGCGGCCTCGGCGCCGGCGAAGTCGACCGCGACGACGGCCGGCTCGCAGCGCTCGCGCACGAACCACTCCTGCATCGCGAGCTCGCGGGTGGGGCCGCCAGGCGTGTCGGCGACGGTGATCCGGGTGGCCACGCGGTCGTCGGTCATGGGCAGCAACCGGGTGCGCAGCCCCCACGCAGCGGTGACCTCGGCGGTCGCCTCCGTGAGGCCGACGCCCGCGCGGAGGCGCTGGGTGCGGAAGAGGTGGGTGGCGAGGTCGCGGTCGCCGAGGCGGAACCACGTGGGCGCGCCGTAGCGGTCGAGGGCGTCCATGGTGGTGAACGTCTCGCCCTCGAGACCCCAGCCCATGACGTGGTTGTGCGCGTCGGCCAGCGTGTACGTGACGCTGTCGAGGTCGGGACAGACCCAGAGGCCGTGGAACTCGTCGTCGTCGCCGGTGTTGACCACCGCCGTGACCGACGCGGGATCGACGACGTCGACCAGCCCACGCAGGAAGCGGGCCGCTCCGACGCCTCCGGCAAGGGCAGTGAGCACGGCGGCGACAGTAGTGGGGCGGAAACGGCGAACGCCCCGGGGGACGACCCCGGGGCGTTCGGCGCGGGCTGGGTGGGACTCGGCGGGCTAGGCGGCCTTGTCGCTACGGCCGACGATCGCCTTGGCGCGGTCGCGGCCGACGTCGACGACGCGCTGCGCCTGCGACTGCACCTGCTCGACGACGGGCTGCACGCGGCCCTTCGCGTCGCCGAGGCGCTCGCGGCCGCTGTCGACGACCTGCTCGCTGCGGGCCTTGGCGTCGCGGGCGACCTGCTCGCTGCGGGCCTTGGCGTCGCGGGCGGCCTGCTCCAGCTTGGTGCGGAGCTGCTCGACGAGGTCCTCGACCTGGGCCCGGGCCTTGCCGGCGCCGTCGCCCGCACTGGTGCGGACCTGGCTCACCATCTCGGAGGAGCGGTTCCAGCCGTCGCGGGCGGCGTCCTCGAGCTTGGCGCGGAGCTGATCGGCCAGCGACGGCGCGGCGACCGCGTCGGCCGTCACGCCGGTGGTCGCGGCCTTCGGGGCCGCCTTCGGCTCGGCCTTGGCCTTCTTCGCGGCCGGCGTCGCCTGAGGGGTGTCGGGGGTGGGGGATTCGGTCATGGTGGCTCCTCCTCGGTGCGGGCCGGGCGCCCCGGGGGGACCGGCGCCTCGGATCTGCTTGCAGGATAGCGCAAACTGCTAACTATTGCAAGCACTCGGGCCCATCGCACGCGGTCCGATTGCACGCATGCGTCGATTCCCCTTCGGGATTCCCGGCCTCGCCGCGGTTCGGCAACCCCCCACCGGTATCCTCCCGGGCGTCTCATGAGTGCCGCTGACCCCCCCGACCACCGGCCCCTCCTGGATCCCGAGGGTCCGGTGGACGAAGCGGTGGGGGACGAGCTCGCCCCGCCGCCGGTCGTCGCCGTCCTCGTGACCCACAACCCGGGTCCCGAGCTCGAGGATGCGCTGTGGTCGCTCGTCGATCAGGACTACCCCGGTCTCGGAGTGCTCGTGGTGGACGCCGGCTCCGACCTCGACCCCACCGACCGCATCGCCGAGGTGCTCCCGGAAGCGTTCGTGCGGCGCACGCGCGCCGCGGGCTTCGCCGAGGCGGCGAACCAGGCGCTCACGGCCGTGGAGGGCGCGGCGTTCCTGTGCTTCTGTCACGACGACGTCGCGTTGGAGCCCGACGTGATCCGGCTGATGGTCGAAGAGGCCTACCGGTCGAACGCGGCGATCTGCGGGCCGAAGCTGGTCGAGTTCGACCAGCCCGAGGTGCTGCTCGAAGTCGGTCGCGCGATCGACCGGTTCGGTGGCGCGCACACCGGGATCGAGCCCGGTGAGCTCGACCAGGAGCAGCACGACGCCGTCCGCGACGTGTTCTACGTGTCGAGCGCGACGATGCTCGTGCGCGCCGACCTGTTCTCGACACTCGGCGGCTTCGACCCCGACGCGTTCCCCGGGTCCGAGGACCTCGACCTCTGCTGGCGGGCGCGGCTCGCGGGCGCGCGGGTGATGGTGGTACCGGACGCGTGCGTCCGCCATCACGAGCTGGCGACCCAACGCAACGCCGGTGACCGCTACGAGATCCGCGAGAACGCGCGCCGGCGGATCCGCACCGTCTTCACCTGCTCCTCGTTCCTGTCGCTGGTGTGGATCGTGCCCTTCGGTGTGGTCTCCTCGTTCCTCGAGGCCATCGCGTTCATGTTCAGCCGGCGGCGCACGGAGGCGTTCGCCGAGGCGCGGGCGTGGTGGTGGAACCTCCTGCGCCCGGGGCAGATCCGCAAGGCCCGGCGGCGGGCCCAGAAGCACCGCACGGTCCACGACCTCGATCTCACCGAGCTCCAGCTCGGCTGGTCAGAGCGGGTGCGATCGTTCCTCAGCCACCACCACGCCGACGAGCGGATGGAGTCGATCGGCGACCGGCTGCGGTCGTTGACCGAGGCGTTCGTCGACGCCGTCCGTCACCCGGGCACCCTCGCGTTCGGCGTGTTCCTCCTGGTGCTGCTCACCGGGTCGCGCAAGGTCCTCTCCGACGGCGTCCCCGGGGTGGGCACGCTCGTGCCCTGGACCGGCGCCCGGCGCACCTTCGCGGCGTTCGGGTCGGCGTGGCACTACACGGGCCTCGGCGCGGCCAAGCCGGCGTCGGGGGCGCTCGCGGCGATGGGTGGCCTCACCACCGTCACGCTCGACCATCCGGGCTTTGCCCAGACGCTCCTGGTGATCGGCGCGTTCGTGGTCGGTCCGCTCGGCCTCGCCCGGCTCGTGCGCCGCCTCGGCGCCAACCGCGGGCCCGCGATGACCGGGGCGATCCTGTACGGCGTCAACCCCGTCATCCGCAACGCGTTCGCGAACGGCCGGCTGGGGCCGATCGTGCTCTACGCCCTCGCGCCGTTCCTCGTGCTGCTCTTCATCCGCGCATCCGGGTTCGCCGGCCTCACGCTCGTGGGCCGGCGGTGGCGCGCGCTGCTGGGCCTGTCGGTCCTCACCGCGGTCACCGTCGCGTTCTTCCCCCCGGCGGCGCTGTTCGTGCTGCTCCTCGCGGGTGCGGCGCTGCTCGGGTCCTTGTGCACCGGACGCGACGTCGTGGCCTCGTTGCGCGGGGTGGGCGTGGGCGTCGCGGGGATCCTCCTCGGTGGCGTGCTCCTCTTGCCGTGGTCGCTCACGTTCGCCGACCTCCGCGACGACCCCGCCGCCTTCGGGTTCGCGTTCCGGTTCCCCGACCTCTCGCTCGACTCCGTCCTGCGCTTCCAGACCGGCCCGTCGGGCATCGGCGTCGCGAGCTGGGGGCTGTACGCGGCGGCGCTGTTCGCGCTCGTCGTCGCGAGCGGGCCGCGCCTCGCCTGGGTGGCGCGAGCGTGGTTCATGGTCGCGCTCGGCATGGCCGCGGTGTTCGTGCCGTCGCAGCTGTGGCCCAACGCCTCCGTTCCCGCACCCGAGGGTGCGCTCGTCGCCGCCGCGCTCGGGCTCGCGTTGGCGGCTGGGCTCGGCATCGGGGCGTTCGGCGACGAGCTGCGCCGCGCCCGCTTCGGGTGGCGCCAGCTCGCCGCGATCGTGGCGGGGGCCGGGGTTGCCGTTGCCGCGATCGGGTTCACCGCCGACGCGCTGGGTGGCCGCTGGCACGCCGCGTCATCGGGCTGGGGCGACGCGCTGTCGTTCACCGAGGACTCGGTCTTCCAGGGCGACTTCCGCATCCTGTGGATCGGTGACCCGGCCGTGCTGCCCACCGATCCGTTCGAGGTGCGCGACGGCATCGCCTACACGCTCACCGCCGACGGCGCCGGCGACGCGCGGGAGATCGTGCGGGCGCCGCGCCAGTCGGCCGACGCCGTGGTGGTCGACGCCGTCGAGCTCGCGCTGTCCGGGCGCACGAACCGGCTCGGCCGATTGGTCGCGCCGATGGGCGTCCGCTACGTCGCCGCGCCGGTGCGCAACGGCCCCGACGGTCCGCGCGGCACGCGCGTCGCCGGGCTCGACGCCCGCCTCGGGGATCAGCTCGACCTCGCCGAGCTCGGGGTGGAGCAGGGCCTCGTGCTGTACGAGAACACCGCGTGGATCCCGACCAGCGCGGTCGCGTCGTCCAACGCCGACGTCCCCACCGGCGCGGTCGCGCCGATCCCGGCCGCGCTCCGCACCGACCTCACCGACGAGGTCGAGCCGCTCGGCGACGCTCCGGCGGGACCGGGCACGGTCCTGTTCGCGCAGGCCTACGACGACGCGTGGAAGGCCACGGCCTCGGGGCGGACGCTCCGCCACACGCAGGGCTTCGGGTGGGCGAACGCGTTCAGCCTGCCCGACCGCGGCACGGTCGACGTCTCGTTCACCGACCAGCGCACCACCACGCTGATGGTTGCGGGCCAGGCGCTGCTGTGGCTGATCGTGGTCGTGGTGGGCTTCCGGGGCCGGCGCCGGCTCATCCGGGTCGACGTGCCCGTCGGAGGCGAGCCGATGTCGCGCTCCGAGCGGCGCGAGCAGGCGGAGCTGCGGCGCGTCGAGCGCGAGGACGCGCGCGACCGGCGCCGCCGCGACGAGCTCGACGACGACTTCTGGAGCGACACGTGAGCGAGCGCGGAGCGAGCGGGGCCCGAGCGGCCCGGCGACGGAGTCGCCCGGAGCGGGGATCATGAGCGAGTGGGTCGCGGTCGACGACGCGCGCCGGTCCGGACGGCCGGGAGGCACCGGCGGGCGGATCGTGGTGCTGCTCGTGCTGCTCGGGTTCCTCGCCGGCGGCATCGCGCTGTCGCGCCGCACGCCCGACGTCACCCCGGCCCGGGTCACCGCGGTCGGAGTCGACGGGCCGGTGGTGCCTCCGGCCGACGCCCTCTCCACCGCCTGGTACTGCGCGGCGGGGACGTCCGCGGCCGGCGGCGCCGAGGACGAGACGATCCACGTCGCCAACCTCTCACCGCGCGCGATCAGCGCCACGGTGACGGTCGACCCCGGGTCCGGCGACGACCCCCGCACCACACACATCGGGATCGATCCGTACGAGCGGAGCAGCCTGCGCGTGGGCGAGGTCCTGCCGACCGCGTCCCCCGGCGTGGTGGTCGAGGTCGACGGCGGTCCGGCCATCGTGGAGCACGAGATCGGGGGCAACGGCGACCTCGCGATGAATCCGTGCGCCGAGGAGCCGGCCGACACGTGGTACTTCTCGGCCGGCGGCACCGCGCGCGGCTCCGCGCAGGCGCTCGAGCTGTTCAACCCGTTCGGCGACGACGCCATCGTCGACATCACGTTCCTCACCGAGGGCGGGGTGCAGGAGCCCCAGGCGCTCCAGGGCTTCGTGGTCGGTCGGCGGAGCAAGGTCGTGGTCCCGGTGCAGGACCTCGTGCCCCGGCAGGAGCGCGTCGCGACCGTCGTGCGCACCCGGACGGGTCGCGTGGTGGCCGAGCAGATCCGTACGTTCGACGGCACCGACGGCCGGTCGGGCCTCACCCTGGCTCTCGGCGCGACCGCGCCGCGTCGGCGGTGGACGTTGCCGGTGGCCGGGGCCACCACGGGTGCGACCGGCGTGGTCACGATCTCCAACTTCGGGCTCGCGCCGGCGGAGGTGGAGGTGTCGGTGCTGCTCTCGGGCGAGGGAGTCCTCGCGCCGGAGACGGTCGACGTCCCGTCGCGGTCGGTGGTGAACTTCGACCCGAGCCCACGCGTGCCCGCGGGCGACGCGTACGCCATCGTCGTGCGCGCCCAGGGCAACACGCCCGTGGTCGCGGAGACGCTCCTCGACGCGAGCCGCGCCGCCACCGCCACCGGGGCGTCCACCAGCGCGCGGCGGTGGGCCCTCGCCGGGTCCCCGACGCGCGCCAGCTCGGCCGTGCTCGCGGTGAATCGCGGGTCGCGCCCGCTGACCGTGGAGCTCCGGGCCTACACCGCCGGCGATGTCGACAGCCCCACGAGCGCGCCCGCGATCGCGGTCGCGCCCGGCAAGGTGGCCCGGTTCGACCTCGACGAGTGGGGGATCGACGCCGACCAGGTGCTCGTGGTGTCGGCCGACGGTCCGATCGTGGTCGGACGCGAGACCTACGCCGGCGGGGTCTCGCTCGCGCTCGGCGTCCCGTTCGGGAGGTGACGTGGTCACCCGGCTGCTGATCGCCGCGGCGCTCGTGGTGGTGGTGCTCGTGGTCGCGCTCGTGGCCCGCAGCCGCCGTCGGCCCGCCCCGCCCCCGCGCACCGTCTACCCGGTGCCCCGCCAGCTCGATCGCGCCGACTTCCCCCGCCCGCAGGCGGCGTGGCTCGTCGCGTACTTCTGGTCGCGGACCTGCGACTCCTGCGAGGGCCTCGCGCCGAAGGTCGCCGTGCTCGAGTCGACCGCGGTCGCTACCTGCACCCTCGAGGCCACCGAGGACCGCGACCTTCACCGCCGCTACGAGATCGCGGCCATCCCCATGATCCTCGTGGCCGACGCCGAGGGCGTGGTGCAGCGGTCGTTCGTGGGGGCGGTCAGCGCGACGGACCTGTGGGCCGCGCTCGCCGACGTGCGCTCACCCGGGAGCGTCCCCGAACCGGGACTGGGCGCGTTCGAGGACTGACGCGTCGGGCTCGACAGCGGCGACCTCGGCGACGTCCTTGACTTCCGCCTCGCCCGGCCGGACCTCGGTCACCGACCCATCGGCGTGGCGGATCCGCCGGTACCCGCCGGCCTTGTGGCCCACGGCGTCGTCGACCAGGCGGCCGACCTCGGCCCCGTCGATCGTCTCGTGCTCGAGCAGGGCGAGCGCGACGGCGTCGAGCCCGAGGCGGTGCTCCTGGAGCAGCTTGCGGGCGCGGGCCTCCTCCTCGCGGAGGATGCGCTCGACCTCTTCGTCGATCACGCGGGCCGTCTCGTCGGAGTAGTCGCGGGTGTGCATGAGGTCCTCGCCGAGGAACACCGGACCTTGGCTGCCCCAGGCCATGGGGCCGATGCGCTCCGACATGCCCCACTCGCGCGCCATGCGGCGGGCGAGCTCGGTGATCCGGACCAGGTCGTTCTGGGCGCCGGTGGAGAGGTGCCCGAAGACGATCTCCTCGGCCAGACGACCGCCGAGGGCCACCGCGATGGAGTCGGTGATGTACTCCTGCTTGTAGATGTGGCGTTCCTCCACCGGCAGCTGCTGGGTCACGCCGAGCGCGACGCCGGTGGGGAGGATCGTGACCTTGTGGACGGGGTCGGCGTTGTCGAGCACGTAGGCGAGCACGGCGTGGCCGCCCTCGTGGTACGCGATGACTTCCTTCTCCTCGTCGGTGAGGGCCATCGACTCGCGCTTGAGGCCCATGAGCACGCGGTCGCGGGCGGCCTCGAAGTCCTCGGCGTGCACGAGCTTGGCGCCCCGCCGCACCGCGAACAGCGCGGCCTCGTTCACGAGGTTGGCGAGGTCGGCGCCGCTCATCCCCGGGGTGCCGCGGGCGACGATGTTGACGTCGACGTCCTCGGACACCTGCTTGTTCTTGAGGTGCACCCGCAGGATCGCCACCCGCTCCTCCTGGGTGGGGAGGGGCACCACGATCTGGCGGTCGAACCGGCCGGGGCGCAGCAGCGCGGGGTCGAGGACGTCGGGGCGGTTGGTCGCCGCCATCATCACGATCCCCTCGGTGGCCTCGAAGCCGTCCATCTCCGCGAGCATCTGGTTGAGGGTCTGCTCGCGCTCGTCGTGGCCGCCGCCGAGGCCGGCGCCGCGCTTGCGGCCGATTGAGTCGATCTCGTCGACGAAGATGATCGCCGGCGCCTGCTTGCGGGCGGTCTGGAAGAGGTCACGCACGCGGGCCGCGCCCACGCCCACGAACATCTCCATGAAGTCGGACCCGGTGACCGAGACGAAGGGCACCCCGGCCTCGCCCGCCACTGCGCGCGCGATGAGCGTCTTGCCGGTGCCCGGGGGCCCGACGAGCAGCACGCCCTTGGGGATCCGGGCCCCGATGTCCTTGAACTTCGCCGGGTTCTTGAGGAAGTCGACCACCTCGGCGATCTCGGCCTTCACCGGCCCGTACCCGGCGACGTCCTCGAACATGGTCTTGGGCTTCTCGGTGGAGTACACCTTCGCCCGGCTCTTCCCGATGCTCATGAGGCCGGTGGCCTGCGACGCGCCGCGGCGCATCATCCACACGAACAGTCCCACGATCACCAGGATCGGGAGCAGCAGCGGGAGGATGCTGTCGAGCAGGATGTTGGGCTGGTCGCTCGTGTACTCGAGCGTCACGCCCTGCTCGTTGAGCAGGTCGAGCGTGCTCTCGGGCAGGTCGTCGTTGGGCCCGTCGGTGGCGAAGGTGTCGGAGCCGTCGACGGTGCCTCGGAAGTCGCCCGTGATGTCGCCGTTCGTCTTGTTGAAGGTGACCTTCTCGACCTGCCCCGCCTCCACCTTCTTGATGAACTGCGAGTAGGTCAGCTCCTTCGCCCCCGAGTTGCGGGTGGACAGGCTCGGGATGAAGAAGACGGCGACGAGCAGGAGCACGAGGACCCACGGCAGGAACCGCACCCACGACGAGGAGGACTTGCCCTCGCCCGGGTTGCCGGGCGGGCTTCCTTCGGGTCGCCGACCCGGGGGCGGGTCGGACGGGGGGCGGGACATGGCTGCTCCTCGGGAGGCGGACCGCGCTCCTCGAATCGTGTCTGCCCATCGTACGGCCCGCCGATGGCCCTCGGGCCACGCCTACCATCACCGGGTGGATCGACGCCCGGGGCCGCTGGCCCGCGCCCGGCTCCGGTGGGGCCTTCCCGATGTGTTGTTGGCGTGGCTGGCGGGGATCCTGGCCTCGCTCTTCGCGCTGCCCCTCGCCGACCCCGACGTCTCGACCGCCGACCAGCCGGTCCGCTTCATCATCGCGGCGCTGCTCCTCCAGAACCTCGGCATCGTGCTCGCGCTCGTGCTCGTCTCCGATCGGAAGGGCCAGCGCTCCCTCGGTCGCGATTTCGGCCTGGTGTGGCCGTTCGACCGCATGCGGCCGGGCCCGGTGCTGGGCTGGATCGGGATCGGCGCCGGCCTGTCGATCGTGGCCTCGGTGCTGCTGCGGCCGATCGCCGACCTCGCCAACCTCGACGACTCCGCCCAGCAGGTCTCCAAGACGGTCGAGAACGCGGGCGGCGCCGGCCTCGTGCTCCTGATGATCGGCGTGGTCCTGGTGGCGCCCGTGGTGGAGGAGCTGCTCTTCCGGGGGGCGCTGCTGCGGGCGCTCCAGCGACGGTTCACGGTCCCGGTGGCGGTGTTCCTGTCGGCCGCGGTGTTCGCCGGCGTCCACGTGGTGGGGGACCCGGGCTCGTACTACGTGGTCCCCGGCCTGCTGCTGCTCGGACTGATCTCGGGCCACCAGGCCGCCAAGACCGGCGATCTGAGCCGCTCGGTCCTGCTGCACATGGGCTTCAACCTGCTCTCCGCCCTCAGCCTCGTCCTGAAGTAAACCGGGTCCCAGGCCGGCGGCGGGAGGAAATCGGCGGATCGCGCTCAAGTTCCGAACCGAGCGCGCCGATGCACGGAGTCTGCATGGGACCTGGGAGGCCAACATGCGCTGTCCGTCGTGCGCGAACACGTCGCTGATCGAGATCCGGATGGAGGTCGGCGGCGCGCCCGTCACGTTCCGTCGGTGCGGTCGTTGCGAGACGCAGGGCTGGGAATCGCTCGACGTCCCCATCTCGCTCGACCACGTGCTGAACCTCGCACGATCCTGACGTCGGCCTCGCTCGCTTCCTGATATCGGCCTCGCTCGCTGCGAGGCACCGATCGGACCGGTGAGGCGGGGAGCTCGACTTCCTTCAGCCCGACTGAAGGTGCCTCGCGGGCGCTCGCTCGGACTTGATTGCCTCACTCGCTGCGAGGCACCGATCGGACCGGTGAGGCGGGGAGCTCGACTTCCTTCAGCCCGACTGAAGGTGCCTCGCGGGCGCTCGCTCGGCTGCGCTCCGAACGCGAGCGTTGGCTGGAAGACTGCGGGGGTGACGACCGGCACCGAGCTCGACGACGCGCGCCCGGCGGCGCCCGTCGTGGGCGTGCCCGGTGCGGTCGACCCGCCGGCGGTCGAGTCACGCGCCGGGTGGCGGCGCCGGCTCCCGAAGTCCGGGTGGTGGTGGCAGCTCGACGACTGGCTCGGCTTGGTGATCCTCGTCGCGTGCTGCGTGTTCGTCTTCGTGCAGCTCCAGCCCCACCTGATCCTGCGCAACACCACGCCCAACGGCGGAGACCTCGGCGCGCACGTGTGGTGGCCCGCGTACCTGCGCGACCACCTCCTGCCCTGGCGACTCGCCGGGTGGTCCCCCGACTTCTACGGCGGCTTCCCCGCCGGGCAGTTCTACTTCCCGGTCCCCGCGCTCGGGATCGTGGGGCTCGATCTCTTCATCCCGTACAACATCGCGTTCAAGGTCGTCGTCGCCATCGGGCCGATGCTGGTGCCCGCGGGTGCGTACGTGTTCGCCAAGGGTCTGCGCGCGCCCAACCCCACGCCCGCCGCGTTCGCGGTCGCGGTCACGTCGTTCCTGTTCTTCACCGGCGATCCCGGCACGACCGACGCGGCCAAGGCCATCGCGTTCAACCAGCGGATCATGGGCGGCAACCTCGCGAGCACGCTCGCGGGCGAGTTCTCGTTCACGCTCGCCATCGCGTTCGCGCTGTTCTTCTTCGGGACGCTCGCGATGGCGTTGCGCACCCGCCGGCACCTCTGGCTGCCCGCGTTGCTGCTGGCCCTGTGCCTCATGAGCCACCTGATGGTGGGGATCTTCGCGGTGATCGGCGCCGTCTCGGTGTGGCTGTTCCACAAGCCCGTCAAGAACATCGGACGGGCGGCCGCGATCGGCGGTGTGGGGGTCCTCATCAGTGCGGTGTGGCTCGTGCCGTTGATGGTCACGATGAAGTACACGACCAACATGCGCTACGGCCCGATCGGGGTCGACGCGCCGGCGGGGCAGCGCTACACCGACTACCTGTTCCCGAAGTACTTCTTCGAGCCGAGCGGCTGGCCGCCGTACCAGTGGGGCGCGTACGTCCTCATCGCGATCGGCCTCGTCGCCGGCGCGGCCATGTTGCGGCGGTCGACGTTCGTCGTGCTCACGATGACGGTGCTGTGCGGGCTCGCGTTCCGCTTCTGGACGGGGCTCGGGACCCACGTCTGGAACCTGCGGCTCGTCTCGTTCTGGTACTTCGGCGTGCACCTGCTCATGGCCATCGGTGTCGCGGAGCTGATCCGGGGCACCGGCTGGGTCGCCGGGTACGGGTGGCGCCGGTTGGGGGAGCGTCGGGTCGACGCCGACGCTTCCGAGGACGCGTTCGAAGCCGACCCGATCGATCTCGACCTCGATCTCGACCTCGGCGCGGACCGTGGCGCCGCGTGGGCGGGCGTCGGGCCGCCGCCGCCGTCCGTCCCGACGCCCGCCGCGGCGGTGCGCCCGGGCCCGTCGGCGGGGGAGCGCGGGGCCGCGCTCGTGGTGGTGCTCGCGCTCACCGCGGTGCTCGCGGTCGGCGCGCTGATCGGCATCGACGACTCGAAGGCATTCCTGCCGTACTGGGCGAAGTGGAACTTCTCCGGGTACGAGAACGTGCGCGACCAGATCGACGGCACGTACACCGCGCCATGCACGGGCCAGGGCTCGGTCGAGCAGTCGTTGCCGGTCGGCGAGGGCGAGACGCCGCTGTGCGAGTACCAAAGGACGGTCGCGATCGGCAAGCAGTGGCCCGAGTACCGCGCACTGCTCGACCAGCTGGAGCAGCTGCCCCCGGGCCGGTCGCTGTGGGAGGGCGGCCCGTCGCTCGACAAGTACGGCACGCCGCTCGCGCTCATGCTGATCCCGTACTGGACCAAGGGCCGGATCACCACGATGGAGGGCGTCTACTTCGAGGCCTCGGCCACCACGCCGTACCACTTCGAGGCAGTCGCGGCGCTGGTGGCGTCGGGCGAGAACGCCAACCCGGTCCGGGGCGTGCCCTACAAGGACCAGCAGAGCTTCGACGAGGGCGTGCGCTACCTCCAGGCCCTGGGCATCAACTACTTCATCGCCCACAACCCCACCACGAAGGCGAAGGCTGGCGCGGACCCCCGGCTCACCCTCGTCGCCACCTCGCCCGACATCGACGTCGCCCCGCCCGAGGGGTGGAGCATCTACCGGGTCGCGGACGCACCCCTGGTGGAGGGCCTCTCGTACGAGCCGGTGGTGGCCGAGGGCGTGGCCCCGGACCCCGACGGCTGGGAGCAGCAGATCGCCGCGCCGTGGTGGTGGTTCCCCGACCAGCTCGACAAGCCCGTGGTGGCCGACGGCCCCGCGAGCTGGCGCCGGGCCGAGGGCTCGGCGGCGCTCGTCACCCCCCGACGGTCGATCCGCCCGGTGACCGTCACCGACGTGAAGGCCGACGACGACTCGATCAGCTTCCGGGTCGACCGCACCGGCGTGCCGGTGCTGGTGAAGACGTCGTACTTCCCGAACTGGCAGGTCAGCGGGGCCGAGGGCCCCTACCGGGCCACCCCCAACTTCATGGTGGTGGTGCCCACCGAGAAGCAGGTGACCCTCCACTACGGGACCACCAGGGCCGAGTGGCTGGGCCGGTTCCTGACCCTCGTGGGCCTGGTCGGGCTCGGTGCCCTCGTCTGGTGGGGTCGCCGGGGCCGGCGGGGGTCGGTCGCCGCCGCTGCGATGGCCGCCCCTCCGCTTGCGGTCGGCTCGGCGCCGCCGCCTCCCCCGGCTCCGTCTCCGGGGCCGCCGGGCGACCCGGCGGGTACGATGCCCGGGCCGCCCCCCGTCTGAGTCCGGGCGCCTCGTCGCTTTCGTCCGCTTTCCGCCCCCCCCGTTCTCCGGAACCTCCTCCCCGGGATCCGCGCCATGACCGCTGCGCCGTCGTCCGAAACGCTCGACGCGATCTTCAAGGCCTACGACATCCGGGGCGTCTACCCAGACCAGATCGACGAGTCGATCGCGCGCCTCGTGGGCAACGCGTTCGTCGCCTTCACCGGTGCGCCGAAGGTGCTCGTCGGCCGGGATGCGCGTCCGTCGTCGGAGCCCCTGGTCGAGGCCTTCGTCGAGGGGGCCCGCCGGGCCGGCGCCGACGTCGTCGACCTCGGCCTCGCCTCGACCGACCTCGTCTACTTCGCGGCCGGGAGCCTCGACGCCCCCGCCGCGATGTTCACGGCCAGCCACAACCCGGCCCAGTACAACGGCATCAAGCTGTGCCGGGCCGGCGCCGCCCCGGTCGGCGAGGAGACCGGGCTGCGCCAGCTGCGGGCGATGGTCGCCGAGGGACTGCTGGAGCGGGCGGAGGAGCCGGGCCGGCTCGAACGGCGCGACCTGCTCGGCCCGTTCGTGAACCACGTGCGCTCCTTCGTGGACCTCGACGCCCTGGCCCCGCTGCGGGTGGTGACCGACACCGCCAACGGCGTGGGCGGCCTCATCGTCCCGGCCGTGTTCTCGGGCCTGCCGATGGAGCTGTCGATGCTCTTCGCCGAGCTCGACGGCACCTTCCCGAACCACCCGGCCGACCCGATCAACGTCGAGAACCTGCGCGACCTCCAGCGGGCGGTGCGCGACGAAGGGGCCGACATCGGCCTCGCGTTCGACGGCGACGCCGACCGCGTCTTCCTCGTCGACGACCAGGCCGAGCCGGTGTCGGGCTCGACCACCACGGCCATCCTGGCCAAGGCCATGCTCGAGCGCTCGCCCGGCGGCCTCGTGGTCCACAACCTCATCTGCTCGCGGGCGGTGCCCGAGGTGGTCCGGGAGTCGGGCGGCACGCCGATCCGCACCCGCGTCGGTCACTCGTTCATCAAGGCGGTCATGGCCGAGACCGACGCCGCGTTCGGCGGCGAGCACTCGGCGCACTACTACTTCCGCGACAACTTCCGCGCCGACTCCGGGATCATCGCCGCGCTCATCGTGCTCGAGCAGCTCTCGAAGGTGGGCGTGCCGCTCTCGGAGTACCGCAAGCCGTTCGAGCGCTACGCGGCCTCGGGTGAGATCAACACCCGTGTCGGCGACCCGCACGCCGCGATCGAGGACGTCGCGGCCGCGTTCGCCGGTGCCCATCAGGACCGGCTCGACGGGCTCACCGTCGAGTTCGACGACTGGTGGTTCAATCTCCGCCCCAGCAACACCGAACCGCTCCTCCGGCTCAACGTCGAAGCCGCGAACGCCGAGTCGTGTGCACTGCACGCGGCCGAGGTGCTCGCGCTCTTCGGCGGCGAGGCAGACTGAGCGGGACCTGAACGAGAGAACTGGAGACGTCGTGGCCCTGGACACCAAGTTGCTCGAGATCCTGGCCTGCCCCGAGGACAAGGGCCCGCTGCTGTACTTCGAGGACGAGGCCGCGCTCTACAACCCCCGGCTGCACCGCCGCTACGCCATCCGCGACGACATCCCGATCATGCTGGTGGACGAGGCCGAGGCGGTCGACGACGCCGAGCACGCGCGGCTGCTCGCCAAGGCCGAGGCCGACGGCATCGCGCCGACGTTCGCCGAGTAGCGCGGTGACGCTCGACTCCATCGGGGTGCTCGACGCGCTGCGCGGGATGCCCGAGCAGCTGGCGGCGGCCCACGAAGGCGCCGCGAAGGCGATCGGCCACCGCGCGCTGCCCGGTCTCGACGACATCGACAACATCGTCTTCTGCGGCATGGGCGGGTCGGGTGTCGTCGGCGACGTGGTGGTCGCGGTCGGCACGGCCACGCTGCCGGTGCCGATCGTGGTGCTCAAGCACTTCCGGACCCCGGGCTTCGTCGGCCCGCGCTCGCTGGTGTTCGCCGTGTCGTTCTCCGGCGAGACCGAGGAGACCGTGGGCAACGCGCGTGCCGCGGTCGATGCCCGGGCGCGACTCGTCACCATCGCGAGTGGAGGCACGCTCGAAGCGCTCGGTCGCGAGCACGGGATCCTCCACCTGCCGGTGGACCCCGGCATCCTGGCCCCCCGCTTCGCCCTCGGGGCGATGGTCGCGCCCGCGCTGGTGACGCTGTTCAAGATGGGCATGCTCCCCGAGGCCCACGCCGGGCTCGTGATGGCGCAGCAGCAGCTGGCCCGGCGGCGCGAGGAGTGCCGCCCCGAGGTCGAGGGCGACCGGAACCCGGCCCGCGGGCTCGCCCGCCGGATCGACCGCACGATCCCGCTCGTCTACGGCATGGGCGGGCTCGGCGCGGTGGCGGCGATGCGGTGGAAGCAGTCGGTGAACGAGAACGCCAAGGCCCCGGCGTTCTGGAACCAGTACCCCGAGCTCGACCACAACGAGATCTGCGGGTGGGGCCAGAACGGCGACGTCACCCGCCAGGTGCTCACGCTCGTCGAGCTGGCCCACGGGATGGAGGACACGCGGCTCGTCGCCCGGTCCGAGGCCACCCGCGCGCTCGTCGAGGAGTGCGTGGCGCAGATCCTGCGCGTCGACGCCGCGGGGGAGGGCCGGCTCGCCCAGCTCCTCGACCTCATCTACCTGGGTGACTGGACCAGCGTGTACCTCGCGCTCGCCAACGACGTCGACCCCGGGCCGATCGACGCCATCACCCGGCTCAAGGAAGCGCTCGGCGACTAGCCCCGCACTCCCGGCGGGCGGGCGCCCGCCCGCCCGGTGTCGACGGGTACCATCGTGCGCAGTCGGGCCGCCCGCGGCTGTCACCCGGTGATCCGGGCCGACTCCAACGTCCGTCCGCATCGTCCACCCGGACGCGACGCGCGCGTTGGAGCCCGGTCCGAACCGAGCGTGCAGCGCACGCCTCACCTCCATTCGAGGAGACCGCATGACCACCACCGACGCGTCCGCGTCCGCCACATCTGCCCCGCCCAGCGACGACTTCAGGGTCGCCGACCTCTCGCTCGCCAATTTCGGTCGCAAGGAGATCGAGCTGGCCGAGCACGAGATGCCGGGCCTCATGGCCCTGCGCGAGCGGCACGGTGCCGCGAAGCCGCTCGCCGGCGCGCGCATCACCGGGTCGCTGCACATGACGATCCAGACCGCCGTGCTCATCGAGACGCTCATCGAGCTCGGCGCCGAGGTGCGCTGGGCGTCCTGCAACATCTTCTCGACCCAGGACCACGCCGCTGCCGCGCTCGCGGTGAAGGGCATCCCGGTGTTCGCCTGGAAGGGCGAGACGCTCGAGGAGTACTGGTGGTGCACCGAGAAGGCGCTGCGCTGGCCCGACGGTGCCGGCCCCAACATGATCCTCGACGACGGTGGCGACGCCACCCTCGTGGTGCACAAGGGTGTCGCGTACGAGCGCGACGGTGCGATCCCCGCGCCCGAGGCGAGCGACCCCGAGGACTGGCGTGAGTGCCTCGCGATGATGCAGAAGGTGTTCGAGGAGAACCCGCGTGCGTGGCACGCGATCGCCGAGGGCATCAAGGGCGTCACCGAGGAGACCACCACTGGGGTGCACCGCCTGTACCAGATGCAGGGCGACGGAACGCTGCTGTTCCCGGCGATCAACGTCAACGACTCGGTCACGAAGTCGAAGTTCGACAACCTCTACGGCTGTCGGCACTCGCTCGTCGACGGCATCTGCCGCGCCACCGACGTGATGCTCGCGGGCAAGGTCGCCGTGGTCGCGGGGTACGGCGACGTCGGCAAGGGCTGTGCCCAGGCGCTCAAGGGCCAGGGTGCGCGCGTCATCATCACCGAGATCGACCCGATCTGCGCGCTCCAGGCCGCCATGGAGGGCTACCAGGTCCTCACCGTCGAGGACGTGGTGGAGACGGCCGACCTGTTCGTCACGGCGACGGGCAACCACAACGTCATCACCGTGGAGCACATGTCGCGGATGAAGCACAACGCGATCGTCGGCAACATCGGTCACTTCGACAACGAGATCGACATGGCCGGCCTCGCGGCGGTGCCCGGCGTCGAGCGGATCACGATCAAGCCGCAGGTCGACGAGTGGGTGTTCCCGACGGCGGGTGACACGTCGGCCCATTCGATCATCGTGCTGGCGGAGGGCCGGTTGCTCAACCTCGGCTGCGCCACCGGTCACCCGAGCTTCGTGATGTCGAACAGCTTCACCAACCAGGTGATCGCGCAGATCGAGCTGTTCAGCCACACCGACTTCTACGAGCAGAAGGTGTACACGCTGCCCAAGCACCTCGACGAGGAGGTGGCCCGGCTGCACCTCGAGAAGCTCGGCGTCAAGCTCACCGAGCTCACCGAGGACCAGTCGTCGTACCTCGGCATCCCGACCCACGGGCCGTACAAGCCCGATCACTACCGGTACTGATCGGCCTCGGCCGGCACGCACCGAGACGCGCGTCGTGGTGGGCGGGAACGTGACCCTTCGGGATCCGATCCCGCCCACCATCGCGTGGCGGGCCGGCCGGGTGCGGCTCGTCGACCAGCGGCAGCTGCCGCGCCGGTTGCGATACCTCGAGTGCGCGTCGGTGGCGGAGCTGCACGACGCGATCACCGACCTGGCGATCCGGGGCGCCCCGGCGCTCGGGGCCGCCGGTGCCTACGGCGTGGCCCTCGCCGCGTCGACGCTCGGTACGGCGCGTGCGGTGCGGAGCGCGGCGGCCCGCTTGCGGCGGGCCCGGCCCACGGCCGTGAACCTGGCGCACGGGGTCGACCTCGCGCTCGACGCGTACGAGCGCGGTGGCCCCGCGGGTGCGCTCGCCGCCGCCCGCGCCTACGCGGACGCCGACGTGCGGGCGAACCGCGCGTTGGGCGCGCTCGGCGCGGCGCTCGTGCCGCGGGACGCGCGCGTCCTCACCCACTGCAACGCCGGTGCCCTCGCCTGCGTGGGCTACGGCACCGCGGTCGGCGTGATCCGGGCCGCGGCGGAGCAGGGCAAGCGGCCGTCGGTGTGGGTCGACGAGACCCGGCCGGTCCTCCAGGGTGCCCGGCTCACCGCCTGGGAGCTCGGCCGCCTGGGCATCCCGCACACGCTGGTGGTCGACGGTGCGGCCGGCGGCCTCATGGCCCGGGGCGAGGTGGACCTGGTGGTGGTGGGGGCCGACCGCGTCGCCGCCAACGGCGACGTCGCCAACAAGGTCGGCACGTACCCGCTCGCTGTCCTCGCGCGCCACCACGGCATCCCGTTCGTGGTCGCCGCGCCCTGGTCGACGGTCGACCTCGCCACCACCGACGGCGGCGCGATACGGGTGGAGGACCGCGCGGCGACCGAGGTGACCGAGGTGGCGGGCGTGCCGGTCGCGCCCCGCGGCACCGCCGCGGCGAACCCCGCGTTCGACGTCACGCCGGCGGCGCTCGTGCACGCGTTGGTCACCGACCACGGCGTGGTGACCCAACCGACCCGGGCGAAGCTCGCGCGACTGGCCCGCGCCGTCGGGGCCGGGTCCGCCAACGGGAAGAGCCCCGAGTAATCCTCACGCCTGCCTTGCGGCTCGGCGCTCCGACTCCTCGGGGCCCTCGTCCCTGGGCCCGGTCCCTCTCGCGCGCCCTGCGGACTCCGGAGAGCCTGCCGGCGCCGCTGCCGCCGCCTGGGTGGGACCCACCCGTGCGCCGGACTCGGTTCCGGTCCCGGCGCTCGGACCCTCCGTCACCCCTTCGGGTTGCCCCGGTGGGTGCGCTTGGTTCCGCTCGCCGACCGGTGGTCTCGCGACCTCCGGTGAAACGGCACTCTAGGGAGTGGTCCCACCCCGGTCAAGGAGAATTTCGCCGTGCCGTATCCCGCGTCGGAGGACGAGTTCGAGGCGATGGTGGCCGACGCGCTCGATTCGCTCCCCGAGCAGCTCGGCAACGCGATGGAGAACGTGGCGATCGTGGTGGAGGAATGGCCGGACTCGCCGCTGCTCGGTCTCTACCAGGGCGTGCCGCTCACCCGGCGCGGGCCGATCGGGTACGGCGGCGTGATGCCGGACCTCATCACCATCTACCGCGGTCCGCTGTGCCGACGCGCGCGCGACGCCGGCGACCTCGCCGCGCAGGTGCGGGTCACCGTGCTGCACGAGATCGGCCACCACTTCGGCATGGACGACGCCCGCCTCCGCGAGCTGGGCTGGGCGTGAAGCCCTCCGCCCCGCGGTCGGTTTAGGCTGCGCTCATGGCGTACCCCACCAAGCTCCTGAACCGGAACGAGGACATCGCGCTCGACCTCCGGCCCCACTGGTGGTACTTCGGCCGCCAGATCCTCACCGGGATCCCGCTCTTCTTCCTGATCGTGCTGATCCTCACATGGTCCTCCGACGGGTTCGTGAAGGACGCGGCCAACTGGATCGTCGTCGCCCTCGTGATCGCGTGGGCGATCTGGCTCGTCCTCAAGTACCTGGCGTGGGCCCGCACCTACTTCGTGGTCACCAACCAGCGCGTCATCTACCGAACCGGCGTGGTGGCGCGTCACGGCGTCGAGATCCCGCTCGAGCGCATCAACAACATCAACTTCCGCCAGCGCATCTTCGAGCGGATCATCGGGGCGGGGAACCTCGACATCGAGTCCGCGGGCGAGCAGGGCAACACCACCTTCGACTTCGTGCGACACCCCGACGGCGTGCAGCAGGAGATCTACAAGCAGATGGACGAGCGCGAGCACCGCAGCGCCGCGCTGGGCGCCGACGCCGTCGGCGATGCCGTCGCCAAGGTGATCGCCACGCAGGCGCCTGCGCCTGCGCCGGCCGCGGCCGCGGCCTCGGTTCCGGAGCAGATCGAGCAGCTCGCGCGCCTGCGCGACGCCGGGCACATCACACCCGAGGAGTTCGAGGCGAAGAAGTCCGAGCTGCTCGGCCGCATGTGACCCCATGACCGTTCGGCGGGCGGTCTCGCTCGTCCCGTCGGTCACCGAGACGCTCCTCGCACTGGGGTGCACGCCGGTCGCGTGCACGCGCTTCTGCGAGCAGCCGGCGATCCCGGCGGTGGGCGGGACGAAGGATCCCGACGTGGCGGCGATCGTGGCCCTCGCGCCCGACGTCGTCGTGATGAACGACGAGGAGAACCGCCGCGAGGACTTCGACGCGTTGCGGGCGGCGGGGATCACGGTGCTCGACGTGTCGCCCCGCTCGGTGGTCGACGTGGGGGACGCGGTGTGCCGACTGGCCGAGGTCGCGTCCGTGCTCGTTCCCGCGCCGTTCGCCGACTGGTCGGCGTGGCTCGTCGATCACGGCGCCGCGACCACGCCGCGCACCGCGGTGACCATGGTGTGGCGCCGGCCCTGGATGGCGCTGGGCCGCGACACCTACGGCGCCTCGGTGCTCGCCGGACTCGGCTTCGACACGCCGGCGGCCGCCGGCGCCGACGGCGCGCGCTACCCGGAGGTCACCCTCGAGCAGGTCCGCGCGCTGGACCCCGACGTCGTCGTGCTCCCGAGCGAGCCCTACCCGTTCGCCGAGCGGCACCGCGTCGAGGTGGCCGAGGCGGTGCCGGGCGCCGCGGTCGAGCTGGTCGACGGTCAGGACCTGCTCTGGTGGGGGATCCGAACGCCCCACGCGCTCATGCGACTGGCGTCCCGCCTGGGCTGACCTCGCCCGCGGGCGTGCCCGGACGCACGGCGAACGCGAGCGGCTGGGGGACGCCCGCGGTGACCAATGCCCGCGCGACCCTGGCGAGCACGTCGTCGGCGTGGTTGCGCTGGACGAGACCCACCACGCAGCCGCCGAACCCGGCGCCGGTGAGCCGGGCACCCAGCGCGCCGTGCTCCATCAGCAGCGCGACGGCGCGGTCGAGCTCGGGCGTCGACACCCCGAAGTCGTCGCGCAGGCTCGCGTGACTCTCGAGCAGCAGCGGACCGAGCTCGCCGGTGCGCCCGGCCCGCAGCGCGTCGGCGAAGGCGAGAACCCGAGCGTTCTCGGTGACCACGTGGCGGGCGCGTGGGTCGTCGCGCACCTGCGGGCGGGTTGCGTCGCGCAGGGTGGGCACGCCGAGCCGGGCGGCCACGGCCTCCACCTCGGCCCGGCGCTGCGCGTACGCGCTGCCGGCGAGGGTGCGCGCGCGGCCGGAGTGCACCACTACGACGCCGAGGGAGCGGGGGAGCAGGATCGGGTCGACCGTCAGGGTGCGGCAGTCGAGCAGGAGCACGTGGCCCGCCTCCGCGTGCAGCGCGGCCATCTGGTCCATGAGCCCGCCCGGCACCCCGGTGGCCCGGACCTCGGCGTCGAGCGCGAGCCGGGCGAGCGCGGTCCGGTCGAGGTCGAGCCCGGCCCGGTCGGCGAACGCGATCACGAGCGCGACGGCGAGCGCGGAGCTCGACGACATCCCCGAGCCGGCGGGAACGGTCGACGTGATCTCGAGGTCGCACGGGTCGACCCGCGCGCCGGCGGCCACGCAGGCCGCCACCGCGCCCGCGACGAACCGACCCCAGGGGGGCGCGACGGCCGCCGGCTCGGTGCCGCCGTCGGCCGCGACGGCGACCGCGCCGGGAATCTGGGCGGACCGCGCCCGGACGCCGGCGCTCGTGGCGGGCGCGACGGACACCCGGCACTCGCGGTCGACCGCCATCGGCAGGCAGTAGCCGTCCTGGTAGTCGGTGTGGTCGCCGATCAGGTTGACGCGGCCCGGCGCGCGCCAGGTACGAACCTCCGCGGCTTCGGGGCGTGCCAACATGTCGGGGCGAGCCTATTGAGCCGTCGTCCGCTCCGGGGACGTCGGTCGGGCGCACGGGGCAGGAGGTCGTGATGGGCCGGATCCAACGGTCGTGGTACCTGGGCAAGCTGTCGTGGCGGGTGCTGCGCGGCGACCGCACCCTTGCCGCGTTCCCCGTCCTCACCGCCATCGGCGCGCTCGTCGTGGTCGGCGTGTTCGGCGGGCTCATCGCGCTCACCGGCATCGACGACACCGACAACGGGTCGAGCCTCGCGCCGATCGGCTGGGTTCTGGTCGTGGCGATGTACCTGGTGGCCGGGATCGTGATCACGTTCTTCCAGGCGGCGCTGTCCGCCGGCGCGAACGAGCGGCTCGACGGGCGCGACTCCACCGTGGGGACCGCGATGGCGAAGGCGGGGAAGCAGTTCCCCGCCATCGCGGCGTGGGCCGTGCTCCAGACGACGGTGTCGCTCGTGCTCCAGGCGATCCAGGAGCGGGCCGGGTTCGTCGGCGACATCCTCGCCGGGCTGTTCGGGGCGGCGTGGCGGGTGGTCACCTTCCTCGCGATCCCGGTGGTGGTGCTCGAGGGCACGGGGCCTTTCGCATCGCTGAAGCGCTCGGGCAAGCTGCTGTCGGGGACGTGGGGCGAGAACCTGGCCGCGCAGATGGGCTTCGGCCTCCTCGGCTTGGTCGCAGCGCTGCCGGGCCTGGCCCTGGTCGGGCTGGCGATCATCACGGGGTCGCTCGCAGCCGGCATCCCGATCGGTGCGGTCGGCGTGCTCTGGGTGCTCGCGGTCTCGGTGGTGGTGAGCGCGATGACCGGGATCTACAAGACGGCGCTGTACCGCTACGCGGTCGACGGCAAGGCCCCGGCCGGCTTCGCCGAGAGCGACCTCGCCGACGCGTTCGCGCGCCGCAAGGGCTGAGGAGCAGGCCGACCCTCAGAACGCCGGGAGCACTTCCTCGGCGAAGCGGTCGAGGCCCTCGACGTCGAACGGCGCGCGCAGCGCGACGATCACCGTCTCGGCGCCCGCGTCGCGGTACGCGGCCACCTGGTCGATCACCTGCTGCGTGCTGCCCTTCAGTGCGGTCGTTGCGATGTACTCCGCCGCGCCCCCGAACTGGCGCGCGAGGTCGTCTTCCTTCCACGCGAGCGCGACGTTCACGGTGCGTTCGATCTCGGCACCGTCGCGCCCGATCGCGTCGCAGTGCCGGTCGAGCACCTCGTTCTTGCGCCGGTAGACCTCGGGCGCGATGAACGCGAGGTTCCACCCGTCGGCGTGCTGTGCGGTGATCCGGAGCGTGACCTTCTCGCCGCCGCCGCCCACCCAGATGGGGAAGCGTCCCTGCGCCGGCTTGGGCTCGCAGCGCGCGTCCGTCAGCCGGAAGTGCCGGCCGTCGAAGTTGGCGACCTCCTCGGTGGTGAGGAGCCGCACGCACTGCACAGCCTCCTCGAGGATGCGCATGCGCTCGCCGATCGACGGGAACGGGATGCCGTACGCGTCGTACTCGCCCTGGTGCCACCCCGCGCCGAGGCCGAGCACGGTGCGGCCGCCGGAGAGCTGATCGAGCGTGGCCATGGAGTTCGCGAGGACGGCGGGATGGCGGTAGCCCGCGCAGTACACGAGGCTCCCGCACCGCACCTTCTCGGTGGTGAGGGCGAGCGCGGTGTGTGTGGTGAGCGCTTCGAGGCAGTGGTAGCCCGACTTCAGCGGTCCGTCGCCCCGGATGGACGCGTCGGCCGCGTAGAAGTGGTCCCACACCGAGATCCAGTCGAAGCCGTGGTCCTCGATTCGGCGCCAGAGCGACTGGAGCTCCGCGGTGGTGGTGTTCTGCAGGCCTGCGTGGACGCCGAAGAGCATGGCCGGAGCCTCGCGCCCGCGGGGTGGGGCCGTCGAACGCGCACGTACAGTGGCCCCGTGCTCGACGTGGAGACCTGGCCCGAGCTCCGCCAACCGATCCTGGTGGTCGCGCTCGGGGGCTGGGTCGACGCCGGGATGGCCGGCGCCGAGGCCGCCGACCTGATCCGCGACCAGATGGGTGCGGGTCGCCGGTTCGCCCGGCTCGACCTCGCCGACTTCGTCGATCTCCAGCAGACGCGCCCCGACGTCGAGATCGTCGACGGCGTGACCCGTCGCGTGTCGTGGCCCGAGATCGAGTGCGTGGCCGGCCGCGCGGGGCGCGACGTCGTGGTCGTCACCGGCCCGGAGCCGTCGTTGCGCTGGCCCACGGTCGTGGCCGAGCTCGTGGCCATGGCCCGGCGCCTCGACGTAGTGGCCGCGTACGGGCTCGGCGCGATGCCGTCGATGACCACGCACCGTCAGCGGATCCCGGTGCTCGCCACCGCGACCGACGCCGTCCTCGCCGAGGAGGTCGGGGCGCTGCGGACCGACTATGTGGGAGTCACCGGGCTGCAGACCGCGCTGATGGTGGCGCTGGGGGCAGCCGGGATCCCGTCGGTGGGGCTGTGGGCCCAGGTGCCCCACTACCTGGCGGGGAGCCCGTCGCCGCCGGCGACCCGCGCGGTGCTCGGCCGCCTCGTCGAGCTCGCCGGCATCGAGCTCGACCTCGACGACCTCGACCGCGCCGCCGAGCGGTACGCGGTGAAGGTGGAGGCCGGCCTCGCCGAGCGGCCCGACGTCGCCGAGCTGGTGCAGGCGATCGAGGCCGAGCACCCGGCGATGCCGAGCGGCGACGAGCTGATGACGGAGATCGAGCGGTTCCTGCGCTCGCAGCCCGACCAGGACTGACCGCGCGTGGTGGACCGCCGTGACTGACGACCGACGCGCGTCCTGGCCGGACCACCTGCCGGTGACCCAGGTCCGCTTCGCGCGCCCGACGAACGCGCTGGCAGCGGCGCTGCGCTTCTACCGAGACTGTCTCGGCCTTGCGGAGCTGTACCGGTTCGAGGACCACGCGGGCTACGACGGCGCGATGCTCGGGCTTCCGGGGGCCGGGTACCACCTCGAGCTCACCGAGCACCCGGACGTCGACGGCTCGGTGTCCACGAAGGAGCACCTCCTCGTGCTCTACCTCGGCTCGCCCGCCGCGCTCGCGACGGCGGTGGAGCGCTTCGCCGGGAGTGGCCACGAGCCGGTTGCCGCGGAGAACCCGTACTGGACCGACGTCGGTGCGGTCACGTTCGAGGACCCCGACGGGTGGCGGGTCGTGCTGGTGCCGGACGCGGGGCTCTGACCGTGGATCGGGAGCCCGCGCTCGGGGCGGGTCGGTGGCTCCTCGGGGGCGAGCGGCCCGTGGCCCGGATGGGCTTCGGCGCCATGCGCCTGACCGGTCCCGGGAGCATGGGCGAGCCCGCCGACCGCGCCGAGGCCCGGCGCGTGCTGGTGCGGGCGCTCGACCTCGGTGTGAACCTCGTCGACACCGCCGACTGCTACGGCCCCGGGATCAGCGAGGCGATCATCGGCGAGGTGCTCGCGACCCGTGCCTCCACCGACCAGGTCGTGATCGCGACCAAGGGCGGGTACATCCGCCGCGGTCCCGGCCTCGGCGTGGCCGACGGCACGCCCGCGCACATCCGGGCCACGTGCCACGAGAGCCTGGGCCGGCTCGGCCTCACCGAGATCGTGTTGTACCAGCTGCACGCCGTGGACCCCGCGGTGCCGATCGAGGAGACGCTGGGCGCGTTCGTCGAGCTGCGCGACGAGGGCAAGGTCCGTCACGTCGGCCTGTCGAACGTCACCCTGGAGCAGCTGCGCGCGGCGCAGGCGGTCACGCCCATCGCGTCGGTGCAGAACCGGTACAACCTCCAGGACCGCCGCTCCGACGGGATCGTCGACGTGTGCGCGACCGAGGGCATCGCGTTCCTGCCCTGGGGTCCGCTCGCGCTCGACGCCGACGCGCCGGTCGCCGCGGTCGTGCGCGAGGTCGCGGGGGAGTGCGGCGCGAGCGTCGCGCAGGTGGTGCTCGCGTGGGCGCTGGCGCGGTCGCCCGCGATGGTGATGATCCCGGGGACCCGCCGCGTCGAGCACGCGGAGACCAACGTGCGCGCCGCCGAGGTGGTGCTGGACCCCGAGCAGTTCGACCGCATCGAGACCGCCAGCCGCGCCGACTTCGCCGCCCGCCACGAGGTCCGCCCCGCGAGCGAGATCGTCGTCTGACCGTGCTTGTCCTGGGGTCCGGCGAGTGGGAGGGTGGCGGGCATGGGCTCGTTCCTGGTCGTCGCAAACCAGACATCAGGCGGTGAGGCGCTCGGTACCCATCTCCGCCGGGTGATCGCTTCGGACCCGGATGCCCGGTTCGTCGTCCTGGTCCCGATGTCGACGCCGGCGCCGGTCGACCTCGGCGGCGCCATGGGGGTCATGAGCGGCATCGCGGTGCTCGACCCCGCGGTGCAGGACCAGCTCCGAGATGTCGCTCGGGAGCGGCTCGGCAAGATCCTCACCTGGTTCCACGACGCGGGCGTCGAGGCCGAAGGAAGCGTGGTGGGCGATCCGATGTCCGCGATGGAAGCGGCCGTGGCCGCGCAGCCCTTCGACGAGATCATCGTCTCGACCCCTCCCGCCCGGTTCTCGCAATGGCTTCGGCGGGACCTCGTGCGCCGGGCCACCCGTCGCTTCGACATCCCGATCACGACGGTCATGGCCGCCGACACGTTGCCGTCGATGGCCCCGGAAGGGCAGGCCCCAGCGCCGACGATCCCGTCGAGCGACGCACGTTCTCCAGGAAGGCGAGTGGTGATGGCTGACAGCGTGTACAAGATCATCGAGCTGGTCGGGACCAGCGGCGAGAGCTGGGAGAAGGCTGCCGCAGCAGCTATCGCCAAGGCGTCCCAGACGTTGCGCGACCTGCGCGTCGCGGAGATCTCCGAGCTCGACATGGTGATCGACGACGGCGCTGTCGTCGCGTATCGAGCGAAGGTCAAGATCTCGTTCAAGTACGAGGGCGAGGACTGACTCACCGAGCATGTGACGTGACCCCGGCGCCATGTACCGCTGCCCGAGGTCACATGCTCGAAGCGGGGCGCACGACGAGATGCCGGGGACGGCAGGCCGGGGCAGGGACGGCCCGCCGGTCCACCGGCCCGGCCAGTATGCGCCGGTTCGGACGGCCAGGCCAGGGGTGATCACGCGCCCGGGTGGGTCCGACGCCCGGTCGCGGGCTAGAACGAACGCCTGCCGCCGGACCGACGGACCCCCGCCGACGAGAGGACGAAGTCCATGAGCGTCGTCAAGATCAACGCGATCACCGTGCCCGCCGACCGGGCCGAGGAGCTCGTGCGCCGGTTCGCCGCGCGGGCCGGCGAGGTGGCGAAGTCGCCCGGGTTCGAGGCGTTCGAGCTGCTCCAGCCGGACGACGGCAAGGACACCTTCCTCGTGTACACGCGCTGGCGTTCCGAGGAGGACTTCCAGGCCTGGGCCCAGAGCCCAGCGTTCCAACACGGGCACCGTGCGCACAACACCGAGGGTCCGGTGAGCACGCAGAGCGAGCTGTGGTCGTTCGCCGTGGCGCAGTCCGAGGGTCCGGCCGAGTCCTGAGCCGCGCCCGGACCGCCCGCCCCACCGATCGACCAGCCGCCCCGGCGCGCGCATGACCGCCCTGGCCGACCAGAGCCTCCAGTGGCTCATGGACTTCCACGAGGTCTGGGCGTACGTCGCGATCGTCGCGAACGCGCTCGCGGGCATCGTCCTGCTCGTCGTCTGGCGCGTGACGAAGTGGCGTGGCCGCTGGATGTGGATCCCGACCATCGCAGCCGAGGCGGCGATGATGCTGCAGGTCGTGGTCGGCGTGATCCTCGTCGCGAGCAACCAGTACGTCGCACCCCGCTTCCACATGTTCTATGGGTTCGTCGCGTTCCTCACCGTGGGCATCGCGTACTCGTATCGTCAGCAGATGCGCGGTCGTCGTGAGCTGTTCTACGGACTCGTGGGGCTGTTCATCATGGGCCTGGGCATCCGGGCGATCCTCCAGGCCACCGCCTGAGCCATGGCCCGCCGCCTGCGTGTGCTCCTGCTCTTCGGCGGTCGCTCGGCCGAGCACGACGTGTCGCGCGTGAGCGCGGTCGCGGCGGCCGCGGCGCTCGACCCCGCGCGCTACGAGGTGGTCCCGGTCGCGATCACGACCGAGGGGCGGTGGCTGCTCGCGGGCGAGGCCCGGGCCCTGCTCGCCGAGAGCCGGGACGCGCTCCCCGATGCGTTCACGGTCGAAGGCCTCCCGGTCGCCGAGGTGCCCGAACCCGGGCAGCGGGCGCTCGTCCCGCTCGACCGCGGTGCGGGCGCCGGGCTCGAGGCGGGTGCGCTCGAGTTCGACGTCGTCCTCCCGCTGCTCCACGGGCCCTACGGCGAGGACGGCACCGTGCAGGGCCTGTTCGAGCTCGCGGGGGTGCCCTACGTCGGCTCGGGGGTGGTGGGCTCCGCGGTGGGGATGGACAAGGTGATGATGAAGCGGGCCTTCGCGGCCGAGGGCCTGCCGATGGCCGCGTACCTGGTGTTCCGCGAGGGGCGCGACCGCGTCGCGTTCACCGCGCGGGTGGAAGGCGAGCTCGGGTACCCGTGCTTCGTGAAGCCGGCCAACATGGGCTCGTCGGTGGGGGTCAACCGGGCCGCCGACCGCGCGTCGCTCGACGCCGCGCTCGACGCCGCGCTCGGGTTCGACGAGTGGGTCATCGTCGAGGAGGCGGTGTCCGCCCGTGAGATCGAGGTGGGGGTGCTCGGTGACGACGAGCCCGAGACCTCGGTTCCCGGCGAGATCGTTCCCGGCGACGAGTTCTACTCCTACGCCGACAAGTACGAGGACGACGCCGCGCAGCTGCTCGCTCCCGCGCCGCTCAGCCCGGAGCTCACCGTTGAGGTGCAGGCGCTGGCCCGGTCGGCGTTCGCGGCCTGCCGGTGCGAGGGCATGGCCCGGGTCGACCTCTTCTACGAGGAGCACCGCCTCGACGGAACGCCGGGTCGGGGGTTCCTGGTCAACGAGGTGAACACGATCCCGGGGTTCACGCCGATCTCCATGTTCCCCCGGCTGTGGGCGCTCTCGGGGGTGCCCTACCCGGAGCTGCTCGACCGGCTGATCGCGCACGCGCAGGAGCGCCACGAACGGCGCGCCCGGCGAGCCGGTCGCCAGCGCTCGTCGACCTGACGGCGACCTCGACGCCGGAGGCGCCGAGCGCCAGGACCTAGAGGTTGACGACCGGGCAGGTGAAGGTGCGGGTGATGCCTTCGACCGCCTGGATCTGCGAGACGACCATCTTGCCGAGGTCGTCGAGGCTGCCGGCTTCGGTGCGCACGATCACGTCGTACGGGCCGGTGACGTCGTCGGCGGCGACGACGCCGTTGATCGCCCGGACCGCGGAAGCCACGTGCGCGGCCTTGCCGACTTCGGTCTGGATCAGGACGTAGGCATTGATGGCCATGGCAGAACCCCCTGGTTCGTCACGAGGGATCGTAGCGACGCGCCGCACGGCGCGTCGCCGTGCCGACCGGACCGGTGGATCAGGCGCCGAGGTTCTGCTCGAGCGTGGCGAGCTCGTCGCGCAGCGCCGCGGGGAGGTGGTCGCCGAAGGTCGCGAAGTGCTCGTGGATCGTGGGGAGCTCGGCCTTCCACTCGGCCGGGTTCACCGTGAGCGCCTGTGCGACCTGCTCGGGCGTGGCGTCGAGACCCGAGAGCTCGAGGTCTTCGGCCCGGGGCACGGCGCCGATCGGCGTCTCCTCGGCTGCGGCCTCGCCCTCGAGCCGGCGGCAGATCCATTCGAGCACACGGGAGTTGTCGCCGAAGCCCGGCCACACGAACTTGCCGTTCTCGTCCTTGCGGAACCAGTTGACGCCGTAGATCCGCGGGAGCTTCGACTCGTCGGTCCGCTCCGGCATCTTCAGCCAGTGCGCGAAGTAGTCGCCCATGTGGTAGCCGCAGAAGGGGAGCATGGCGAACGGGTCGCGGCGCAGCTCGCCGAGCCCGCCGAACGCGGCGGCGGTCTTCTCGGAGCCCATCGTCGCGGCGATGAACACGCCGTGCTGCCAGTCGCGCGCCTCGAACACGAGCGGGACGGTGGTGGCGCGGCGCCCGCCGAACAGCATCGCCGAGATCGGGACGCCGTTGACGTCCTCCCACTCGGGGGCGATCACCGGACACTGGGACGCGGGAGCGCAGAACCGGGAGTTGGGGTGCGCGGCGTCGGTGTCGGCCGCGGGGGTCCACTCCTGGCGCTTCCAGTCGGTGGCGTGTGCGGGCGGCTCGCCGTCCATGCCCTCCCACCACACGTCGCCGTCGTCGGTGAGCGCGGTGTTGGTGAAGACGGTGTTGCGCGACACCGTGCGCATCGCGTTGGGGTTGCTCGCGTTGTTGGTCCCCGGCGCGACGCCGAAGAAGCCGTACTCGGGGTTGATGGCGTAGAGGCGGCCGTCGTGGCCGATCTTCATCCACGAGATGTCGTCGCCCACGGTCTCGGCGGTCCAACCCGGGATCGTGGGGATGAGCATGGCGAGGTTGGTCTTGCCGCACGCCGACGGGAACGCCGCGGCCACGTAGTGGACCTTCCCCGTGGGGGAGGTGAGCTTGAGGATGAGCATGTGCTCGGCGAGCCAGCCCTCGTCGCGCGCGATCACGGACGCGATGCGCAGCGCGAAGCACTTCTTGCCCAGCAGGGCGTTGCCGCCGTAGCCCGACCCGTACGACCAGATCTCGCGGGTCTCGGGGAAGTGCACGATCCACTTCTCGTCGGGGTTGCACGGCCACGCGACGTCGGTCACGCCCTCGGCGAGCGGCGCGCCGAGCGAGTGCACGCAGGGCACGAAGTCGCCGTCCTCGCCGAGCACGTCGAGGGCGCCCTGACCGGCGCGGGTCATGATCCGCATCGACAGCGCCACGTACGGCGAGTCGGTGATCTCGACGCCGATGTAGGAGAGGTGCGACCCGAGCGGGCCCATGCTGAACGGCACCACGTACATCGTGCGGCCGCGCATCGAGCCCCGGAACAGCTCGTCGAGCTTCGCCTGCATCTCGGGCGGCGCCATCCAGTTGTTGGTGGGGCCGGCGTCGACCTCGCGCTCCGAGCAGATGAAGGTGCGGTCCTCCACCCGGGCGACGTCGCTCGGGTCGGTGGTGGCCCAGTAGGAGCCGGGGCGCTTCACGGGGTCGAGCTCGACGAAGGTGCCGGCGTCGACCAGCTGCTTGCTGAGGAGGTCGAACTCCTCCTGCGAGCCGTCGAACCAGTGGATCGCGTCGGGCTCGGTGAGCGCCGCGATCTCCTCCACCCAGGCCAGCAGCTTGCGGTTCGTGGTGGGGGCGTTCAGCATCAGCGACACGGCGTTCTCCTGCGCGAGAGATCCAGAACCAGATCCAAACGGAAGGTGAACGAGTGTACTGAGGGCACCCCTGCGGTCCCGACTCCGAGTCGGGCGGGGGGACTCCGGCCGGGCTACAGCTGGATGTTCGGCGGGAGGCCCATGTCGGGCTCGGACCCCATGCGGACCCGGGCGGCCCGGCCCTCGGGGTCGACGTCGAAGTTCACGCGCTGGCCCTGGCGGAGCAGGCGGAACATCGAGCCGTCGAGCGCGCCCTGGGCGAGCACGTACTCGGTGCGGTCGGTGTCGCCGACCAGCACGCCTTCACCGGTCTGCGGGTCGTAGGTGCGGACGACGCCCTGCACGGCGCGATCTCCGGCGTCAGGGCTTCTGCACCTTGCCTGCCTTGAGGCAGGAGGTGCAGACGTGCAGGCGGCGCGGCGAGCCGTTCACGACGGCCCGGACCTTCTGGACGTTGGGGTTCCAACGCCGCTTGGTCCGCCGGTGGGAGTGGCTGAGCTGCATGCCGAAGCGGGGCTGCTTGCCGCAGATCTGGCACACGGAGGCCATGGGTCGCTCTTTCCGAACAGTCGATCAGGACGGTCGATCAGGGGGCCCGAACCGGGACCCGATCACGGGACCCGAACCGCGGGCGGACGAACGCAGGAGCGTAGCAGCGTCGCCGCGCCGGTCCGAAGCGGCAACCGTGGGCTCGGCGAGGGTCCGGACGCCGCGCTCGCAGGAGGTGGGACCGAAAGGGTGGGTACGATCCCACTCCGTCTGGGTCGCTGCGCTCGCTCTGGTGGCGGGGACCGAACGCGAAGTGCTCGCTACGCTCCTGTGCCGATGGGGGAGAACACCGCAATCGACGGCGCCGTGCTCTCCCGGGTCATGGGCGCGTACCGCGACGTCCTGCGGACGCACCAGGAAGAGCTGAACCGGCTCAACGTCTATCCCGTGCCCGACGGCGACACCGGCACCAACATGGCCCTCACGGTCGAGTCCGTGGTCGAGGAGCTCGGCGACGCCGCCGACCTCGACACCGTGTGCCGGGCCATCGGTCACGGCTCCCTCATGGGGGCCCGGGGCAACTCGGGCGTCATCCTCAGCCAGATCCTCCGCGGACTCTGCGACACCTTCCGGGCCGCCGGAACCGTCGGGCCCGCCGAGGTGGCCACCGGCCTCCAGGCCGCGGCCGACGCCGCCTACGCCGCGGTGATGCACCCGGTGGAGGGGACGATCCTCACCGTGGCCCGGGCGAGCGCCGACGCCGCGACCGCCGCCGTGGCCGGGGCGACGGGCGGGGGCGGCTCCTGCATTCCGCTGGTGGAGGCGGTCGACGCGGCCGCGCACGCCGCCGTGGCCCGCACGCCCGAGCAGCTGCCGGTGCTCGCCCACGCCGGGGTGGTCGACGCCGGCGGCCGGGGCCTGTCCCTCTTCTTCGACGCGTGGCTGCACGTGCTCGACGGCCGCCCGCTCCCCGAGCCCCGCGTGGTGGCACCGGCCGCGGCGATCGCCGGTGCGAGCGCCAACGTGCACGACGAAGCCCCGTCGCCCCGGCCGGCCGCGCACGGCCCCCGGTACGAGGTGATGTTCCTCCTCGCCGCGTCCGACGACGCCGTCGACCCCTTCCGCCACGCGTGGGACGCGCTCGGTGAGTCGATCGTGATCGTCGGCGGCGACGGCATCTGGAACTGTCACGTGCACACCGACGACATCGGCGCCGCGATCGAGGCGGGCATCGAGGCGGGCCGGCCGTCGCGGCTGGACATCACCGACCTCTACGAGCAGGTGGAGCAGCGCGAAGTCGACTGGGTCGCCGCGGCCGCGCCGGTGACGACCGTGCCCTGCGGAGTGGTTGCCGTGGCGACCGGGGCGGGGGTCACGACGCTGCTCGAGAACCTCGGCGTCGCCGTGGTGGTGCCGGGCGGCCAGTCGATGAACCCGTCTACGCAACAGGTCCTCGACGCCGTCGAGCACGTGGCGGCCGACGCCGTGGTCGTGCTGCCCAACAACAAGAACATCGTCGCGGTGGCCGAGCAGGCGGTGGGCCTCGCGTCGCGGCCCGTGCGCGTGGTGCCCACCCACTCGGTGGTCGAGGCCCTCGCCGCGCTCATCGTGTTCGACGGGGACGCGTCCGCCGACGACAACGCGACGGCGATGGGCGAAGCCGCGGGTCGGGTCCGCACCGGCGAGGTCACCCGAGCAGTGCGCGACGGCGCGGGGGAGTGCGGCCCGATCGCGGCGGGCGACTGGATCGGCATCACCCGGGCCGGGATCGGCACGAAGGCGTCGTCCGCGCTCGACGCCGCGATCGGCGTGGTCGACGCGCTGGTCGCCGCCGACGACGAGCTCGTCACGATCCTCGTCGGAGCCGATGCCGACCCCGCCGACGTCGACGAGCTGCGGGCGCACCTCGCCGCGGCCCGGCCGGCGGTCGAGGTCGAGGTCCACGACGGCGGCCAGCCGCTCTATCCGTTCCTCGTCGGGGTCGAGTGACACGTGGCCGAACGGCCGCCGCTCACCCTGCGCGACCTGCGCGCGATCCCGGTCATCGACCTCAAGCAGGTCGGCCCGAAGCTGGCCGAAAAGCTCGCGATGATGGAGATCACGAGCGTCCTCGACCTCCTCACGCACTACCCGCGCCGCTATCACGACCGGCGCAACACCCAGGAGATCGCCGCCCTCGCCATCGGTGAGGAGGCCACCGTCTACGGCACGGTGAAGAAGGTGTCGGGACGGCGCACCCGCCAGGGTCGCTCGCTCGTCGAGGTGGAGATCTTCGACGAGACCTCCTACCTGCGGTGCACGTTCTTCAACCAGCCGTGGCGCGAGAAGCAGCTCTCGGCCGGGACCGAGGCGGCGTTCTTCGGCCGGGTCGAGCACTATCGCGGGCGGCGCCAGCTGACGAACCCCGTCGTCGACGTCATCGCGGATCCAGGCCTGCCCGGGGCCGACACCGGGGTGCTCGTCCCCATCTACCCGGCATCGGGCAAGGCCGACGTCCAGACCTGGCAGATCCGCAAGGCGGTGGCAGAGGCGCTCGACCGTTCGCAGGCGCGCGGCTTCGACGACCCGCTCGACGCCATGACGCGTGAGTCGCTCGAGCTCGTCGACCGCACGGCCGCGGTCAACCACATCCACCGGCCCCCGTCGACGGAGGACAAGAACGCCGCCGCCCGGCGACTCACGTTCGACGAGTTCCTGCGCATGCAGGTGGGCCTCGTCGCGCGCAAGCGCGCGCTCGAGCGCGAGGGGCGGGGCGTCGAGCACGTCGTCGACGGCCCGCTCGTCGACGCGTTCCACGCGCAGCTGCCGTTCCCGCTCACCGCGGGCCAGACGCACGCGATCGGGGAGATCGCCCGCGACCTCGCCGCGCCCGCGCCCATGCACCGCCTGCTCCAGGGCGAGGTCGGCTCGGGCAAGACGGTCGTCGCGCTCACGGCGCTCCTCATGTCCGTCCAGGGTGGGCACCAGGGTGCGCTCATGGCCCCCACCGAGGTCCTCGCCGAGCAGCACTCCCTGACCGTCCGCGACCTGATCGGCGACCTCAGCATCCCCGAGACGGGGAGCCTGCTCGGGGAGCGGCCGGTCCGGGTCGAGCTGCTCACCAACCGCACGTCGGCCGCCGAGCGCCGCCGCCTCGCCGACGGTCTGCGCGACGGCACGGTCGACCTCCTCGTGGGCACGCACGCGCTGATCTACGAGGGCGTCGAGTTCGCCGACCTCGGTGTGGCGGTCATCGACGAGCAGCACCGCTTCGGCGTCGAGCAGCGCGACCTGCTCCGCACCAAGGGTGGCGGCGAGGACCGCAAGCCCGACGTCCTCGTGATGACGGCCACGCCGATCCCGCGCACCGCGGCGATGCTCATCTACGGCGACCTCGACCGCTCGGAGCTGCGCGAGCTCCCCGGCGGCCGCAAGAGGATCGAGACGCGCGTCGTCGGCCCGAGCGACCTCGAGCGGTCCGAGGTGTACGACCGCGTGCGGGCCGAGGTGGCCGCGGGGCGCCAGGCGTTCGTGGTGTGCCCGCTCGTCGAGGGCTCCGCGAAGCTCGAGGCCAAGGCCGCCACCGAGGAGTTCGAGCGGCTCCAGCACGAGGACCTCGCGGGCCTGCGGCTCGGGCTGCTGCACGGGCAGATGCCGTCGGCGGACAAGGAGGCGACGATGGCCGCGTTCCGCGACGCGCAGCTCGACGTGCTCGTCGCCACCACCGTCATCGAGGTCGGCGTCGACGTGCCCAACGCCACGGTGATGGTGGTGGAGGACGCCGACCGCTTCGGGCTCCTCCAGCTCCACCAGCTGCGCGGCCGCATCGGCCGGGGCGAGCACGAGTCGGTCTGCTTCCTCCTCGCGGATCCACGCACCGCCGACGGCTCGGCGCGCATGGACGCGATGGCGAAGTCGTCCGACGGGTTCGAGCTCGCGGAGCGCGACCTCGAGATCCGCGGGTCGGGCGAGGTCTTCGGCGAGCGCCAGAGCGGCTGGACCGACCTGAAGCTCGGTCGGCTCCCGCGCGACGAGGAGATCGTGGTCGAGGCGCGGCGCGTGGCCGAGCAGGTGCTCGACGCCGATCCCGACCTCACTGCGCACCCCCGGCTCCGCGAGGAGGTCGAGGACCTCCTCGGCGACGCGGTCGAGTTCCTGTTCAAGGTCTGACGGACGCGGCGGGCAGGAGATGGCGCGTTCGCGACTGCGGGTGGTGGCCGGGAGGGCCGGGGGTCTACGGCTCGAGTCGCCGGCCGGTGCGACCACCCGGCCGACCGCGGAGCGCGTGCGCGAAGCCGTGTTCGGGTCGGTTGGGCCCGCCGCCGCGGGTGCCGTGGTGCTCGACCTCTACGCCGGCACGGGGGCCATGGCGATCGAGGCGCTCTCCCGCGGCGCCGGCCGCGCGGTGCTGGTGGAACGCGACCGCCGGGAGGCGGGGGTGTGCCGGCGCAACCTGGAGCGCACCGGGTTCGCCGACGCCGGCCGGGTGGTGGAGGGCGACGTCGTGCGCTTCCTCGAGCGGGCCGCGCCCCCCGAGGCGCCGTTCCACCTGGTGTGCTGCGACCCGCCGTACGACACGACCGACGCCGAGGTCGACGCCGTGCTGGGGCGGCTCGCGGTCCCGGGGTGGCTGGCGCCGGCGGCACTCGTGGTCGTCGAGCGGCCGGCCGGGAGCAGCCTCACTCCGCCGCCGCGCTGGCAACACCGGTTCTCGCGGACCTACGGGGATACGCTCGTGCACCTCCTGTCGACCGGGGGGTCGGACCCCGCGACATGATTCACTTCCCACCCGCGAACCCAACGAGGAGATGACGTGGCCACCGCCCTGTGCCCGGGATCGTTCGACCCGGTGACCAACGGCCACCTCGACATCATCGAGCGGACGGCCCGTCACTTCGACCACGTCGTGGTGGCGGTGATCCGCAACCCGCAGAAGTCGCAGTCGCTGTTCACGCTCGAGGAGCGCCAGGAGATGCTCCTCGAGGTGACGAGCCACCTCGGCAACGTGCGGATCGACTTCTTCACGGGCCTGCTCGTCGACTACGCCCGTGAGCACGGGGCGAACGCGATCGTGAAGGGACTCCGGGCGGTGTCCGACTTCGACTACGAGCTCCAGATGGCCCAGATGAACCAGCGCCTCTCGGGGATCGACACCTTCTTCATCTCCACGAGCCCGCAGTACTCGTTCCTCTCGTCGAGCCTGGTGCGTGAGGTCGCCAAGTTCGGCGGCGACGTGTCGAGCATGGTCCCGCCGGTGGTGGGCGCCCGGCTCGCCGGACGCTTCGAGGCGGACCGGGCCTGATGAACGAAGCCGCCGCGACGATCGACCAGCTGCTCCTCGAGCTGCGCGACATCGTCGAGCACGCCCGCACGATGCCGATGTCGGCGTCGGTGCTCGTCAACCGCGAGGAGGTGCTCGAGCTCGTCGACGAGATCCTCGCGGCCTTCCCCGAGGAGCTGCGCCAGGCGCGCTGGCTGCTCAAGGAGCGCGACGACTTCCTCTTCCAGGCCCGGCGGGAGGCCGACGACATCCTCGCGTCGGCCCGCATCCAGGTCGAGCGGATGGTCGAGCGCACCGAGATCGTGCGCGAGGCCCGACGGGTCGCCCAACGCACCGTCGACGACGCCGACGCCCAGGCCCGGCGCATGCGGCTCGAGTGCGAGGACTACGTCGATCACAAGCTCGGTGAGTTCGAGGTGGTCCTCGACCGCACGATGCAGGCCGTCCACCAGGGTCGTCAGCGCCTCCAGGTCACCTACGAGGTCGTCGAGGACGAGGAGGAACCGCTCGGGGAGGAGGAGAGCGGCTTCTTCGACCAGGACAACGGGTGAGCGCCAGCGAACCCGTCACGGATGCCGGGTGAGCGCCAGCGAACCCGGCACAGATGGGACGTAGGGCCCGGCTGCTACCCTTTCCGTTCCCACCGTGCCGCCGACCGACTGGCCACCGGGCGCTCACGGGACCACCCCGCATCCGCTGCTCCGGCCCTCTCGCGACCATGCCCGGATTCCGTATCGACGTCGCCGACTTGTTGGCGCACCCAGGCGCGCGCCGCGACGTCACGGTGTCCGACGTCATCGATGGCCTCGTGGGCACCTCGGCGTCGGTCCCGGGCCCGGTCGACGTCGCCGTCCGGCTCGAGCGGATCAACGAGGGCCTCGTGGTCCGGGGCACCGTGGAGTGCCGCTGGGTGGGGCAGTGCAGCTACTGCCTGCGCGACCTCGAGGAGCCGCTCCTGCTCCACGCCGACGAGCTGTTCGAGCCCAGTCCCGAAGAGGGCGAGACCTATCCGATCCAGGGCTACGAGATCGACCTCGAGCAGCTCGTGCGCGACACCGTGCTCCTCGAGCTGCCGCTGGCGCCCCACTGCGACGAGCCCTGCCGCGCCGAACCCGATCCCAGCGCCTCCACCGACGATGATGACTCTCGCGACGCGCCGACCGACCCCCGTTGGGCCGCGCTGTCCGACCTCGAGATCCGATAAAGGAGCCAACTGATGGCCGTCCCGAAGCGCAAGACCCCGCGGAGCAAGACGCACTCGCGTCGCTCCGCGAACATGAAGCTCGCACTGCCGGCGAAGTCCCTCTGCCCGCAGTGCGGGGCAGCGAAGCTCCCGCACCGCGTGTGCGGCAACTGCGGCACGTACCGCGGCCGCCAGGTCGTCGACGTCGACTGAGCCCGTCCCGATGACGAGCGAGCGCATCACCGTCGCCATCGACGCGATGGGCGGCGACAATGCCCCGAGTGAGATCGTCGCCGGCGCGCTCGCGACCGCCGTCGAGCTCGACGTCGACGTGCGGCTCTACGGCCGCCAGGAGGACGTGCTCGCGCACGTCCCCGGCGGCGCGCTGCCCGACGGCGTCGACGTGATCGACTGCCGAGAGGTCGTCGCGATGGACGACGAGCCCGCCGCGGCCGTTCGGCGCATGAAGGACTCCTCCGTGGTCCGCTGCGCCCAGGCCGTGCGCGACGGCGAGGCCGACGCCATGATCAGCGCGGGCAACACCGGCGCGGCGATGGCCGCGGCGCTGCTGCGCATCGGGCGCATCCCCGGCATCGCCCGTCCCGCGATCGCCGTCCCGGTGCCGGTGCCCGGTCACCACCCGCAGGTCCTCATCGACGCCGGCGCGACCGTCGACGCCGCGCCCGAGTGGCTCGTGCAGTTCGCCCGGATGGGACGCGTCTACGCCAAGGCCCGCTGGGACATCGAGGCACCGACCATCGGCCTCCTCTCCAACGGCGAGGAGGAGGGCAAGGGCGACCAGCTCCGCAAGACCGTGTTCGACCTCCTGCGCAAGGAGGCGGGCTTCGTCGGCAACGTCGAAGGCAGCGATCTCATGCAGCCGGGTCGCGCCGACGTGTTCGTCACCGACGGGTTCACCGGCAACGTCGCGCTCAAGAGCATCGAGTCCGCGCTGCGGTCGCTCGCCACGATCGTCTTCCAGACGCTCGAGTCGACCGACGAGGCGCGCGAGGCGTCGAAGGTGGTGCTCCCACTCCTGCTGGAGATGGCCGAGGCCTACGACCCCGACCTCACCGGCGGCGCGGTGCTGCTCGGCGTGAAGGGCGTCTGCGTGATCTCGCACGGCTCGTCGATGGCGCCCGCGGTGGTGAGTGCCGCCCGTGTGGCGCGAGAGTGCGTGCGGGCGGGAGTGGTGCAGCAACTGCGGGAGACGGTCACCGATGCCGGCTGAGACCCATGTGGAACGTGGCCCCCTGGGGCCCGACGACGTGCTCGCGATGATCCGCGAGCGCCTGGCCGAGATCCTGGAGATCGACGAGGACGGCATCGTCCGCGAGGCCTCCTTCGCGGAGGACCTCGGCGCCGACTCGCTCGCGCTCATCGAGCTCGTCGAGGTGCTCGAGGAGGACATCGGCGAGCGCACCGTCGGCTTCACCTTCGACGACGAGGACCTCGCCGAGCTGCTCACGGTCGGAGACGCGGTCGACTACGTGATGGCCCGCCTCGCCGCCAACGCCTGAGAGGGTCCCCCGTGCCCGACGGAGCCTCCGGCGAGACGCCCGACGCGCTCACGGCGCTCGAGCAGGCGATCGGGTGGACGTTCGCCGAGCGGTCCCACCTCGAGGCGGCGATGGTGCACCGCTCCTACTGCGCCGAGCACGCCGACGCGGTGCCCAACGAGCGGCTCGAGTTCCTGGGCGACGCCGTGCTCGGCCTCGCCGTCACCGACCACGTGTACGCCACCTACCCCGACCTGCCGGAAGGGGAGCTCGCGAAGCTGCGCGCGTCGGTGGTCAACGCCGACGTGCTCGCCGACCTCGCAGTGGAGGTGGGCATCGGTCCCGCGCTGCGTCTCGGCAAGGGCGAGGACGGCTCGGGCGGGCGCGAGAAGCCGTCGATCCTGGCCGACGCGATGGAGGCCGTGATCGCGGCGGTGTACCTCGACGGCGGCTGGGAGGTCGCGCTCGAGCTCGTGTTGCGCCTGCTCGGTGACCGGATCGAGGCCGGCTCGCTCGGGCCGGGCGGGGGAGACTTCAAGACGCGCCTCCAGGAGCTCGCGGCGCGGGAGTTCGAGCAGCTGCCGCGGTACCAGGTGCGGGCCGAGGGTCCCGACCACTCGAAGCACTTCTTCGCGATGGTCACCATCCGGGGCGCGGTCTACGGGCACGGGCAGGGCCGGTCGAAGAAGGCCGCCGAGCAGGCCGCGGCCGAGGCCGCGTGGATCGCGCTCACCCGCGATGCCGGAGCTGCCTGAAGCCGAGGTCGTGCGCCGCGACCTCGACGCCGTGGTGCGCGGGCGGACGGTGGTGGCGGTCGAGGTCGGCCGCGACCGTGCGGTGCGCCGCGAGCCGAGCATCGACGGCTTCGTGGACGCGCTCACGGGTCGGACGGTGGCGGGCACCGGACGGGTCGGCAAGTTCCTCGTGGTCCACCTCGGGGGCGGCGACGGCCGCGACGCCGTGGTGGTGCACCTCGGGATGTCGGGCCAGCTCCGGGTGGCGGAGTCGGCCGCGCAGGACCGCCTCCCGCACACGCACGTGGTCTGGGCCCTCGACGACGGTCGGGAGGTGCGCTTCGTCGATCCCCGCACCTTCGGGCAGATGTGGCAGGCCCCCACGTCCGAGCCCGGCGGGCGCCCGCTCGCGCTCGGACATCTCGGCCCCGACGCGCTCGACGACCTCACCACGGCGTCCGTGCTCGCCCCCCGGCTCGCGAACCGGCGGGTGCGGCTGAAGCTCCGGCTCATGGACCAGACCGCGGTGGCGGGCCTGGGCAACATCTACACCGACGAGATCTGCTTCCGGGCGGGCATCTCGGGTGCCCGTCCGGCCGGCTCGCTGGCCGACGCCGAGGTCGAGCGGCTGGTCGACGCCACCCGCGCGGTGCTCACGGACGCGATCGCGGCGCGCGGGTCGTCGCTGGCCGACGCCCAGTACGTCGACGTCCACGGCCGCACCGGTGCGTTCCAGCACCAGCACGCCGTCCACGCCCGGGCCGGGCTGCCCTGTCCGGTCTGCGGCACCGCGATCACCCGGGAACGGGTGGGCGGCCGGTACGCCTACCAGTGCGGGGTCTGCCAAACCTGACCTTCCCGGGGCCTCGAACCGCGGCTCTCCGACGAGTCGTCGCTACGATCCGGCCGGAGCAAGGGAGCTGCCTGCGTGTTCCTCAAGTCGCTGACCCTCAAAGGGTTCAAGTCGTTCGCCGACAAGACGGAGCTGGTCTTCGAGCCGGGTGTGACCGTCGTGGTCGGACCGAACGGCTCGGGCAAGTCCAACCTGGTCGACGCGGTCGCGTGGGTGCTCGGCGCGCAAGGCGCGCGTTCGCTGCGCGGTGGGAAGATGGACGACGTCATCTTCGCCGGCACCGCGTCGCGCACCGCGCTCGGTCGCGCGGAGGTGGAGCTCACGATCGACAACGCCGCGGGGCTGTTGCCGATCGAGTTCTCCGAGGTCACCATCACCCGAACGCTCTTCCGCACGGGTGAGTCCGAGTACCAGCTCAACGGGGTGCCGTGCCGGTTGCTCGACGTGCAGGAGCTGCTGTCCGACGCCGGTGTCGGCCGTCAGCAACACGTGATCGTGGGGCAGGGTCAGCTCGACACCGTGCTCAACGCGTCGCCGGCCGAACGCCGCGCGATCATCGAGGAAGCCGCGGGCATCCTGAAGTTCCGCCGGCGCAAGGAGCGCGCCGAGCGCCGCCTCACCGCGACCGAGGGCAACCTCCTGCGCCTCGGCGACCTCCTGCGCGAGGTGAAGCGCCAGCTGGGGCCGCTCGAGCGCCAGGCCGACGCGGCCCGCCGTCACGACGCCGTGGTCGACGAGCTGCGCGCGATCAAGCTCCACCTCGCCGGTCACCAGATCGCCGGACAGCAGACGCGCATCGAGCGCCTGCGCGACGAGCGCACCGAGCTCGCGAACCGCGAGCGCGGCGTCCAGCAGCACCTGCGCGACCTCGACACCGCGGTGATGGCGGCCGAGCAGGCCCTGGCCGAGCTCGGCGCCGACGAGCTGGCCGACGAGCTCGTGCGCGCGGAGTCGATGCGTGAGCGCGTACGCGGCCTCACCACCCTGATCGTGGAGAAGCGGCGCAACGTCACCCGCGAGCTGGCCGCCGCGGCCGACGAGGGTGTCGTCGAGACGCTCGTCGCCGACGCGGTCGCCTTGCGCGCCGAGCTCGAGCAGCTCGAGGCCGACGGCACCCTCCCGGGAACCGAGCTCGCGCTGCCGATCGGCGTCGCCGAAGACCTCCTGCGCGCGGCCGAGGAGCGGTGGCGGAAGTCCGAGGCCACCGCCGCGCAAGCGCGCGCCCGGGCCGACGCGCTCGGCCAGCAGCTCAACATGGTGCGCGAGGCCGGCGGCGCGGGCTCGCTCGACGAGCTCGAGGGCGTGGTCGGCTCGCTGGTCGATCACCTCGAGGTCGAGCCCGGCGCGGAGGCGGCCGTGGCCGCCGCGCTCGGCGACGCCATGCTCGCGGTGGTAGTGCACCGGGGCGACGGCGTGCGCGCGGCCATCGAACGGCTCGAGGCCGACGGCGAGCGGGCGCTCCTGCTCGTGACCGACCCGTCGGGCGACGCCGGCGCGCAGCCGGCGCTGGTGCCTCCGGGCGCCCGGCCGGTGGCCGAGCTCGTGCGGTCCGACGTGCCCGGTCTCACCGCAGCGCTGGGCCAGCTGCTCGCCCACACGGTGCTCGTCGACTCGTGGCGGACCGCGCTCGACCTCGTGGTCGCGCAGCCCGAGCTCGTCGCGGTGACGCCCGAGGGCTCGCGCCTGGGCGGAGCGGCGCCGTGGCGCATCGGCCAGGGCGGTCCGATCACCGGGGTCACCCAGGCCGCGGTCGACGAAGCGGTGGAGGCGGCGGCCACGGCCGACGTCGAGCGGGCCGAGGCCGAGCGCGCGGTCGAGACCGCGCGTGCCGCGCTGGCCGCGGCCCGGGCCACCGAGATGCGGCGCGCCACGACCGAGGAGCGGCGGTCCGTGCTGGCCCGGCGCCTCGACGAGGTCGAGGCCCGCCTCGCCGAGCGCGACCCCGAGGCGCAGGCCGCGGCCGAGCGGCAGCGTCGCCAGCTCATCGAGCGCGACGAGGGCTACCGCGCCTACGCGATCCGACTCAACGACCTGAGCGCGCGCACCGACACCCTGCTCAACGGGCTCCGCGAGGAGCGCCGGCGCCACGCCGAGGCCGCCCGCGCCTCGGCCGACCAGCTCGACGCGCTGCGGAAGCAGCGTGGCGTCCTGGAGCGCGAGCTCTCCGAGATCCGTGAGCGCATGACCCGCGCCGAGATCGAGGACGGCGAGGCGAAGATCCGGCTGGAGAACGTGATCCAGACGCTGCGGTCGGAGTACGACGTCGAGTCCCACATCGCCCTCGACGCGCCGGCGCCGCCGGTTCCCGATGGCACCACGCTCGCGGGTCGCGCGCGCGAGCTCGAGCGTGACCTGCGGCTCATGGGTCCCATCAACCCGCTCGCGCTCGAGGAGTACGACGCACTCGCCGAACGGCACCGGTTCTTGCAGGAGCAGCTCGACGACGTGAAGAACACGCGGCGCGAGCTCGCGCGGGTGATCCGCGCGGTCGACCGCGAGATCGTGTCGGTCTTCGAGCAGGCCTTCCGCGACGTCGCCGAGCACTTCGCCGGGCTGTTCACCACGTTGTTCCCCGGCGGCTCGGGCCGGATCACGCTCGTGGACCCCGACGACCTCCTCGACACCGGCGTCGAGATCGAGGCGCGCCCGTCGGGCAAGAACGTCCGCCGGCTGTCGCTGCTCTCGGGCGGCGAGCGCTCGCTCACCGCGCTCGCGTACCTGTTCGCGGTGTTCCGCGCCCGTCCGTCGCCCTTCTACCTCCTCGACGAGGTGGAGGCCGCGCTCGACGACGTCAACCTGCACCGCTTCCTCGACCTCGTGCACGAGTTCCGGGGTGAGGCGCAGCTGGTGATCGTGTCGCACCAGAAGCGCACGATGGAGGCGGCCGACATCCTCTACGGGGTCTCGATGCCGCCGGGCGGCTCCTCGCGCGTCGTGAGCCAGCGTGCGCACGACGTGTTCGCTCCCGCGTAGCGGAGCAGGGACGGTCCGCCGGTGATCCTCGCAGCGGTGCTCGCGGCGAGCAACGCCGACCAGATCGGCGCGTGCGGCGCGCCGGGCGACCAGAAGTGGATCTGTGTCCAGGTGTTCCGGATCACGGGGAGCACGCGTGCCGCCGACGTGGCCGACGCGCTGGCCGTACCCCTGCGGATCGCGGCCGTCCTCCTCGTCGCGTGGGTGATCACACGCGTGCTGCGGCGGGTCGTGCAGCGGATGGTGCAGCGCATCCGCGACGAGGGGTCGCTGTCGATGCTGGCCACCCACGCGCACCTCCCGGTGTCCGACCAGACCCGCATGCGGCGCGCGCAGCGTGCGGCCACGGTCAGCTCGGTGCTGCGCAACGTCGTCTCGATCGCGGTCTGGTCGATGGCGGTGCTGGTCATCGTCGGCGAGCTCGGCGTCGACCTCGCACCGATCATCGCCGGCGCCGGCGTCGCCGGGATCGCGATCGCGTTCGGCACCCAGTCGATGGTGCGCGACTATCTCGCCGGTCTGTTCGTGGTGCTCGAGGACCAGTACGGCGTGGGCGACGAGATCGAGACCGCGATGGTCACCGGCACGGTCGAGTGGGTGAGCCTCCGGATGACCCGCGTCCGGGCGGCCGACGGGGTGGCCTGGTACGTCCCCAACGGGGAGATCAAGGCCGTGGGCAACCGGTCGCAGCACCAGCGGGCCGAGGGCGATCCCAGCGCCCCCCGCGACGGCGACCAGGACGCCGCGGGAGCGGCGGGAGCGGCGGAGCCGTCGGACACCGGGTCCGGCGACAGAGGCGGCGCCGAACCCGGCCGGTAACCTCTGCGGTCCGTGTCGGACACCCTTGCCCTCGTCGTCTTCGTCGCGATCTTCGCGCTCGCCGCGTTCCTGATCGTCCTGCCGCGCATCGTTCGCAGCCGGGAGCTCAAGCGGGGAACCGCGGCCACCAGGGCCCCGGCGCCGCCGCGACCCCCCGCGCCACCACGGCCGGCACCCGAGACCGTCGCGCCGCCCGCACCGGTCGAGGTGGCGCCGGTCGAGGCCCCCGCCGAGGTGGCGCCGGTCGAGCCCGTGCGGCTCCGGGACCGGATCGGCAAGACCCGCGCGTCGTTCGCGGGGCTGCTCGGAGCACTGCGCCGGGGCGGCAAGATCGACGACGAGTCGTGGGACGAGCTCGAGGAGGCCCTGCTCCTCGCCGACGTGGGCATGACCACCACCGAAGCCGTGGTGCAGGGCGTGAAGGAGCGGGCCTCGGCCACCGGAGCCGACGCCGATGCCCTCCCCGCACTGCTGCGCGACGAGATCACCGAGCGGCTCGAGCGAACGGCGACGGACCGGTCCCTCCACCACGCGGCCGACGGCCCGACCGTCTGGCTGATGGTCGGCGTCAACGGCGTGGGCAAGACGACGACCACCGCCAAGCTGGCCAAGCGCGAGCTCGCCGACGGGCGCAAGGTGCTCCTCGCCGCCGCCGACACGTTCCGGGCCGCCGCCGCCGACCAGCTCGCGATGTGGGCCGACCGCCTCGGCTGCGCCGTGGTCCGCGGCCAGGACGGCGGCGATCCGGGCGCGGTCGTGTTCGACGCGATGGACGCTGCCGCCGCGCGCTCCGCCGACGTCGTGCTCGTCGACACCGCGGGCCGGCTGCACACCAAGGTCAACCTGATGAACGAGCTCGAGAAGCTCAAGCGGATCATCGAGCGCCAGCCGGGAGCCCTGCAGGAGGTGCTCCTGGTGCTCGACGCGAGCACCGGGCAGAACGGCCTCGCCCAGGCGCGCGAGTTCGCCGGCGCGGTCGACATCACCGGCGTGGTGCTGACCAAGCTCGACGGCACGGCCAAGGGTGGCGTGGTGCTCGCGATCGAGGACGAGTTCGGCGTGCCGGTGAAGCTCGTCGGGCTCGGCGAGGGTGCCGACGACCTCATCCCGTTCGATCCCGCGGAGTTCGCCGCGGCGCTGGTCGAGTAGCGCGGGCCCGGGCGTGTTCGAATCCCTGTCCGACCGGTTCGAGGGGATCTTCACGCGCTTGCGCGGTCGCGGGAAGCTCACCGAGAAGGACATCGACGAAGTGGCGCGCGAGATCCGACTCGCGCTGCTCGAAGCCGACGTCAACGTGCGGGTCGTCAAGTCGTTCGTCGCGCGGATCAAGGAGCGCGCCAACGGCGCGGAGGTCGCGAAGAGCCTGAGCCCCGCGCAGCAGGTCATCAAGATCGTCCACGAGGAGCTCGTCGCCACGCTCGGCGGCACCGCGGGCAAGCTCACGATGAACTCGCGTCCGCCCACGGTGATCCTCCTCGCCGGGCTCCAGGGCTCCGGCAAGACCACCGCCGCGGCGAAGCTCGCGCGGCACCTCGAGCGCGACGGCAAGCGGGTGCTCCTCGTAGGTGCCGACCTCCAGCGGCCCGCCGCCGTCGAGCAGCTGCGGGTGCTGGGCGAGCGCGTCGGGGTGCCGGTCACCTCGATCGGCACGGACCCGGTGGCGGTCGCCCGGGCGGGCCTCGAGGAGGCCCAGCGCCTGGGCCGAAACGTCGTGATCGTCGACACCGCGGGCCGGCTCCAGATCGACACCGAGCTGATGGACGAGCTGCGCGCGATCCGCGACGCCGTCAACCCCGACGACGCGCTGCTCGTGGTCGACGCGATGACCGGTCAGGAGGCGGTGAACGTCGCCGAGACGTTCGCCGAGACGATCGACCTCACCGGCATCGTGCTCACCAAGCTCGACGGTGACGCCCGCGGCGGTGCCGCCCTCTCGGTGAAGGAGGTCACCGGCCGCCCGATCATGTTCGCCGGCGTGGGGGAGAAGCTCGAGGACTTCGAGCCCTTCCACCCCGACCGCATGGCGAGCCGGATCCTCGGCATGGGCGACATGCTCACGCTCATCGAGAAGGCCGAGGCCGCGTTCGACGCCGACCAGGCCGCCGTCGCGACCGAGAAGCTGCGCACCGGCGACTTCACGCTCCAGGACTTCCTCGAGCAGATGCGTCAGATGCGCAAGATGGGCCCGCTCCAGAACCTCGTGGCGATGCTCCCGGGCGTGCCCAAGGAGCTGCGCAACGCCGAGGTCGACGAGGGGGAGCTGGGCAAGATCGAGGCGATCATCTGCTCCATGACCGCGCAGGAGCGCAACACGCCGTCGATCATCGACGGGTCCCGGCGGATCCGGATCGCCCAGGGGAGCGGCACCACCACCCAGGACGTGAACGCCCTGCTCAAGCAGTTCAAGCAGGTGTCGCAGATGATGAAGCAGTTCTCGAAGGTCAACAAGAAGGGCAAGCGCCGCCTCACGGGCCTTCCGCCGGGGCTCGACCCGGGCATGCTCGGGGGAGCCGGTGGGCCGGGCCGACTGCCTACCGGGTAGCCTGTCGCCCTCGCTCGTCCGAAAGGGAATTCGTTGGCCGTCAAGATCCGCCTCATGCGCGTGGGCAAGAAGAAGCAGCCCACCTATCGCGTCGTGGTCGCCGACTCGCGATCGCCCCGCGATGGGCGAATCATCGAGACGATCGGCCACTACGGGCCCCGTGAGGAGCCGTCCCGCGTGCAGATCGACGCGGATCGCGCGCTCGACTGGCTGCGCAAGGGCGCCAAGCCCACCGAGCAGGTGCAGAAGCTCTTGACCGTGTCCGGCGTGTGGGAGACCTTCACCGCGGAGCGTCCCGACCCCGACACCAAGCTGAACCGCCGCGGCCACGTCACCGGGCGTGGGCCGGCGAAGAGCACCGTCAAGGTCGAGAAGCCGGCTCCCGAGCCCACGGCTCCCGCGGCATCGGCCGAGGTCGACGCCACCGAGGCGACCGACGAGACCGCGGAGGAGTCCGCGGAGTGAGCGTTCACGACGAGCTCAACGACGAGTTCGACGAGGGGATCGACGACGCCGACCTCGACGACGACCTCGAGGACGAGGACGAGGTCGGGGCCGACGGCAACCGCATCGCCGGTGGCCGTGCCCAGACCGTCACCGAGTTCCTCGCTCGCGAGCTCGTGGAGGACGTCGACGCGATCGACGTCACCGCGTCGGAGTCGCGCGGCGAGGTGACGCTGCTGATCCACGCGAGCCCGCAGGACCTCGGCCGCTTGATCGGCCGCCGCGGACGCGTGATCCAGGCGGTGCGCCAGGTCGCCCGGGCGGCCGGAGCCGCCGACGGCGCGCGGATCAACGTCGAAGTCGCCGAGTAGCCCATCGGCGCCATGACGGGCGCGCCTCCGGGCCACCTCGAGATCGGGCGGCTGGGCCGTCCGCACGGCCTGCGCGGTGAGCTGATGGTCTCGC
>JBAZYX010000010.1:0-52282 GCA_041659105.1 Acidimicrobiia bacterium
CGGCTGGCGGCTCGTCGTGCCGGCCGCCGGTCCGGTGGACCCGACGGCGGGCTCGTCGCGCGACGCGATCGCGCTGGGTGGCTCGGCCCCGGGCTGAGCTCCGCCCACTCGGTACCCTCGCCAACCATGGAACATCTCGGTCTCGTCGGCTTGTCGGACTCCGGGCACGGCGCACTCTTCCGTGCCCTCACGGGGATGGACGTCGAGTTCGCGTCCGAGCGCGTGCTGGCCATGGTCAACCTGCCCGACGCCCGGCTCGACGCGCTGGCCGAGATGTCCGAGTCGAAGAAGGTCGTCTACGCGACCTTCCAGATCGCGTACCTCCCGGGCCTGTCCACCGAGGCGGGCAAGGGTCTCGGCAGCCGGCTCCTCGGCTCGCTGCGCGACTGCGACGCGCTGATGCTCGTGGTGCGGGCGGCCGACGGCAACGACCCCGCCCGTGACCTCCGGGCGCTCGAGGACGAGCTGGTCCTCGCCGACCTCGGCTCCGTCGAGCAGCGCCTCTACAAGCAGCAGCGTGCGCTCAAGGGCGACAAGACGCTCGCTCCCGAGATCGGCGCGCTCGAGCGGGCCGAGGCGGTGCTCTCCGAGGGTGAGCCGATCTACCGCTCCGACCTCACCGCCGACGAGCGGGCATTGCTCTTCCCGGTGTTCCTCCTCACCAACAAGCCCGCGCTCGTGGTGGTCAACGTCGACGTCGGCCAGCTCGACGAGGCCGACGCCATCGCATCGGCGTTCGGTGAGGACGCGCTGTCCGTGTGCGTGGAGCTCGAGGGCGATCCCGACGTCGTGGCCGCCGAGGGTGCCGAGCGGGCCGAGCTGCTCGCCGAGCTCGGCGTGGCCGAGAGCGTGGTGCCGCGCGTCGCTCGGTCCGCGCTCAACATGCTGGGCAAGGCGACGTTCCTCACCACGGGCGACAAGGAGTCGCGCGCGTGGACCTTCCGCGCCGGCGCCGCGGCGCCGGAGTGCGCCGGGGTGATCCACTCCGACCTGCAGCGCGGCTTCATCCGGGCCGAGGTGATCGACTGGCAGGAGCTGCTCGGCCTGGGTTCGTGGGCGAAGGCCAAGGACGTCGGCAAGATCCGGGTCGAGGGGAAGGACTACGTCGTCAACGACGGCGACGTGATGGAGATCCGCTTCAACGTCTGACGTCGAGGTCGACGATCGCGGGCGCGCCGTCGCTAGCCTCGGGCCGGTGACCGGTGCCGACGAGCAGAGACCCGAGCGCCCGTGGTGGATCGTCTGGCACCCGCACCAGAAGCTGTGGAACTGGTGGCTCGTCCACCGGTTGCAGCGGGTGTCCCGCCGGCCCGCGGTCACGTCCGCCGTCGTCGGCGCCGACTCGCTGCTGCTCGTCCTCCGGGTGCTGTTGCGTCGCGTGGTGCGCCTGGGCCCGGCCGCGGTGCTCCGGCCGTCGCTGCCGTTGCCGGCGCGGGTCCTCTACGTCGACTGCGGGTTGCACCGTGGCGGACTGCAGGTCGCGACGGTGCGGCACTGGCTCGGCGACCGCACCGACCTGAGCGTGCTCGGGTTCGAGGCGAGTCCGGAGCACTTTCCGGTGGTGCAGGCTGCGTACGCAGACGCGCCGGTCGACTTCCGCAACGTGGCCCTCGTCGGGCCGGACCACCCCTCGGACGTCGTCCGGCTGTACCGCAGCGGCGGCAGCGGCAAGGCCGATTCCCTGTTCGCCGAACGGGGTGAGGAGTTCGACACCGTGCCCGCGGTCCGGCTGAGCGCGGTGCTGGAGGAGTTCTTCGCCGAGCACGGGCGTCAGCCCCTGCTCGTCCGCATGAACATCGAGGGCGCCGAGGAGTTCGTGATCGACGACCTCGTCGATTCCGGTCTCGTCGAGCAGGTCGCCGGCTTCTACGGGATGTGGGACGACCTGGGGAAGATCGACCCGGCCCGCGACGCCGCGTTCCGGCGCACGTTGCGCGCGCACCACATCCACACGGTGACGTTCAACGACCGCGACTACGGGCACCGGTTCCGGCTCTGGGCCGTCCGGTACGACATGAACACGGCGCTGGTGGCGGCCGCGGCCGGCTAGACCCGCCGACCGCGGCGCGGGGCGCGCCCGGTCACCGATGCCGTGGCCGGGGTCCGGCCCGCCGTGGGAGACCCGGGCTCCGCCACGATCCTCGCCGGCCGCACCGTCGTGGCGGCGGAGGTGGCCCGGACGCGAACGGCCCGCCGGCGGGGGTTGCTCGGGCGCGACGGGATCGACGGCGTCCTCGTGCTCGTCCCGTGTCGGCAGGTGCACACGATCGGCATGCGGTTCGCGATCGACGTGGCGTTCTGCGCAGCCGACGGCAGGGTGCTGCGGGTGGCGACGATGCAACCGGGCCGGGTGTCACGGCCCGTCGTCCGGGCGAGGGTGGTGCTGGAGGCCGAGGCCGGCGCGTTCGGGTGCTGGGGTCTCCGGTGCGGCGATGTGGTCGAGGTGCGCGAGCATGCGGGCCGTGACTCGTGAGGGTGCGCTCGTGCTCGTGGCCACGCCGATCGGCAACCTCGGCGACCTCGCGCCCCGCGCGGTGGAGGCCTTGCGCAGCGCCGACGTGATCGCGGCCGAGGACACCCGGCGCACCCGGGCGCTCCTCACCCACGCCGGGGTGCCGGGCGGCCGGCGCCTGATCGCGGTGCACGAGCACAACGAGCGGGCCCGGGCCGCCGAGCTGGTGGAGCGGATCCGCGCGGGCGCCCGCGTCGCGTTCGTCACCGACGCGGGGATGCCGGGGATCTCCGACCCGGGGGAGCGGCTGGTGCGGGTGTGCTCCGAAGCCGGGCTGAGGGTCGAGGTCGTGCCGGGGCCGAGCGCGGCGCTGGCCGCGTTGGTGGTCTCGGGGCTGCCGACGAGCCGGTTCGTGATGGAGGGCTTCCTGCCCCGCTCGGGGAAGGAGCGCACCACTCGCCTCGCCGAGCTCTCGGTGGAGACCCGCACGGCGGTGCTGTTCGAGGCGCCGAACCGGGTCGCCGCCACGCTCGGCGACCTCGTGGCGGTGTGCGGTGGCGAGCGGCGGGTGGTGATCGCCCGTGAGCTCACGAAGCGGTACGAGGAGGTCTGGCGCGGGACGTTGACCGAGGCGGTGGCGCACGTCGTGGACCACGAGCCGCGCGGTGAGCACGTCCTCGTGCTCGCCGGCGCGTCGCCCACCGGCGCGCCCGACGACGACGCGATCCGCGCGGCGGTGCAGGGCCTGCTCGGCGACGGCGTCTCCGCGCGCGACGCCGCGGCCGAGGTCGCCGCCGCGCTGGGCGTCCCCAAGCGCCGCGCCTACGACATCGCCATCGCCCTCCGTCGCCCCTGAAACGGGGAGGGATCGGGAGGGGGCGTGGGTATCGTGGCCCGGTGGCCAACCCCTTCTACGTGACGACGCCGATCTACTACGTCAACGACGCGCCCCACATCGGCCACGCCTACACCACGGTCGCCGCCGACGTGCTCGCCCGATGGCGCCGACTCTGGGGTGACGACGTCGTGTTCCTCACCGGCACCGACGAGCACGGGCTCAAGGTCCAGCGGGCGGCCGAGGGGGGGGGGGTGGGCCCCCAGGAGTGGGCCGACCGGACGAGCGAGCGGTTCCGCGAGGCCTGGGCCCAGCTCGACATCACCTACACCGACTTCATCCGCACCACCGAGCCCCGCCACTACGCCGCGGTCGCGCAGTTCCTCCAGCGGGTGTACGACAACGGCCACATCGAGCTCGACACCTACGAAGGCCTGTACTGCGTGCACTGCGAGGCCTATTACGCGGAAGACGAGCTGATCAACGGGGGCAACTGCCCGATCCACGACAAGCCCGTCGACCACGTCACCGAGGAGAACTACTTCTTCCGCCTCTCGCGCTTCGCCGACGCGCTGCTCGAGCACTACGCGGCGCACCCCGAGGCCGTGCAGCCAGACAGCAAGCGCAACGAGGTGCTCGGCTTCATCAAGCAGGGCTTGCGCGACTTCTCGATGAGCCGCACGTCGATCACGTGGGGGATCCCGCTCCCGTGGGACCCGGAGCACGTCACCTACGTCTGGTTCGAGGCGCTGTTCAACTACTGCACCGCGGTGGGCTACGGCGACGACCGCGCCCGCTTCGACCGCTACTGGCCGGTCGACTACCACCTCGTCGGCAAGGACATCCTCCGGTTCCACGCCGTCTTCTGGCCCGCGATGCTCATGGCCGCGGGGGAAGCGCCGCCGAAGTGCGTGTACGCCCACGGCTACCTGATGGTGGGCGGCGAGAAGATGAGCAAGACCCGGCTGAACCAGATCGCGCCGGCCGACCTGGTGGCGGACTTCGGCAGCGACGGCTTCCGCTACCACTTCCTCGCCGACCAGCGCTTCGGCCCCGACGGCGACTTCTCGTACGAGGCGATGGTGGCGCGCTACAACGCCGACCTCGCGAACAACTTCGGCAACCTCGCGAACCGCGTCCTCACCATGGCGGTCAACTACTGCGGCGGGGTCGTGCCCGACACCCGGGCCGACGGCCCGCTCGCGGCCGCGGCGGCGGGTGCGTTCGAGGGCTGCGCGGCCGCGTTCGCCGAGGTCGACTACGCGGCGGCGTTCGGAGCCGTGTGGGACCTGATCCGCGCCACCAACTCCTACATCGAGGACCAGGAGCCCTGGAAGCTCAACAAGGCGGGCGACACCGCGGCCGTGGCCGCGGTGCTCGGCGACTGCCTCGAGGCGCTCCGGTTCGTGGCGCTGCTGGCGTCGCCGGTGATCCCGCGGGCGAGCGCCGAGCTGTGGCGGCGCCTCGGCCTGCCCAACACCCCCGAGGACCAGCGCCTCCCCGACGCCGCGGCTTGGGGCCTGCTCCCCGCCGGCGCGCCGCTGGTGAAGGGGGACCCCCTCTTCCCCCGCTTCGAGGCCTGACCCCCTGTTTGGACGGATCGTCGGCCCATGACCCCACAAAGTGTCCAAACAGGGTGGGTGGACAGCCACTGTCATCCCCAGATGGCGGGGGACGCGGACGCGGTGATCCAGCGGGCGCGCGACGCCGGGGTGGTCGCGATGGTGGTGGTGGGCACCGACCTCGCCTCCTCCCGCGCGGCGGTCGCCCTGGCCGAGCGGCACGCCGGCGTGTTCGCGACCGTCGGCCTGCATCCCCACGATGCCACCGGCCTCGGCGCGGACTGGGACGACCTCGCCGACCTCGCCGCCCGCCCGGGCGTGGTCGCGGTGGGGGAGGCCGGGTTCGACTACCACTACATGCACTCGCCGCCGCCCGAGCAGGACGACGCGTTCCGCCGTCAGATCCGCCTCGCCCACCAGCTCGACCGCGCCCTGGTCGTCCACTCCCGCGACGCGTGGGACGACACGTTCCGGGTGCTCGCCGAGGAGGGGGTGCCCCGCCGCACGGTGTTCCACTGCTTCACGGGCGGAGCCGCCGAAGCCGAGCGGGCCCTCGCGCTCGGCGCGGCGCTGTCGTTCAGCGGGATCGTCTCGTTCAAGAACGCCGACGACGTGCGCGCCGCTGCCGCGTTGTGCCCGTCCGACCGGATGCTGGTGGAGACCGATTCGCCCTATCTCGCCCCCGTGCCCCACCGGGGCGAGGAGAACGAGCCCGCCTTCGTCGTGGCCGTGGGCACCGCCCTCGCGGCTGCGGTGGGCCGTCCCCCGGGGGTCGTGGCGGCCGAGACCGCGGCGGCCGCGGTGGCCTGGCTGGGCCTCCCGGTTACGCCTGGGTGAACGCTCCACCCGGGCTGATCCGGGTCACACCCGTGCGCTACCGTGCCGACGGGGTCTCGCGACGTGGAGTTCGCGAGGCGGAGGAGCCCGGCCATCGATCCCGATCAGCCCGATCAACCTGATCAGCCCGCGCCCAAGCGCACCCATCTGCACGGTCGTCGCGTCCACCGCGCGAGCCGTGCTCACCTGCGCGGGGCGGTGCGGCCGAGCCCCGCGCGCGCCGAGCCGCACGACTCCGCCAGCTGGCTCCCGCTCCCCGACGTCGACGCGCTCCCCGAGCTCGACGACCTGATCGCCACGTCCACCGGCGCCACCGAGGCCCGGTCGGCGCCGCCGGGCGAGGCCGCGCCCGCGCCGCCGTCGCCCGCGCGGGCCCGTCCCCACGACGCCGCCACCTGGTTCCCGCTCCCGGTCCCCGACGAGCTGCCCAGCATCGACGAGATGCTCACGCAGTCGCCGTGGGACGCCAAGCCCTCCCCGGCCCGGGCCGAGCCCCACGACGCCAGCGCCTGGCTGCCCCTCCCCGACGTCGCCACCCTGCCCGACGTCGGCGCACTGATCCCCGAGCCGTCGGGTCCGCCCCCATCGGAGCAGGCCCCCGCCCGGGTGGCCCCCGCACCCCGCCGCCGCCTCGGCGCCCTCGCCCGCCCCCGTACGGTGCTCATCGCGCTGCTCCTCGCCGGCACGCTCGTCGCCGGGGGGCTCGCGCTCCAGCGCCTCGCCGACGGCGGCAACTCGGTCGAGGTGCGGGCCGACGGCCGCCGCATCTCGGTCGACACCGGCGCCACCACCGTGGGCGATCTCCTGCGCGACCAGAAGGTGCGGGTCGGTGCCAACGACCGCGTGGTCCCGACCGCGGGCACGCGCCTTCGCGACGGCCTCACGGTCACGGTGCTGCGCGGCTTCCCGATCACCCGCGATCTCGACGGCACCATCGAGACCGTGTACACCACCTACGCCTCGCCGGCCGACTACGTGCGCCGCGACCTCAAGGCCGCCGACACCCTGGTGATGCGCAGCGGTCCCGAGCGCCTCCAGGCCGACTCCACGATCATCCTGCGCACGCCCCACCAGGGTCGCCTGCTCGTCGACGGCGCCGAGGTCGACTACGACATCCCCGCGCTCGACCTGAAGGAGCTGCTCGCGCAGTACAGCGTCGACCCCGGCCCCGAGGACTACGTGCTCGACCGGTCGGGGCGGGCGATCGGCCGCGACACCGTCCTCGTGAACGGCGAGCAGTACTCCGTGGTCCGCGTCGGCCGGGAGATCGTCCGGGTGGCCGAGCCCTACAACGTGGACCCGGAGCGCCGCCCCGACCACACGATGGCCGTGGGGGAGACCCGCGTCGAGGCCGCCGCCCCCGGCGTGCTCAGCGTGTCCTACGAGATCACGCGGCGCAACGGCGAGGACGTCGAGCGCAAGACCATCTCGAAGGTCCCCACCACCGTCGCCAAGCCCATGATCACGTACTACGGCACCAAGGCCGACCCCATGTGGGACCGGATCGCGGAGTGCGAGACCGGCGGCAACTGGGGCATGCAGGGCCCGCTGTACTCGGGCGGCCTCGGCTTCTACAACAACACCTGGGACGCGTTCGGCGGTCGTGACTTCGCCTCGAACGCGGGCCTCGCCAGCCGCGAGGAGCAGATCATCGTGGCCGAGCGGGTCCGCTCCGGCGTGGGCATCACCGGCTGGGGCTGCGCGCACATCCTCGGGTACGTGCGCTGACCGAGCACCGCGCGATCCCGTCCCCCGCCGGGTCCGGCCGCGCCGACCTCGACCGGTAGCGTCGCCGCCCCATGCAGCCCCTCACGCCCGGCACCGTGCGCGACCTGCTCGCCGCGCACGGCTGTCGCCCGAGCAAGGCGCTGGGCCAGCACTTCCTCGCCGATCCCAACCTCGCCCGCAAGATCGTGCGGCTCGCCGACGTGCACGACGGCGACCGCGTGGTCGAGATCGGGCCGGGCATCGGCTCGCTCACCGTGGCGCTCGCGGAGGCCGGCGCGCACGTCGTGGCGCTCGAGCTCGATCGCCACCTCGTGCCGATCCTCACCGAGGTGGTGGCCGGGGCCGACGTCGAGGTCGTGGCCGGTGACGCGATGACCGCCGACTTCCGCGCCCTCACCGGCGGCGGCGAGTGGGCGTGCGTGTCGAACCTGCCGTACAACGTGGCCACGCCGATGGTCATGCGCCTGCTCGACGAGTTCCCCGAGATGACGCGCTGCCTGGTGATGGTGCAGCGCGAGGTGGGCGAGCGGATCGTCGCCGGACCGGGCACGAAGGCCTACGGTGCGGTCTCGGTGAAGGTTGCGTACTACGCCGAGGCGCGCATCGTGGGCACGGTGGCCGCGACCGTGTTCGTGCCGCCGCCCAACGTCGCCTCCGCGCTCGTGCGCCTCGACCGCCACCCCGAGCCCCCGGTCGACGTCCCCTCGCCCGAGGCCCTGTTCGCCCTCGTGCGGGCCGGCTTCGGCCAGCGCCGCAAGACCCTGCGCCGGGCGCTCGCGCCCGCCCTGGGCGACCGCACCGAGGCGGTGCTCGCCGCGGCCGGGGTCGAGGCCCGGACCCGGGCGGAGGAGCTGACGCTCGACGACTGGGCCCGCGTGTGCCGGGAGGCCGCGTGAACCGCCTGTCGCGCGTCCGGGCCACGGCATACCCCAAGCTCACGCTGTCGCTGCGGGTGCTCGGCCTGCGCAAGGACGGCTACCACGAGATCGAGGCCCTCACCGTCTCCCTGGGCCAGCCCAGCGACGTCGTGGAGGTCACCGCGGTCCCGCACCCGGGCGGCGTGACCTTCACCGTCGAGGGCGAGACCGAGCACGTGCCCCCGGGGATGGACAACCTCGCGGCCCGCGCCGCCGAGGACGTGATGCTGCGGGCCGGACGCTCCGGGCACGGCGTCCGCATGGTCCTGCGCAAGCGCATCCCGGCCGGAGCCGGCCTCGGCGGCGGCTCGGCCGACGCCGCGGCCACGCTCGTGGCCGTGCGCAAGCTGCTCGAGCTCGAGCTCACCGACGACGATCTGCTCGCGATCGCGGCGAAGCTCGGGTCCGACGTCCCGTTCTGCCTCCAGGGCGGCGCCGCGTGGATGCGGGGCCGGGGCGAGATCCTCGAGCCGGTCGCGCTGCGGCCCGGCCTCGGGTTCCTCGTGGCGATCCCGCCGTTCCGGCTCGCGACCCCCACCGTCTACCAGGCGTGGGACGAGCTCGGGGGCCCGGAGGCGAGCCGGCGGGTGGAGCCGCACGGCCCGGTGGCGCGCCTCATCGGCGAGCTGGCCAACGACCTCGAGCCCGCGGCCGAGATGGTCGAGCCCGGCCTGGCCGAGTTCCGGCGGGCCCTGGAGCAGGCTGCGGGCCGCCCCGCGATCCTGGCCGGCAGCGGATCGGCCTACGTGGTGCCGATCGAGCGCGGGGTCGACCCCGCATCGCTGGCCGAGGGCATCGGCCGACGGCTGCGGGTCCCGGTCGCGGGCGCGCGGAGCACCGCGGTCGGCGTGCGCATCGGAACCTGACGCATCGGAACCCGAAGCGAACGGGACGACCGCGCGACCCCGGGGTGCCCCGAGGCTCGTGAGCCCGACCAGGAGTGCTGTTGTCCGCGGAGCCGAGGCTCCGAAGGGACGAGAAGGACCGCGCGGGCTACTTGCCCTGCTGGCGACGCTGCCAGCGGGTCTTCTTCAGCAACTTCTTGTGCTTCTTCTTCCGCATGCGCTTGCGGCGCTTCTTGATGAGAGACCCCATGGCGGCGCGAAAGGTAGTCGGTCGGAGGGCAGAACTCCCATTCGCCGCCATGGTGGCGGGTCGCGGCACTAGGGTCGGGGCACCCTTCGGGGGTGGTGTAACGGCAGCACGGGGTCCTTTGGAGTCCCAAGTCGAGGTTCGAAACCTCGCCCCCGAGCTCCGGCGCACCATGCTGGCGTAGGCAGCAGCCGTGACGGCTCGCGCTGTACGGACGATCGGACGAGGAGACCGCAATGGCCTACCGGCCCCTGTCGGCAGTGGTCCTGGCCGCCGGTGAGGGAACGCGGATGCGCTCCCCCCTCCCGAAGGTCCTGCACCCGCTGTGCGGGCGCCCGATGCTCCTCCACGTGATCGACACCCTGGTGGCGCTGCCGCTCGATCGGGTGGTCGTGGTGGTGGGCCACGGGGCCGATGCGGTCACCAAGGCGCTCCAGGACGTGCACACCGACGTCCCCATCGAGTTCGTGGAGCAGCGGGTGCAGCGCGGCACCGGCGACGCCACCTCGGTCGCCCTCACCTCGTTCTCCGACGCGTTCGACGACGACGACGTCATCGTGTGCAGCGCCGACGTCCCGCTCCTGCGCCCCGAGACCCTCGCCGCGCTCGCGACCGAGCACCGCCTGGCCGACGCCGCGGCCACGCTCCTCACGGCCGTGTCCGACCCCACCGGGTACGGGCGGATCGTGCGCGACGCGCGGGGCAACGTCGAGCGCATCGTCGAGCAGACCGACGCCACCCCCGACGAGCTCGCGATCACGGAGTGGAACCCGTCGATCTACTGCTTCCGCCGCGCGTACCTCGCGCCGTCGTTGCGGCGGATCAGCCCGGAGAACGCGCAGGGCGAGTACTACCTGACCGACGTGATCCAGGTGCTGCGCTCCGCCGGCCACCCGGTGCTCGCCACCCCCGTCGGTGACCCCAACGAGGTCCTCGGCGTGAACGACCGCGCCCAGCTCGCCGACGCCGAGGCGATCCTGCGCCGGCGGATCAACACCGCGTGGATGCGCGCCGGCGTCACCATGGTCGACCCCGCGCGCACCTACATCGACACGACGGTCGAGCTCGCGGCCGACGTGCACCTGCTGCCCGGCACCATCCTGGAGGGCCGCACCACGGTGGCCTCGGGCGCGGTGATCGGCCCCGACGCCCGCCTGATCGACACCGTCGTGGGCGAGGGTGCGGCGATCGAGGCGAGCGTGCTGCGCGACGCGGAGATCGGTCCCGACGTGCACGTCGGCCCGTACGCGCACCTGCGCCCGGGCACCCGGCTCGCCCGTGATGCCAAGGTCGGCAGCTTCGTGGAGACGAAGAACGCCGACGTGGGGGAGGGCGCGAAGCTCCCACACCTCTCGTACGTCGGCGACGCCGACGTCGGTGCCGGCGCGAACGTCGGCGCGGGCACGATCACGGCCAACTACGACGGCCGCAACAAGCACCACACCAAGATCGGTCCCAACGCGCGCACCGGCTCGAACTCCGTGCTCGTCGCGCCGGTCGAGCTCGGCGAGGGCGCGTACACCGGCGCGGGCGCGGTGGTCACCCGCGATGTGCCGCCGGATTCGCTCGCCATCGGTGTGCCCGCCAAGATCGTGAAAGGCTGGGCGCAGGCGCGGGACGACGCGGACGACGCGGGGGAGCGGTAAGCGGAGCGAACGACGATCGAATGGGCGACGTCATGACCACGGAGCGACACGAGTGAGCGAGCCATAGCGATGGAGCATGTGACGAAGAAGCGGCTGCTGCTGGTCGCCGGCCGCGGCAACGCCGAGCTCTCCCGGGAGATCGCCGCGTGCCTCAACGAGCCGCTCGGCGAGATCATGCTGTCGACGTTCTCCAACGGCGAGCTCTACTGCCGCTACGGCGAGAGCGTGCGCGGGGCCGACGCCTTCGTGATGCAGAGCCACAGCGACCCGGTCAACGACCGGATCATGGAGCAGCTGATCATGATCGACGCCGCGAAGCGCGCGTCGGCGAAGCGGATCACCGCCGTGTGCCCCTTCTACGGCTACGCCCGCCAGGACCGGAAGGCCGAGGGCCGCGAGCCGATCACGGCGCGCCTGGTGGCCGACCTGCTCTCGGTGGCCGGCGCCGACCGCGTGGTCACCGTCGACCTCCACACGGGCCAGATCCAGGGCTTCTTCGACTTCCCGGTCGACCACCTCACCGCGGTCCCGCTGCTCGCGAAGCACATCGCCGAGAGCGTCGACGGCGAGGTCACCGTCGTGTCGCCCGATGCCGGCGGCGGCAAGCTCGCCCGCCGCTACGCGAACCACCTCCTCGACTTCGGCATCGAGGCCGAGCTGGCCTTCATCGACAAGCGCCGGCCCAAGGGCACCCAGAACGTCGCCGAGGCCGTCGAGGTGGTGGGCGAGGTCGCCGGTCGGGTCTGCGTGCTCGTCGACGACATGATCGACACCGCCGGCACCATCACGAGCGCCGCCGAGCTGCTGGGTCGGCGGGGCGCCATCGACGTGGTGGTGGCCGCCACCCACGGGGTCCTCTCGGGCCCGGCGGTCGACCGGCTCAAGAACGCCCCCATCCGGGAGGTCGTGGTGTCGAACACCCTCACGATCCGCAGCGAGAAGCAGTGGGACGGCCTCCGGGTGGTCTCGATCGCCCCCGTCATCGCCGAGGCGCTGGCCGCGATCTTCACCGAGACCAGCGTCAGCGAGATCTTCCGCGGCGACAACGTCTAGAATCGCCTGCCTCCCTGGTTCGCTCGCTGCGAGGCGGCATTCTCCGCCTCGGGAGCGCTCGCACACCCGTATCGAAAGGTCGGTCGCGCCATGCCCGACGACGTCGTCTTGATCGCAGAACCCCGCAGTGACCGGGGGTCGGGCCCTGCCGGCCGCCTCCGTCGTGAAGGGCGCCTCCCGGCCGTCGTCTACGGCCTCGGCGGCGACGCCGCGGCGGTCACCGTCCCGGCCCACGACCTCAACCTCATCCTGGCCAAGGGCGTCAACTCGCTGATCACCCTCCGGATCGAGGGCAAGGACGAGCTCGCCCTGGCCCGCCAGGTGCAGCGCCACCCGGTGCGCAACGAGCTGCTCCACGTCGACTTCGTCCGGGTGAGCGTGGACGTCGCGATCACGGCCGACGTCGCCCTCCTGCTCGAGGGCGAGCCGGTGGGTGTGCGCAACGGCGGTCTGCTCGAGCAGCAGCTCTTCAGCATCCCGGTCGAGGCCAAGCCCCAGGACATCCCGGGCTCCATCGAGCTCGACGTCTCGCACATGGACCTCGGCGACCAGCTCCGCGTCGGCGAGCTCCCGCTCCCGGCGGGCGTGGTCACCACGCTCGAGGCCGACGCGCTGGTCGCGGCCATCACGATCCCGCGCGGTCTGCTCGGCGAGGGCGAGGGCGAGGGCGAGGAAGGCGAAGAGGGTGCTTCGGCGCCTGCGGCCGACGGCGAAGGCGCCGCCAGCTCCGAGGAGTAACCGGTGCTGCGCCGCGGGGCGAACCGCGGCCCGCGGTTCGGCACGCCGGCCGACCTGCTCGTGGTCGGACTCGGGAACCCGGGGTCCGAGTACGCCCGGACGCGCCACAACGTGGGCGCGGAGGTGGTGGAGCTGCTCGCGGCCCGTCACGGCGCGCGCCTGCGCACGGGCAAGGAGCGCGCCCAGGCCGACCAGGTGAACGTCGGTGGGAAGCGCATGGCGCTCGCGATCCCGACCACCTACATGAACGACTCCGGCGCTGCGGTGCAGGCGCTGGTCCGCCGCTACGGCGTGACGCCCGAGCAGGTGGTCATCGTCCACGACGAGCTGGACCTGCCCGTGGCCGCCCTCAAGCTGAAGGCGGGCGGCGGGCTCGCGGGCCACAACGGCCTGCGCTCGATCAAGGCGCACCTGAAGACGGACGCGTTCCTGCGCGTGCGCATCGGCGTGGGCAAGCCGGCGTCGAAGGAGCACGGGGTCGACCACGTGCTCAACAAGTTCGCCAAGCGCGAGCGCGCCGAGATCGACGTGACGCTCCAGCACGCGGCCGACGCGGTGGAGGCGATCCTCGCCGACGGCATCGACGCCGCCATGAACCAGTTCCACTGACCTCTCCACGTCTTGGCGTCACTCGTGCCGCTGACAGCGGCACGAGTGACGCCAAGACCGGGGGGCGGGGACGCCGCCGGTAGCCTGACTGGTCCTCCCGGGGTCGGCGAACGATCCCGGGTACGTGCGCGCCCATGAACCCCGTGACCCCGCCCCTCGCCCCCCTCGCCCCGCTCCTCGCCGAGGAGCCCGCGCTGCGCGCCGTGATCGGGCGAGAACCCGTGGTCGCGGTGCCCGACCCCGCCCGGGCCCTGTTCGTGGCCGGGCTGGCGCGGGCCAGCACCCGGCGCCCGATCGTGGTGGCGGTGCCCACGCTTGCCGAGGCCGACCGGCTCGTGCACGACCTCGCCCAGTTCCTGCCGCCGGGCGCGGTCGAGGAGTTCCCGGCGTGGGAGACGCTGCCGTTCGAGCGGGTGTCGCCGTCGGTGGAGACGATGGGCCGGCGCCTGCGGGTGATGTGGCGACTGCGGGCGGGCGACCTGCCCACGGTGCTGGTGGCGCCGGTGCGCGCGCTCGTGCAGCGGTTGGGTCCGCACGTGGAGGACGTCGAGCCGATCGCGGTGCGCCCCGGCGCGCACCTCGACCGCGACATGCTCGTCGCGTCGCTCGTCGAGATGGGCTACCGGCGCGAGTACCAGGTGGAGGCCCGCGGCGAGGTCGCGGTGCGGGGCTCGATCGTCGACGTGTACCCGTCCACCGCGGACCACCCCGTGCGCATCGACCTCTGGGGCGACGAGGTCGACCGCCTCACCGCGTTCTCGGTGGCCGACCAGCGCACCACGCACGACGTCGACGAGGTCGCGATCTTCCCGGCGCGCGAGCTGCTGCCCACCCCCGAGGTGCGGGCGCGGGCCGCGGCGCTGGTGACGGAGCAACCGTGGGGCGCCGCGCACTGGGAGCGCCTCGCCGAGGGCCAGTCGTTCGACGGCATGGAGTCGTGGCTGCCGTGGCTCACCAAGGGCGACCACCTGCTCTCGGATCTCCTGCCCGCGGAGGCGCTCGTGCTGGTGTGCGAGCCGCGCCGGATCCGTGACCGCGCGCAGGAGCTGCTCGACGACGAAGCCGCGCTCGCAGCGACGCTCGCCACCACCTGGGGTGCGGTCGGCGAGGACGCGCCCCGGCTGTCGCTCTCGTTCGAGCGGCTCCTCGCGCACACGCCCGCCGGGGCCACCAACGTCCTGGCCACGCCCGAGTCGCCCGACACGCCGTTGCTCCAGGCCACCGGCTTCGACCCGGTGGTCGGTGCGTCCGAGCGGGTGGGACAGCGGCTCGCGCAGCTGCGCAACGATGGCTACCGCGTCGTGCTCGCGGCCGACGGCACCGGCAGCGCGGCCCGCCTCGCCGACGTGCTCCACGAGGACGGCGTCGACACGACTCGTGACGCGATCGCGCCCGGCGAGATCGGCATCGTCGTCGCGCCGCTCGAGCGGGGCGCGGTGCTCGGCGCGGCGAAGGTCGCGCTCGTCGCCGAGTCCGACCTCACCGGGCGTCGGCGTGTCCACCGGACCGCGCGTGGCGCGCGTCGGTCGGTCGACCTCTACGAGGACCTGGCCGCCGGCAACTACGTCGTGCACCAGACGCACGGCGTGGCGCGCTACGCCGGCATGGTCACGCGCGCGATCGGTGGCTCCGAGCGCGACTACCTGCTGCTCGAGTACAAGGGTGGCGACAAGCTCTACGTGCCCACCGACCAGGTCGGCACCGTGCGCAAGTACACCGGCGGCGACACGCCCACGCTGCACCGCATGGGCGGCGCGGACTTCGAGAAGTCGAAGGCGCGGGTCCGTTCGGCAACGCGGGAGATCGCGCAGGAGCTGGTGGTGCTGTACCGGCGGCGGCTGGCCACGCCGGGATTCGCGTTCGCGCCCGACACGCCCTGGCAGCACGAGGTGGAGGAGGCGTTCCCGTTCGAGGAGACGCCCGACCAGCAGGCCGCGATCGACGCCGTGAAGGCCGACATGGAGCGCGACGTGCCGATGGACCGGCTCGTGTGCGGCGACGTCGGGTTCGGCAAGACCGAGGTCGCGGTGCGCGCCGCGTTCAAGGCGGTTCAGGACGGCAAGCAGGTGGCGATCCTCGTACCGACCACGCTCCTCGCCGACCAGCACGGCCAGACCTTCCGCGACCGCTTCGCGAACTACCCCGTGCGGGTCGAGGTGATCTCCCGGTTCCTCACCACGGCGGACCAGAAGAAGGTGATCGCCGCGCTGGCGTCGGGCGATGTCGACGTCGTGATCGGCACCCACCGGCTCCTCTCCGAGGACGTGAAGTTCAAGGACCTCGGCCTCCTCGTGGTCGACGAGGAGCAGCGCTTCGGCGTCACCCACAAGGAGCGCATCAAGGCGATCCGCGCGAACGTCGACGTGCTCACGCTCTCGGCCACGCCCATCCCACGCACGCTCGAGCTGTCGATCACCGGCATCCGCGACATGTCGCTCGTCAACACCCCGCCCGAGGACCGCCAGCCGATCCTCACCTACGTCGGGGAGTACGACGACCGCGTTGTCGCCGAGGCCATCCGGCGCGAGCTGTTGCGCGAGGGCCAGGTGTTCTACGTGCACAACCGCGTGCAGGACATCGACTTCGTGGCCGAGCACGTGCGTGACCTCGTGCCGGAGGCGCGGGTCGCGATCGCGCACGGGCAGATGGACGAGGGCCGGCTCGAGAAGGTGGTGATCGACTTCTGGGACCGCGAGTACGACGTGCTCGTCAGCACGACCATCGTCGAGAGCGGGCTCGACATGCCGATGGTCAACACGCTCGTGGTCGACCGCGCCGACCTCCTCGGCCTCGCGCAGCTGTACCAGCTGCGGGGCCGGGTCGGGCGACGCGGGCAGCGTGCGTACGCGTACCTGCTGCACCCGGTCGACCGCGCGCTCACCGAGGAGGCGTACGAGCGGCTGCGGACGATCGGCGAGTTCACCGAGCTCGGCTCCGGCTTCAAGATCGCGATGCGCGACCTCGAGATCCGCGGTGCGGGCAACCTGCTCGGCGGCGAGCAGTCGGGCCACATCGCGGCGGTCGGCTTCGACCTCTACTGCCAGATGGTCACCGATGCGGTGGCGGAGCTGAGCGGGGAGGTGCCCGAGCCGCCGGTCGAGGTGACGATCGAGATCCCGGTGCCCGCGAACCTCCCGGTCGACTACGTGAGCCGCGACGACGTGCGCATGGAGGCGTACCGGCGGCTCGCCGCGGTCACCGAGCCCGGCGACGTCGCGGACGTCCGGGCCGAGTGGGAGGACCGCTACGGGCCGCCGCCGCCCCCGGCCGAGGCGCTCCTCGGGATCGCCCGGTTGCGGGTCGAGTGCGTGCGGCTCGGCATCCGCAGCCTCACGCTGGCCCAGCGAGCGGTGCGCATCCGGGGCCTCGACCTCAAGGCGTCGCAGCAGGTGCGCCTGAACCGGCTCTCGCCCGGCGCTCGCGTGGGAGCCGGCGAGATCATGCTGCCGTGGCGGGGCGACCCCGCCCGGGCCGCGGTGGAGCTGGTGAGCCTGCTGGAGTCTCTGGTGCCGCGGGAGGCCCCGGTAGGCTCCGCGGCACCATGAAGCGCCCTGCGACCGCCTCCGTCGTCGTGTTCGTCGCGGTGATCCTCGTCGCCGCCGTGATCGCCGGAATCCTCCGGTTCGGCACCGACGGCGCGACCGCCATCACCGTGGGCGACACCAAGGTCTCGGCCGAGTCCGTCAACGACGAGCTGAGCCAGTGGGCCGACTTCCGGCCCGCCCAGGCGCGCACCACGAGCGGCGCCGTCGACTCCCGCATCGGGGCGTCGATCGCCACGCAGATCGTGTGGGAGCAGCTCGTCGACGAGTTCCTCGACGGCGCCGGCGAGGGGGTCACCGCGGCCGACCGCGCGACCGCGCGGGACACCGTCAGCGGTTCGTCGTTCAGCCGCCTGCCGAAGTGGTTCCAGGACCGCTACCTCGACCGGGTCGCCGCGTTCGCCGCGTTCTCCCGGGTGAAGGGCGACGCGAACGACCAGAACGCGGAGCTGCAGGTGCTGCGGCGGCTCGCGGCCCACACCGACATCACGGTCGACCGCGCGTACGGCGTCTGGAACCCGGCCAAGGCGCAGGTCGTGCCGTGGCCCTCGCCCGGTTCGTAGCCACGGCGGGCCCACGATGACGCAGGTCGTGGTCGTGGGGCTCGGACCGGCCGGCGCCGATCTGCTCGTGCCCCGGGCGCGGGCTGCGCTGGAGCGCATCCCGGTGCGCTTCGTCCGCACCGAGCGTCACCCGGCCGTCGCCGACCTCGCACGCGACGGCATCGCGTTCACCTCGTTCGACCACGTGTACGAGGCCGCCGACGCGATCGACGACGTCTACCCGCGCATCGTCGACGAGCTCGTGCGTGCCGCGACTGCTTCCGGCGAGGTGGTGTACGCGGTGCCGGGGAACCCGGTCGTCGCCGAACGCAGCGTCCGGCTGCTGCACGAGCGGGTGCGGGCGGGCGACATCACGATCGACGTGGTGCCGGGCGTCTCGTTCGCCGAGCTCGCGTGGGCCCGGGTGGGTGTCGACCCGCTCGACGGCGCGCGCGTGGTCGACGGTCGGGCGCTCGATCCCGCGGACCTCGAGGCCGGGGGTCCGGTGCTCGTGGCCCAGGTCGACTCCGCGCTCGTCGCGTCCGACGTGAAGCTGGCCCTGCTCGACCGCGCCGGCCCCGACACCCCGGTCACGGTGCTCCAGCGGCTCGGGCTGCCCGACGAGCAGGTGACGATCGTTCCGCTGGCCGAGCTCGACCGCGCGGTCGATCCCGACCACCTCACCACGGTGTTCGTCGAGCTGGCGCCGGGCTCGGCCGACACCTTCGCCGCCTTGGTCACGCTGGCCCGCCGCCTGCGCGGCCCGGGCGGCTGCCCGTGGGACGCGGAGCAGACCCACCACTCGCTCACCCGCTACCTGCTCGAGGAGGCCTACGAGGTGGTGGACGCGATCGAGGCGGTGCCGGCCGACCCCGAGCCCGGCGTGCCCGTCGACCCGGGCGTCTACGCCGACCTCGTCGACGAGCTGGGCGACCTGCTGTTCCAGGTGGTGTTCCACGCGATCCTCGGCGAGGAAGCGGGCGAGTTCACCACCGCCGACGTTGCGCAGGGCATCCACGCCAAGCTCGTGCGCCGCCACCCGCACGTGTTCGGCGAGGTGGAGGCGGCGACGTCCGGCGACGTGGTGCGCAACTGGGAGCAGATCAAGAAGGGCGAGCGCAACAGCGACTCATTCGTCGAATCCGTGTCGCCCGGGCTCCCCGCGCTGCTCTACACGCACAAGCTGTTCCGCAAGGCCGCGTCGGTGGGGCTCGAGCCCGGCGACCGGGCTACCGCCGTCGCCGCGCTCGTGCAGGCCGCCGCGAACGCGGGTGACGGCACCGGCGACGCCGACGCGCTGGTGGGCGACGTGCTCGCGGCCGCGGTCGTGCTGGCACGGGACTCGGGCGTCGACGCCGAGTCGGCCCTGCGGGGCTGGGCCGGCCGCTACCGCGCCCGGTTCCAACGAATGGAGGCGCTCGCCCGCGATCGTGGCGTCGACCTCCATGCGCTCGACCCCGCCCTGGTCGACGCGCTGTGGGCCGAGGCCGCCGTCGAGGGGGGCGCAGCGTGACCGGGCTGCGCGTGCAGCGCCTCACGGCGGTCGCGGGGCTCCTCGCCGTGGCCGTGCTGTTCGTGGGCTGGCTGTTCATCCCGTCCGACCCACCCGGGCCCGCGGCCACGGCCGAGCAGGTGGTGCGCTGGACGCTCGACGACCGCCGCGCCCTGCTCGTCGGCACGGTGCTCGTCGCCGCTGGTGTCGGGCTGGCCATCGTGTTCTTCGCCGGGCTGCGCTCGCTCTGCGCGCGGGCCGAGGGGCCTCCGGGCCTGTTCGCCACCGTCGGCTGGGGCGCCACGCTCGTCGCCCTCGCGGTGGTGTTCGTGGCGCTCGCGATCGCGCAGACGCAGTCGTACCTCGTGCTCGACGGCGACCCCGCGACCGTGGAGGCGTTCCACGAGGCCCGACTCCTCCTCACCGACCTCGCCGGGCTGCCGGCCGCAGTCGGCCTGCTCGCGTTCGGGATCGCGATGCTGCGCACCGGCTTCCCCGTGAAGTGGCTCGGCGCGCTGGCGGGGCTGGCCGCGGCCGCGCAGGTCGTGGGCGTGGTCGCGCTGTCGCGGCAGGGCTTCTTCTCGCCGTCGGGCGGTGCTCCGCTGCTCGGCGCGGCCGGCGTCGGGATCTGGATCACCGCGGTGTCGGTGGTGCTCCTCGCCCGCCCGGCCGAGGGCCGGCCGGGATCGGCGTAGGCGTCAGCCCAGCGTCACCGGGAGCGCGTCGAGCCCCCGGAGCACGAGTCGGCCGTTCCACGCGGGCGTGTCGGTGGCGAGGGCGATCCCGGGGAACCGTTGCACGAGCGACCCGATCGCAGCCCGGGCCTCCGCACGGGCGAGCACGGCGCCGAGGCAGTGGTGGATGCCACCGCCGAACGCGAGGTGCTGGGGCGCGAGCCGGCGGCTGAGGTCGAGCGCGTCGGCGTCGGGCCCGAACTGAGCGGGGTCGTGGTTGGCCGCGCCGAGCACGGTGAACACGAAGCTGTGGGCGGGGATCGTCACGCGGTCGATCTCGAGATCGGCGAGGACGATGCGGCGCGAGAACTGCACGGGCCCGTCGAAGCGCAGCAGCTCGTCGACCGCGTTGGCGATGAGCCCGGGCTCGGCCTGGAGCCGCGCGAGCTGGTCGGGATGGCGGAGCAGCGCGAGCACGCCGTTGCCGATGAGGTTGACGGTGGTCTCGTGGCCGGCGATGTACAGCAGCGCGACCTGGTCGTGCAGCTCCTGGTGCGACATCGTGTCGCCGTCCGCCTCGACGCGGATGAGTGCGGTCAGGAGGTCGTCGGCGGGGTTGGCCCGCTTCCAGCGGATCGTCTCGTCGACGTGCGCGTACATCGCGTCGGACGCGGCGAGCAGGGCCGGGACGTCGTCGGGGCTGGTGAGGGGCTCGAGCGTGCGGACGAGCGTGTGCGACACGTCGCGCAGGCGGTCGCTGTCGTCGGTGGGGATGCCGAGCAGCTCCGAGATCACCGCGAACGGCAGGGGGAAGGCGAGGTCGGCGATCACGTCCATCGTGCCGTCGGGCGCCACCCGGTCGAGGGCCGCGTCGACCAGCGCCTGGACGCGGGGGCCGAGCGCCTCCACCCGCCGGGGGGTGAACGCCTTGCCCGCCAGGCGGCGGAGCCGGGTGTGGTCGGGTGGGTCGAGGTTGAGGATCGCCCGGGTGCCCCGCACCCGCCGGGGGTCGTCGTCGCCGAAGAGCCGGGCCCGGCGGTCCACCCCGGCGTTGCGGTCCTCGACCGAGACCTCGGGGTTGCGCAGGAGGCGCACGCAGTCCTCGTAGCGGGTGAGCATCCAGGGCCCGAAGGGGCTCTCGTGGACCGGCGCGGCCTCGCGGAGGGCGGCGTACTGGGTGTACGGGTCGTCGAAGAACCCGGGGGCAAAGGGGTTCAGGCCCACGGGGGCCGGTCCGGATGCCGGGGCGTCCAAGGCGCGGAGTCTACGGTCGCTCTCGGTCTGTCCCGTTTCGGGTTGGGCCGTCGGGGTAGCCTCTATCACCCGTCACACCCGCCACACCAGCAACATCGGGCGAGGCGGCGGGTCCGTCCGCAGGAGATTCAGTCGTGAGCGAGCGTCAAGACCCAGAGACCTGGTCGGCGGGGAGCGAGCGGGGCCACAGCGGCCCGGCGACGCAGTCGCCAGGAGCGGAGTGATGAGCGAGATCGTCGAAGTCGTCGGCCGGGAGATCCTCGACTCCCGGGGCAACCCCACCGTCGAGGTCGAGGTCGAGCTCCGCAGCGGCGCCCGCGGCCGGGCCGCGGTCCCGAGCGGCGCGAGCACCGGGGCCCACGAGGCCGTCGAGCTGCGCGACGGCGGCGAGCGCTACGGGGGCAAGGGCGTGCGCACCGCGGTGGAGCACGTCAACGGCGAGATCGCCGATGCCGTGCTCGGCCTCGACGGGTACGACCAGCGTGCGCTCGACGACGAGCTCTGCCGGCTCGACGGCACGGCCAACAAGGGCCGCCTCGGCGCGAACGCGATCCTCGGCGTGTCGCTCGCCACCGCGAAGGCTGCCGCCGACGAGAACGGGCTGTCGCTGTTCCGCTATGTGGGCGGCACCAACGCGTCGATCCTGCCGATGCCGCTGATGAACGTGCTCAACGGCGGCGAGCACGCCGACACCAACGTCGACGTGCAGGAGTTCATGCTCGCGCCGGTGGGCGCGGCCAGCTTCACCGAGGCGCTGCGCTGGGGCGTCGAGACGTACCACGCGCTCAAGGCGATCCTGCACGGGCGCGATCTCGCCACCGCGCTCGGCGACGAAGGCGGCTTCGCGCCGAACCTCGCGAGGAACGAGGACGCGCTCGCGCTGCTGCTCGAGGCGATCGAGACGGCCGGGTACACCCCGGGCGAGGACATCGCGCTCGCGCTCGACGTCGCGGCCACCGAGCTCTACCGCGACGGCAGGTACGAGCTCGCGGGCGAGGGCGCCTCCTTCACCGGTGAGGCGTTCGCCGACTACCTGGCCGGGCTCTGCGACCGCTACCCGATCGTGTCGGTCGAGGACGGCATGAGCGAGGACGACTGGGACGGCTGGAAGCTGCTCACCGACCGCATCGGTGGCCGGGTGCAGCTCGTGGGCGACGACGTCTTCGTCACCAACCCCGAGCGGGTCGCCGCCGGCGTGCGCCTCGGCGTCGCGAACTCGATCCTCGTCAAGGTCAACCAGATCGGCTCGCTCACCGAGACGCTCGACACCGTGGAGCTCGGCCGCCGCCACGGCCTCACGTCGGTGATGTCGCACCGCAGCGGCGAGACCGAGGACGCCACGATCGCGGACCTCGCCGTCGCGACCAACTGCGGGATGATCAAGACGGGCGCCCCCGCCCGCAGCGACCGCGTCGCGAAGTACAACCAGCTGCTGCGCATCGAGGAGGAGCTGGGCCCGGTCGCCCAGTACCTCGGCGGCGGCGCGCTCGCCGGCGCGGCCCCCGTGGGCGGGGATGCGGGCTGATGACGGACGGGCCGTCGGGTGGCTGAGCCGGGCCACCACGCCGCGCACGCGCACCAGGCCCGGATGCGCCGCCGCCGACGCTCCGTCGTCCTGCTCCTGGCGGCGATCGTCCTCGTGGTCGTGCTGTTCGCGTTCGTCTACCCGACCCGGACGTTCTTCTCACAGCGCAAGGAGGTCAGCGCCGCCGAGCGCCGGCTCGAGGTGCTCGAGCAGAGCTCGCGCGCGCTGAAGCGCGACAACGCCCTGCTCCAGAGCGACGCCGAGGTCGAGCGCCGCGCCCGCGAGGACTACGGGCTCGTGCGCCCGGGCGAGACCCCCTACGTGCTCGTGCCGGCGCCGCCCCCCGCCACGGCGCTGCCCTGAGCCGACTCGTACACTCCACGGCGTGCGGGCCACCGTCGAGGATCGAGACGCGATCCGCGCCCTTCTCGGGCGCGAGCCGACGGCCGAGTTCGAGGTGGTCGTGCGTCGCGGCGACGGCGGGCCGGTCGTGATCCGCAATGCCCCCTTCACCCGCGACGGCACGCCCATGCCCACCCGCTACTGGCTCGTCGACCCCGAGTGGAACCGCGCCGTCGGCCGGCTCGAGGCCGCCGGCGGGGTGCGCGACGCCGAGCGCGAGGTCGACCCCGACGCGCTGGCCCGGGCCCACGCGGCCTACGCGGCCGAGCGTGATGCCGCGGTCCCGGCCGACGTCGCCGGTCCCCGGCCCAGTGCCGGCGTGGGGGGCACCCGCCTCGGGGTGAAGTGCCTCCACGCCCACGTGGCCTGGCGGCTCGCGGGCGGCGACGACCCGGTGGGCGACTGGACGCTGGCCCGGCTCGATGCCGCGCTCGTCGCCGACCTGGTGCCGGCGGTGGTCCGATGAGCCGGCGGCTGGGTGCGGTCGACATCGGGACCAACTCGGTCCGGCTCCTGGTGGCCGACGTCGACGGCGCGGGCCCCGACGCCACCGTCACCACCCTCGATCGGCGGATGACGATCACCCGGCTCGGCCAGGGCGTCGACGGTGACCGCCGGCTGCACCCCGACGCGATCGCGCGCACGCTGGCTGTGCTCGACCAGTACGGCGCGGTCGCACGCGACCTCGGCGTGGAGACGATGCGGGCCACCGCCACCAGCGCGGCGCGCGACGCGTCCAACCGCGACGCGCTGTTCGACCCGGCCACGGCCGCGCTCGGCGTGCGGCCCGAGCTGCTCAGCGGCGAGGAGGAGGCGCGCTTGTCGTTCCTCGGGGCCACCGCGTCGCTCGCCGCGGTGGGTGCCCCCGCGCCGTACCTCGTGGTCGACATCGGCGGCGGGTCCACCGAGTTCGTGCTCGGCACCGACGCGCCCGCGTCGCTCATCTCGGTCGACATCGGGTGCGTGCGTGTCACCGAGCAGTTCCTGCACTCCGACCCGCCTGCGCCCGAGGAGCTGTCGGCCGCGGTGTCGGTGGTGCGCGATCACCTGAAGGACGTCGCCCGCGAGATCCCCGACCTCGCCGCGGCGAAGACGCTCGTGGGGCTCGCGGGCACGGTGAGCACGGTCGCGATGGTGGAGCAGGGGCTCCACGAGTACGACCGCGACCGCATCCACCACTTCCGGCTCACCCGGACTGCCGTGGAGGACGTGTTCCGCACGCTGGCCACGGAGTCGGCCGCGCAGCGCCGGCACAACCCGGGCCTGGAGGCCGAGCGGGTCGACGTGATCGTCGGCGGTGCGGTGGTGCTGGCCACCGTGTTCCGCCAGCTCGGCTTCGACGAGATGCTCGTGTCCGAGGAGGACATCCTCGACGGCCTCGTCCGCGACCTCGCCTCCCGCTGAGCCGTCCCGGACCCCGAGATGCGGATATCCACCACTTGGGCGTGTGGGTTCAGCATTATGCGCGGGTGCAACTCGACGAGTTCGTCACTGCCCTCGACACCCTGACCGCGGCCGATCTCCATCGGATCGCGGACGCGCTCGAGATGGAGTCGCTCGCCGACGAGGTCGACTGGTGGCGCGCCACCATCGCCATCGACCGCGCCATCCGTCACGCGCGCTGCACGCGTCAGGCCGCCCGCGCCGCAGCGCAGGTGGTCGGGCTCGTGCAGGCGAGCGCGCTGCGGGCCGGGTACCACCTGCCCGACGACGACGTCACCCGCGTCGCGCGCGCCGCGGCCGAGGTGGCCCGCGGGCTGGCCGCGGGGCCCAGCACCCAGCCCATCGTGCGGCTGCTGCTCGAGCCCTGGTCGACCGTCGTCGCCCCCGCGTAGCCCAACCCGCGCGGCACCCCCGCCGCCGAGCCGCCTCTTGGCGTCACTGATGCCGCTGTCGGCGGCATCAGTGACGCCAAAACGGGAAGGGTGGTCGGATGCGTCCCTAGGATGCCGGGCGTGACGACGACCGACCGACTGCTGATGGGGCCCGGCCCCTCCAACCCCTACCCCGAGGCGATGGCCGGGCTCGCCCGCCCGGTCCTCGGGCACATGGACCCCGAGTTCATCGCCGTCCTCGACGAGACGATGGACCGGCTGCGCACGGTGTTCCGCACGGAGAACGCGCTCACGCTGCCGATCAGCGGCACCGGCTCCGCGGGCATGGAGGCGTGCTTCGTCAACCTGCTCGAGCCGGGCGACACTGCGATCGTGGGTGCGAACGGCGTGTTCGGCGACCGCATGTGCGAGGTCGCGCGCCGCTGCGGCGCCGAGGTGGTGCGCATCGAGGAGGAGTGGGGCCGCGCGCTCGACCCCGAGCGCCTGCTCGAGGCCCAGCGGGCCAACCCGCACGCCCGCGTCCTCGCCGTGGTGCACGCAGAGACGAGCACCGGCGTGGAGAACGACGTCGCGCCGCTGCGCGCGCTGCAGGACACCGGCACCCTCTTCCTCCTCGACACCGTCACCTCGCTCGCGGGCATCCCGGTCGAGATCGACGCCTGGGGGGTCGACGCCGTCTACTCCGGAACGCAGAAGTGCCTCGGTGTGCCGCCCGGCCTGTCGCCGGTGAGCTTCTCGACCCGTGCCGTGGAGCGGCTCCAGACCCGGTCGGCGCCTGCGCAGTCGTGGTACCTCGACCTCGCGCTCATCGCGAGCTACGTCGCCGGGTCCGCCCGGGTGTACCACCACACCGCGCCGGTCTCGATGGTGTTCTCGCTGCACGCCGCGCTCGGCGCGATCCTCGACGAGGGCCTCGAGGCGGTGTGGGCGCGGCATCGCGCGGCCGGCGCGCACCTGCACGCCGCGCTGCCCGAGCTCGGCTTCTCGCTCCTCGCCCAGGAGGGCCACCGCCTCCCCGAGCTCACCACCGCGTGGCTCCCCGAGGGTGCGGACGACGCGTCGCTGCGCAAGGCGCTCCTCGGCGACTACGGCATCGAGGTGGGCGGCGGGCTCGGTCAGTTCGCGGGCAAGGCCTGGCGGATCGGCCTCATGGGCCACACCGCGCGCGAGCGCTCGGTGGTCACGCTGCTCGGCGCATTGCGCGAGCTGCTCTGACCTACGCCTCGGCGACCGGCGGCTCGGGCGGCACCATCGGCACGGGCGGCACCGCGTCGGTCGGCGCCAGCGCGAGGAAGGTCTCGCGGTAGTACGCGAGCTCGGCGATCGAGTCGCGCACGTCGAGCAGCGCGCGGTGCGTCTCCTGCTTGCCCGGCCGGCCCTTGTACGCGGCAGGCGCCCAGCGCCGGCACAGCTCCTTGAGCGTCGACACGTCGATGCTGCGGTAGTGCAGGTACTCCTCGAGCTCGGGGAGCTGCGCGTCGAGGAAGCGGCGGTCGACCCCGATGGAGTTGCCGCACAGCGGTGAGCTCTGGGGCTCGGGGACGTGTTGGCGCACGTACGCGAGCGCCTGCGCGCCGGCGTCCGCGAGCGACACTGTGCTCGCCTCGATCTGGGGGAGCAGGCCCGAGCGCGTGTGCATCGCGGTGACGAAGTCGTCCATCTCCGCCAGCGCCTCCGGCGGCTGGTGCACCACGAGGTCGATGCCGTCGTCGAGCGGGTCGAGCGCCGAGTCGGTGACGAGCACCGCGATCTCGACGATGACGTGGCGACGAACGTCGAGCCCGGTCATCTCGAGGTCGAGCCACACGAGCCGGTCGACGTCCATGCCGTTCCCCGCGTTTCCTGACATGCGTGTCACCGTAGACGGCGCCGACTTGTGCGTTCCGACGGTGTGATGCATTACGGTCCCGCCCGTGCGGCGCGGCACTTCACTCACCGGTCCTCGCGTGGAGCTGCGGGCCTTGCGCGCCGACGACTGGGACGAGTGGAGCGCGGTGCGCACCAACAGCCGCGAGTGGCTCGAGGCGTGGGAGCCGCTGCCCGAGCCGGGGAGCCCCGATCCGGTGGCCGACCGCGAGGCGTTCCGGGCCCGGTGCGGCGCGTGGGAGCGCCAGCGCGCGTTCGACACCGCGTACGGGTTCGGCATCTTCCTGCGCCGGGGCGCGTTCGTCGGCGAGGTCAGCCTGGGCAGCGTGCAGCGCGGGCCGTTCCAGTCCGCGTTCGTCGGCTACTGGGTCGACCGGGACCACGCGGGCAACGGGTACGTGCCCGAGGCCGTGGTGCTCACCCTGCGCTTCGCGTTCGAGGAGCTCGGCCTGCACCGGGTCGAAGCGGTGATCGTGCCCCGCAACGACCGCAGTCGGAATGTCGCGAGCAAGCTCCAGCTCCGAGAGGAGGGCGTGTCCGAGCGCTTCCTCCAGATCCGGGGCGTGTGGGAGGACCACGTGCGCTACGCGATCACCCGTGAGGAGTGGCTCGCGCGCCGCGAGGAGTACGAGCGGGTGTTCCTCGGGCGCCGGCGGGTCAGGGCCGCCGAACGCGCTCGTTGAGGTAGCCCTGCGCGAACGACCACGCCTGCCGGTCGAGCTCGGTGAGGACGGCGGTCTCGAAGTCGGGTTGCCACGGCGCGTCCTGCACGGTGGCCTTCACCTTGGCCATGAGGTCGCGCGGCACGCTCGCGGCGCGTGCCGCGATCGCCACCGCGGCATCGACGAGCTCGTCGTCGGACACGCACTTCCACGCGAGGCCGAGCTCCACCGCGCGCTCGCCGTCGACCCGCTCGCCGAACAGGGCCATCGCCGCGGTGGTCTGCGGGCCGGCGAGCCGGTCGAGCATCCACACGTGCCCGCCGCCGGGGTGGAGCCCGATCTGGGCGAACCGCGTGTCGAAGCGCGCCGCGGGCGTGGTGATCCGGAGGTCGCACACCAGGGCGAGGTTCATCCCCGCGCCCACGGCGGGGCCGTTCACCGCCGCGATCGTGGGCAACGGCGAGTCGCGGAACGCGAGGAAGCCGTTGTAGATCTCGCGCACCTCGGTGGGGTCGCCGCCCTCGGCCGCGGTGAGCGCGACGAGGTTGCCGAGGTCGGCACCGGAGCAGAAGACGGTGCCCGCGCCGGTGACCACGATCGCGCCGACCGACGCGTCGTCGTTCAGCCGCACGACGGTGGCGACGATGTCGTCGACCATCCCCGGGCTGAGCGCGTTGCGGCGCTCGGGGTCATCGAGCGTGAGGACGGCGACGGCGTCGCGCTGTTCGACGTGCAGGGGCATGGGGGGCTCCTCGTGCAGGCGGTGCGTCCGGCGGGGGTGACGCTACGCCCCGACGCGCTGCCAGCGGGGACCGACGAAGCGCCCGACCATCCCCACGGCCCGGGCCACCAGCCAGGCCGCGATCGCGCCCCACAGGGCGAGCAGCCCGCCGCCCGAGAGCGCGACGACCGCGGCGATGGGGGCGAACACGCCGAACGACGCCGCCACCATCGCGAGAGCGAGGTAGCGCTGGTCCCCCGCGCCGATGAGCACGCCGTCGAGCACGAAGACCACCGCGGCGAGCGGCTGGAGCACGGCGACGATCAGGAGCACCTGCGCGGCGAGGTCCACCACCGCGGGGTCGTCGGTGAAGAGGTCGGGGAACCACGGCGCGGTGACGGCGACGACCAGACCGACCGCGATGCCGGCCACGATGCCGAGCTCGATCATGCGGACGCTGGCGGCGCGGGCCGCCTCGGGTTCTCGGGCGCCGAGGTAACGGCCAACCAGGGCCTGGGCCGCGATCGCGATCGCGTCGAGGGCGAGCGCGAGCAGCAGGTTCACCTGGAACGCGATCTGGTGCGCGGCCACCGCGACGTCGTCGATGCGGGCGGCGAGCGCGGTGACGGTGAGCGACACCGCGAGCAGCGAGCCCGTGCGGATGATCAACGGTCCGCCGATCACCGCGACCGACTTCACCCCTGCGGGGTCGGGCGTGAGTCGCGCCCCGGCCTCGCGCGCGAAGCTGCGCACGATCAGCACATACGCGAGCGCGGCGCAGCCTTGCGCGATCACCGTCCCCCAGGCCGAGCCCGCGATGCCCGTGTGGAGCCCGTAGACGAGCAGCACCTCGAGCGCGAGGTTCACCACGTTGGCGCCGACCGCGATCACGAGCGTCGTGCGTGTGTCCTGCATGCCCCGCAGGAAGCCGGCCCCGGCGAGGGAGAGCAGGTAGAAGGGCGCGCCGATCGCGCTGATCCGCAGGTAGGTGATCGCGAACGGGCGGGCCCCGGCCGACGCGCCCATCGCGTCGATCACCAACGGCGCTGCGAGCAGGCCGAGGATCGCGAGCACGAGCCCGAGGCCGATGGCGAGCCAGCCCGCGTCGACCCCGATCGACGTCGCCTCGACCCGCCGTCCGGCGCCGAGCCGGCGGGCCACCGCGCCGGTGGTGGAGTAGGCGAGGAAGTTGAAGATGGCGAACGCGGCCGTCAACACGATCCCGGCCACCGCGAGACCCGCGAGCTGGCGGGTGCCGAGGTGGCCGACGATGGCGGTGTCGGCGAGCACGTAGAGCGGCTCGGCGATGAGCGCCCCGAGCGCGGGGACGGCCAGCCGGACGATCTCCCGGTCGTACGGGCTGCGCAGGCGGAGTCGAGGCGTGGAGGGGCCGGCCACCCGCGGACCGTATCTGACGGGACCTCGTGCCGACCCGGGATGAGTGTCACACCGGGACGCGACACTCACTGCGTGGGTGGAGCCATGAGTGGAGCAATCGGAGATCGAATCGGAGGAGTGGAGGGGTTCGCAGCCGCGGCGCGGGCGTTGGCCGATGCGACGCGCGCCGCCGGCCTCGCCGTTCCCGCCTTCCGCTCGCCGCCCCGCATCCCCGGGGCCCCCCGCACGCTGCGGCGGTATCCCGGCGGCACGGTCATCGCGGTGCGGCTGCGCGACCGTCCGTTCGAGGCCGTGCTCGCCGACATGGTCGAGGGCGTGGTCGCGACCAACCGCCTCTCGGGTGAGCCCGCGCTCCGGGCCCGCACCTACCTGGCCGAAGCGGTGGCCGGCATCGGCGCCCGCACCGAGTCGCGCAGCGGCCTAGCCTCCGATCAGGCTCGGGTGGTGGAACGGCAGACACGGGCGGCTTAAACCCGCCTGCTCCTTCGGGAGCGTGAGGGTTCGACTCCCTCCCCGAGCACCTCGGCGCCCACGATCGGGAAGTTGGGAAGGCCTGCACGCCTCGGGCATGACGGGTTCTCGGCCCGAGAATATTGTTCTGGGAATGCGAAGCGTTCGACCCCGGCGGTGCGTCGCGGCCGGTCAGCGCCGGCGTGTCGACCGGGCCGGTCCGGTGAGGATGCGCGGCAGGGCGTCGGCGCCGGCCTGCGCGATCTCGCCGTCGAGCTCCTTCGTGAGCCCGCTCACGGAGATCGCACCGAGCAGCCCACCGTCGGCGGCGTGGATCGGGACCGCCCCCTCGAAGCACGCGACTCCGGGGAGGGCCACGAGGCCGGTCATCCCCCCTTCGATCAGCTGGGTCTCGAGGTGCTTCGACGGCTGGTCGAAGCGCACGGCGGTCTGGGCCTTGAGGAGCGCCACGTCGATGGTCCCCCACGCGACGCCGTCGCCGCGTTCGAGGTAGAGCAGGTGACCACCCGGATCGACGATCAGGACGATGAGGTGGTGGTGACCCTTGCGACGCGCGTAGGCCTTGGCCGCGTCGGCGATCTTCTTGGCCGCGTCGATGGTCAGCACGCTGCGGGTCGGGAGTTCCATGGGGTGTCTCCGGGCTCCGTGTCGTATCCGACGGCGGGGTCGTCCCGGGACCCGCGGGGCGGAGCCCCGGACCGCCGGGTGCGCGGCACCTTACGGCGCGACTTCTCGCGGCGCATCCCGTGCGGACGGCCGCCGTCGGCGCGCTGACGCCGAGGAGCCACGAGGAAGGGACGAGCGCCGCCGATGGAGCAGCAGCCCGACTACGAGATCCTTGACCTCGGTCACGCGCCGACGGTCCCGGCGCTGCTCGCGGCCGCCGTGAGTCGCCACGGCGACACCGACTACGTGATCACCGCGTCCGACCGGCTCACGTACCGGCAGGCGGCCGACCGCTCGGCGCTGCTGGCCCGCCAGCTGCTCGCCGCCGGAGTGGGCAAGGGCACCCGGATCGGGATCGTGCTGCCGTCGGGGATCGACTTCGCCGTGGCCTTCCTGGCGGTCGCGCGGATCGGTGCGACGGCGATGCTGTTCAGCTCGACCTACCGTCCGGCCGAGCTGGCGCGCGGGTTGCGCATCGGCGACGTCGACACCCTGATCGCGCCGCGGGTGCTTCTCGGTCGCGACTACGCCCCCGTCCTCGAGGCGGCGGTCGACGGGCTCGCCGGGCACGGTCCCGGGCCGCTGTGGCTCCCGGCGATGCCGTACCTGCGCTCGATCTGGCTCGTCGGCGGGAGCGATCGGGCCTGGGCGACGACGCTCGATCTCCGGGAGTCGTGGTTGCCCACCGTCGAGCCGGCACTGCTGGCCGCGGTCGAGGACGAGGTGGCGCCGGCGGACTGGCTTCTCTCGATCTGCACGTCGGGGAGCAGTGCCGATCCCAAGCTCGTGCTGCACACCCAGGGGGCGACCGTGCGCAAGACGCACCCGTCCACCGGGATCGGACTGCAGGCGGCGATCCCCGACCAGCGGGTGTTCGTCGCGATGCCGTTCTTCTGGGTCGGCGGACCGCTGTGCCTGCTCGGCTCGTTGCACACCGGCTCGCCGGTCGTGGCCCAGGAGCGCTTCGACGGGGACGAGGCGCTCGAGCTCATGGAGCGGGAGCGGGTGACGATCATTGCGGGTTGGCGGGCCCGGGTGGACGATCTGATCGCCGCGGCCGCGGCGAGCGGACGACGGCTGGCGCTCGACGATCCGCTGCCCTTCCTACGCTCGTCGAAGGGCGATCCCGTCAACGTGGGGATGACCGAGACGTGCGGACCGCACCACAACCCTCGGTTCTTCGAGTACCGGATCGTCGATCCCCAGACGGGATCGTCGATCCCCGACGGCGAGGTCGGTGAGTTCTTCATCCGAGGCCACGGGCTCACGGCGGGCATCTACAAGCGCGAGCGCGAGGACACCTTCGACGTGGATGGCTGGTACCACACAGGCGACCGGGGATATCTCGAGAACGGACGAGTGTTCTTCCTCGGCCGGTACAGCGAGATGCTGAAGTCGGGCGGCGCCAACGTCGCGCCCGCGGAGGTCGAGCAGGTGCTGCTCGGATTTCCCGAGATCGAGGAGGCGTACGTGGTGGGTGTGCCGCATCACGATCTCGGTGACGAGGTCGTGGCGGTCATCGTCCCGGCCCCGAACGCGTTGATCGACGAAGAGGATCTGCGCGCGCGGGCACGCCAGGTGCTCTCCGCTTACAAGGTGCCGAGACGGTTCGTCGTCCTCACGCCCGACGATGTGCCCCGGTTCGCGACAGGGAAGGCCGACAAGCGGACGATCGCCGCCAACGTTGCGGGGACCGCGTGAAGCCGGCGCGCGTCGCCGGATGTCGTCGTCGACATCGCTGGTCTACGGTCCTGCACGAACAACGAGGGGGATGGTGATGGTGGTGCGACACGAGCAGAACGAGTCCGACCTGTACTGGGATCCATGGGACTACGACCTCCATCGCGACTCGCACCCGACCTGGCGGCGGATGCGCGAAGAGGCGCCGCTCTACCGCAACGACGAGCACGACTTCTGGGCGCTGACGCGATTCCAGGACGTCCTCGACGTACTCGTCGACTGGAAGACCTACAGCTCGGCCCAAGGCGACATCATCGAGCTGATCCGAGGCGGTGTGCCGGAGTCGTCGAAGTCCCTGATCTTCGAGGATCCGCCCGAACACGACCTCCATCGGCAGATGCTGAGCCGGGCGTTCACGCCCAAGGCCGTGCAACGCATCGAGGACCGCGTTCGCGCGTTCGTCCGCGAGATGCTCGACGAGCGGATCGGCTCGGGTGGCTTCGACTTCGTCGACGACTTCGGAGCTCGTGTCCCGGGCATGGTGATCGCCGCGATGCTGGGCACGCCCGACTCGGATCTCGACGACATCCGCCACCTCGTGGATGCGCAGCTCCACCTGGACCCGGGTGATCCGCTCGACCGGTCGCAGTACAACGACAACGCAGCCCTGCTCGTCGAGTACTTCCTCGAGCACGCACGGGCGCGCCGGCAGGACCCCCAGGACGACCTCATGAGCGCGCTCGTGACCCTCGACTTCACCGACGAGGAAGGCGTCACCCGGCCGCTGCGCGACAAGGAGGCGGCCAGCTACATCAAGCTCCTCGCGAGCGCCGGCAACGAGACCACCGCCCGGTTCACGGGATGGGCGGGGGCCGTGCTCGCCGAGTACCCGGACCAACGGGCCGTGCTGGTGGCCCGACCGGACCTGATCCCGAACGCGGTCGAGGAGATTCTCCGGTACGAGCCGCCGTCGATGGCGCTCGCCCGCGTGGTGCAGCGCGACGTGGTCTGGTACGACCAGTTGATCCCCGCCGGGTCCGCGCTCGTGCTGGTGACCGCGGCGACCGGCCGCGACCAGCGCCAGTTCGAAGAGCCCGACCGCCTCGACGTAGAACGGAAGATCGAGCGGCACCTGTCGTTCGGCTTCGGTCTGCACGTCTGCATGGGCGCGTCGTTGGCCCGGATGGAGGCGCGGATCATCCTTGAGGAGATGCTGGCGCGCTTCCCCGAGTGGGACGTCGTGTGGGACGAGACCGACATCGTCCACACCGGCAGCGCCGTGCGCGGGTACTGCAAGCTCCCCATCGTCCTGTGACCCACGAGCACGTCCACGAGGTCTGAAGATGACCGGAAGCACCGACAAGGTGTCGACCACGTTCGATCCCGACGCGGTGCACGCGCGGTATCGGGCCGAACGCGACAAGCGGATGGTGGCGAGCCGAACCCACAACCGCGACATCGTCCACGACCCGATGGTGGCCGCGTTCCGCACCGACCCGTTCACGCCGGTCGAGCCCCGGGACCCGGTCTTCGACGAGGTCGACGTTGCCGTCCTCGGCGCGGGCATGGCCGGCCTGCTGGCCGGCGCCAAGCTGCGTGACGCCGGACTGGAGCGCATCCGGCTGGTGGACGAGGCGGGTGGCGTCGGGGGCACGTGGTACTGGAACCGCTACCCGGGGGTGATGTGCGACGTCGAGTCGTACGTCTACATGCCGTTGCTCGAGGAGCTCGGCACCGTTCCGACGATGAAGTACGCGTTCGGCCCGGAGATCCTCGGGCACTTCGAGGCCATCGCCGAGAGGTGGAACCTTCTCGGCGATGCGTTGTTCCACACCCACGTCGAGCGCAGCGAGTGGGACGAGGACGCGAAGCGGTGGGTTGTCCACACCGACCGCGGCGACGCGTTCCGTGCGAAGTACCTGGTGCTGGCGCCCGGGATCCTCAACCTGATGAAGATCCCGACCCTCCCGGGGATGGAGGACTTCCGCGGCACGGCGTTCCACACCGCGCGGTGGGACTACGCGTACACGGGTGGCAGCCCCGACGGGAACCTCGACCGGCTCGGCGACGAGAGCGTGGCCATCCTCGGCACCGGGGCCAGCGGCATCCAGGTCATCCCCCACCTGGCGCGAGCAGCGCGGCAGGTCTTCGTGTTCCAGCGCACACCATCGGCCATCGGCGTGCGGGGCAACCGCCCGACCGAGCCCGACTTCGCCGACGACCTGCAGCCGGGCTGGCAGTGGGAACGGATGTTGAACTTCCAGAGGGCCTGCACCGGGCACGCGGTCGAGGTCGACATGGTCGACGACGGCTGGACTCGGCATTGGGGTCCGGTGCGTCAGCGACCGAAGGAGCCGGGCCTGTCGCCCGAAGAGATCCAGCGGCGCATGGAGGAGCTCGACTACGAGATCATGGAGGAGCACCGTCGCCGCGTCGACGAGATCGTCGAAGTCCCGGAGAAGGCGGCGATCGTCAAGCCGTACTACCGCTACATCTGCAAGCGGCCGTGCTTCCACGACGAGTACCTCGACTCGCTGAACGCGCCAAACCTCCAGCTCGTCGACTGCCCGGCGGGAGTGGAGCGGGTGACCGAGTCCGGCGTGATCGCCAACGGCGAGGTGTACGAGGTCGACTGCATCATCTACGCGACGGGCTTCGAGGGAGAGACCACACCGCTGCCGCGCCGCGTGGGCCACGACGTCCTCGGCCGCAACGGTGTGTCGCTCATGGAGAAGTGGGGTGGGCGGGCGTCGAGCCTCTTCGGCCTGATGACCCGCGGCTTCCCGAACCTGTTCATCATGCCGGCGCCGGGTGCTCAGGCGGTGGTGACGGCCAACCACACGCTCATCACCCTGGTGGCCGCCGAGCACATCGGGGAGACCGTGCACACCCTCGAGGACCAGAACGTCGAGGTGTTCGAGGTGAGCGAGCAGGCGGAGCGCGACTGGTGCGAGAAGATCCGGGATGCCTTCGTCGACGCCTCCGAGCTGATGGGGGCCTGCGTGCCCTCCCGGCTCAACAACGAGGGTGACCCGGGGTCGCTGAAGCCCGAGAACGGCAGCTATGGCGGGGGGCTCGGCGACTTCTTCGGGTTCCTGGACGTCCTCGCCCGGTGGCGCGCGCGCCTCGCCTCCGGCGACCCCGCCGGTCTGGAGATCGAGCGTGCCGGGGTGGGATCGTGACGAGCTCGGCAGGTCGGACGTGGAGGGATGGCGTTGGACCTCGATCTCTCTGACGACCAGCGAATCGTCCAGAGCGCGGCGCGCGCGTTCCTGGAGAAGGAGTCTTCGTTCCCACAGACGCGAGCGTGGTTCGGCGACGTGCTCGGGTTCGATCGGGAGGTGTGGGCCCGCGCGGCCGCGCTCGGGTGGGTGGCCCCGTTCGTCCCCGAGGAGCTCGGCGGCGGGAGCGTGTCGGGCGGTTTGGTGGCGGATGCATCGATCGTCGTGGAGGAAGTCGGGCGCGCCGTGTTCCCCGGCCCGCTGATCCCGACGAGCGTCGTCGCGGACGCGATCGCACGCTCCGGGTCGGCGGCACAGCGAACGTCGTACCTGCCGGGCCTCGTCGACGGCTCCGTCATCGGCACGTGGGCGTTCGCCGAGCGGAGCGGCCGCTGGGACGCGGACGGCGTCCAGCTGGTCGCGGCGGAGCGGGGCGACGGTTACGTCCTCTCCGGGACGAAGTCGTTCGTCCAAGACGCTGGCGCGGCCGACGTCCTCCTGGTGACGGCTCGGGCGGCGGACGGCCTGATCCAGTTCGTCGTCCCGTCCGACGTGCCCGGGGTGACCGTGACGCCGCTCGTCTCGCTCGACCTCGCGCGCCGGTTCGCCGAGGTCGAGTTCGCCGACGTCGACGTCGCCGCCGAGGCGGTGCTGGGCGAAGCCGGCCGTGCCACCGACCTCGCGGTCGGTCGCCAGCTCGCCGTCGCGACCGCGCTGGTCTGTGCCGAGACCGTCGGCGCGCTCGACCGGTGCTACGAGATGACGCTCGACTACGCGAGGGAGCGCAAGGCCTTCGGCCGGCCGATCGGGTCGTTCCAGGCGCTGAAGCATCGCTTCGCCGACATGCTGCTGTGGCTCGAAGGGGCAAAGGCCGTGGCGGTGGCGGCGGCGCACAGCGTCGACCAGGACACCGGACGCGCGGAGATGGTGGGCATCGCCAAGTCGTACATCAGCGACCGCGGCCCGATGATCGTTCGCGACTGCCTGCAGATCCACGGTGGGATCGGGTACACGTGGGAGTACGACCTCCACTTGCTGCTGCGGCGCGTCGAGTCGAACGCGGCGCTGTACGGGGGCGTCGACGAACATCGCGATCGTCTCGCCGTGGTCCTCGGCGTCGATACGGAGCCGGTGTCGGCATGAGCACCGAGGCCCTCGACACGCCGGTGTTGCAGGCGTACCGGCTCGAGGTGCGCGAGTGGCTCTCAGCGCACGTGCAGCCGCTCGCCCGCGCGGCCGATGGCCGACTGCCGCCGTCCGCCGGGTCGAAGGACAGCCCGGAGCGGGTGGCCCGGGCGCGTGCGCAGCAGGCCGTGCTGTTCGATGCCGGCTTCGCCGGAATCTCGTTCCCGACCGAGTACGGCGGCGCCGGGCTCGACATCGCGCACGAGCGGGTGTATTCGGAAGAGGCCGCCGGCTACGACGTGCCGACCGACGTGTTCGCGGTGTCGATCAACATCCTCGGCCGGACGCTGCTCGAACACGGCACCGAGGAGCAGCGGTTGCACCACCTACCTCGCATCCTGCGCGGGGATGAGATCTGGCTGCAGCTGCTGTCCGAGCCGAGCGGCGGCTCCGATCTCGCGGGGCTCATCACGCGCGCGACCCGTGACGGCGACGGCTACGTACTCACCGGCCAGAAGACGTGGAGCACCGGAGCCCAGCACGCCGACTTCTCGATGTGCCCTGCGCGCACCAGCTGGGACGTCCCGAAGCACCAGGGCATCACGATGTTCATCGTCGACCTCCGCGCATCGGGCGTCGCGATCCGTCCGATCGACCAGATCGACGGCGGCCGGGAGTTCTGTGAGGAGTTCCTCGACGACGTGGTCGTACCCGCCGACCGCGTCGTCGGCGAGGTGAATGGTGGCTGGGCCATCGTGCGCGGCCTGCTCGAGATCGAGCACGAGTGGGTGGGTCGCAGCGGCGGTGTCGGCAACCCGACCATCGATGTCGACGACCTCATGGCGATGCTGCGTCGGCGCGGGCTCGCGGCGGACGTGGGTGCCCGCCGAAAGCTCGTTGAGATTCATGCGCTCGACACGGTGCACCGGCTGTTGGCGGCCAGGATCGGCAAGGGTGTCGCCGACGGAACCTTGCCCTCGGGCTTCGGGGGGCTGCTCAAGCTCGGGAACGACCACGTCATCCAGCGCCGGGCCGAGGCGATCCTCGCCTGGTCCGGCTCGGGAGCCATCGCGTGGCCCCCGGGGACCGACGACGAGACGCACGTCACCGACTACCTGCGCAGCCGACGCCTGTCGATCGCCGGCGGAACCTCCGAGATCCAACGCAACAACATCAGCGAGCGCGCGCTGGGTCTCCCACGCGAGCCGGCGTTCGACCGCGATGTGCCGTTCAGCCAGGTCCCGAAGAACTGACCCTGCACCGGAGACGAGATCGACATGGAGTTCGGGTGGTCCGATCACGAGGAGGCGTTCCGGTCACGCGTCGAGGAGGCGCTCGCCCGGTGCCTGCCGCCCGACTGGAGCCGCTCGGCCACGAGCGTCGGGGGCTCGCAGGCGAGCCCCGAGAGCAATGCCGTCGCCCGAGCGCTCGCGGCCGACGGGCTCCTGGTGTGCAGCTGGCCCCCCGAGTTCGGTGGTGAGGGCGCATCCCGGTGGGAGCAGCTCATCCTCGCCGAGGTGATGTGGCGCCACGGCGAGCCGCGCGGGCCCCAGTACATGAACGTCAACTGGATCGGTCCGGCCATCATGCAGTTCGGCACCGAGGAACAGAAGCGCGAGCTGCTGCTTCCGATGGCCCGCGGCGGGGTGATCTGGTGCCAGGGCTTCTCCGAGCCCGACGCCGGCTCCGACCTCGCGGCGCTGCGGACCCGGGCCGACCGCGACGGCGACGACTACGTGATCAACGGCCAGAAGATCTGGACCTCCTACGCCGGCGATGCGCAGTACTGCTTCCTCCTGGCCCGCACCGATCCCGAGGCCGCGCGCCGCCGGGGGATCTCAGTCCTCGTCGTCCCGATGGACACCCCGGGTGTCGAGGTGCGCCGCATCCCGTCACTCGTCGGCGGACATGCCTTCCACCAGGTCGACTTCGTCGACGCTCGCGTGCCGACTTCCGTCCGGCTCGGCGAGGAGAACGAAGGCTGGACGATCGTGCGCTCGGCGCTCGCGAATGAGCGGGTCGGTTTGCCGCGCTACATCCGCGCGTCGCTCGTGCTCGACGGCGTTGCCGGGTGGGCGCGCGAGCGCGGCTTGCTCACCGAGACGTGGGTCCAAGCGCGGCTGGGAGAGGCCCGGGCGGCCTGCGAGGCTGCCCGCTTGCTCGTGTACCGCGCGGCCGACGACCAGGCGAAGGGGCGGGGCGCCTCGGCCTTCGCGTACGTCGCCCGCGTCGCGGTGGTCGACGCCGAACGGGCCGTCGCCGACGCGTCCGTCGACGTCATGGGTGCGCACGGTCTCGTGCTCGGCAGCTTGGCCGACGGCCAGATGCGAAACTCCATGGGCGGTGGCATCGCGTCGGGCACCTATGAGGTGCAGCTGAACTTGATCGCGTCCGAATTGCTCGGACTCCCGAGGGGATGACGTCGTGGACTTCGATCTGACCGAGACCGAGCAGGCGGTGCGCGACGGCATCCGCGCCGTGCTCGACCGGCACGCCGGGGTCGACCGCGCGCGGGAGGTGGAGGCGCGTTCCGGCTACGACGCCGAGCTCGAAGCCGCGTTGTGGGACGCCGGCTACCTCCACATGGCGCACGACCCCGACGCCGGGATGGTCGCCGCCACGATGCTCGTCGAGGAGGTCGCTGCGGCCGCGGGGTCCGTTCCGATCGGCACGCTCGCGCTCGTCCTGCCCGCGCTGGGGCTCGACGACCTGCGGGGCCCGGTGGCCATCGCTCGCCCTGATTCCGACGCGCCGGTGCGGTACGCGTCGTTGCCGGGCCACGTCCTGCTGGTCGACGACGACGAGGTTGCCGTCCACGAGATGGCGCCGGGGGCGGTGGTCGACTCCCTGTGGGGATACCCGTTCGGGCGGCTCGTGCCGGGACCATGCGTCCTGGTCCTGGACGGCGCCGGTCCGTCGGCCCTCGCGTGGTGGCGTCTCGCGGTAGCGGCGGAGATCGTGGGCGCGGCCGGCGCGGGACTCGCCCTCACGATCGACCACCTGAACCACCGGATGCAGTTCGGACGGCCGTTGGGAGCCCTGCAGTCGCTGCAGCACCGACTGGCCGCGCTCCGTGTCCGGATCGAGGGCAGCCGGTGGCTCACCTACCGGGCCGCATGGGAGGGCGCGCCCGACGAGTCGGTGCTGGTCGCCACCGCGCAGGCGGTCGGCGCCGGACGGACGGCCGTGCGCGAGCTCCACCAGATGAGTGGGGCGATGGGCCTCACCGACGAGTACGACCTGCACCTGTGGACGACGCGCATCTTCTCTCTCGCCGCCGAGCTCGGCGGTCCCCCGGTCCTGCAGCAGGCACTCGCTCGTGCACGGTGGGAGGTGCGATGACCACGCTCCACTCGGTGTCCGGCATTCCGCTCGAGGGCATGCGCTACGAGAAGCGCGACCACCTCGCGATCATCACGCTCGACCGTCCCGAGCGTGGCAACTCGCTGACGCCCGAGATGCACCGGGCGATGCGGGCCGTGTGGCGGGACGTGCAGCTCGACCCCGAGGTTCGCGTCGCGATCATCACGGGTGCCGGGGACCGACACTTCTGCACCGGTGCCGACGTTGGACGCGTCGCCGCAACCGGACGAGTGAGCCAACGTTCGGGTCCCCTCCACGCCGAGGTGTTCTGGTCGCCGATCCACGCGAAGGTGCTGAAGCCCGTGATCTGCGCGGTGAACGGCGCGTGCGTCGGTGGTGGCCTCCACTTCGTGGCCGACTCGGACATCGTCCTGTCGGTGCCCGACGCGCGCTTCTACACACCCATGTGAACGTGGGAATGGTCGGCGGCATCGAGAACACCGCGCTCGCATACCGACTCCCAATCGGGACCGTGCTGCAGATGACCTTCATGGGTCGTGACTTCCAGCTCTCGGCCCAGCGAGCGTACGAGCTCGGGCTCGTCGACGAGATCGTGCCGAGCGATGAGCTGATGGAACGGGCTGAGGCGATGGCCCGCATCATCGCCGCGCAGTCACCTGCGGCCGTCACCCGTTCGAAGCAGGCGATCTGGAACGGCAAGGAGCAGGGTTACTCCGCCGCGGCGGAGTATGCGTGGGCACAGGTTCGGATGCACTGGGCCCACCCCGACTTCCGGGAGGGCCCGACCGCCTTCGCCGAGGGTCGGCCGCCGCAGTGGCAGGACCCCGAGGTGCCCGGCATCGAGGACTTCGACGGACCGCCTCCCGCAGTGCCCTCCGATCAGGGCTGATCCGACGCGCGGATCCGCCGGCGCACGATCTCGAAGTACTCGGCGGGACCCTCCATGCCCTTCAGCGTCTGACCGCCATCGACGACGAAGTTCTGCCCGGTGGCGAACGTGCCGCCGGGGGAGGCGAGCCAGACCACGCACGACGCGACCTCGTCGGGCGTCCCTGGTCGCGCGAGCGGCGTGGCGCCCGTGACCACCCGGGCGCGCTCACCGTCGGCCCACTCCGGCGCCTCGAGCCCGCGCGAGGCGATGACACCCGGCGACACGCAGTTCACCCGGATGTTCGACGGTCCGAGCTGCACCGCGAGCACCCGGGCGAGGTGGATCAGCCCCGCCTTCGACACCCCGTACGCGAGGTGCTCAGGGAGCGCGGCGACTCCCGCGGTGGACGCGATGAAGACGATCGATCCGCCCCCCTGGCGTCGCAGGTGCGGAGCCGCCTCCTGGGCCAGCACGAGGTTGTTGGTCACGTTGCCGACGAGGGACGACGTCAGGTGGTCGGGGTCGATCTTCTCGACCCACGACGTGCCCGTCGTCTCGGCGCGGGCGTTCCCGACCACGACGTCGATCCGGCCCCAGTGGTCGGCCGTCCACCGGACCAGGTTCCGCACCTGCTCCGCGTCGGACGTGTCGCACGCCACGGCCACGGCCCGCGCCGCGCCCCAGCGCTCGTTCGCCTCGGCGGCACGGGCCTCGCAGTCGGCGATGGTCCGGCTCGAGAACACGACTCGGGCTCCGTGCTGGCTGAGCCGTTCGGCGATGGCGCGACCGATCCCCTGACTCGATCCGGTGACGATCGCGACCCGATCGGTCAGATCGAACAGCTCATCCACGGGAGCGCACCGTAGTGGAGACCCCGTTCCGGGGTCGCCCGGTTGTTCAGCGGCCGCGGCGCTCACCGGGCCACGTAGCCACCGTCGACCGGCAACGCGACGCCGGTGAGGCTGGCGGCGCGGTCCGACGCGAGATAGAGCGCCGCCCAGGCACAGTCGTCGGGGGTGATCGGCACGCCGAGCGGATGCATGCGGGCGGCCATCTCGACGTCCTCGGGTGCCCACGCTCGGCCGAGCTGCTCCTCGGCGCGACCGAAGTTGGTCGACATGCCACCGGGACAGATGCAGTTGGCGCGGATCCCGAACGGCGCACCCTCGATGGCGAGGGAGCGCGTCATCGAGATGATCATCGCCTTGGTCGCGCCGTACACGGCGCTGCCCAGCCCGACCATCCCGGTGATGGACGCGGTGTTGAGGATCACGCCTCGGCCGTCGCCGTCGTCGGCACCTTGGCGCTTGAACTGGAGCACGGCCTCGCGGCAGCCGAAGAACACGCCCCGCGCGTTGACGGCGACCAACCGGTCGAACTCGTCGTCGGAGTGGTCCTCGAGCAAGATGCCGCGCCTCGACGACGCGATCCCGGCGTTGTTGAACATGACGTCGAGGCGGCCGAACGCGTCGACGGCGGCGGCCACGGTCCGAACGACGTCGCCGGGTTCGACCACGTCACAGCGCACCGCGACGGCGGTGCCGCCGTCGGCTTCCACCATCTGCACCGTCTCGTCGTTCCACTGCGGGCGCAGGTCGGCGCACACGACACGCGCGCCTTCGCGCGCGAACAGGCGGGCCGCGGCGCGTCCGATGCCGGATCCGGAACCCGTGATGACCACCGACCTGCCGTCGAGCTCGTTCACGGCGACGTGACCTCCTCGTCGGCAACGACGGGCGAGCCGTTCGCCGTCGACCTCGGTTACCATGAAGCGCGTGAGCGCGTCCTCGGGCCGTGCTTTCCGGTGCCCAACGCCGAGGTTAGGGTGGCGCAATGAGGGGGGCCGTGCAGCTGAAGCCCGGGCAGCGCCTGCGCAGCCAGGTCTGCACGACCGAGGTGATCATCGTGCGGGCGCCGAGCGCAGCGTTGGAGCTGGCGTGTGGTGGCCAACCGATGGTCGACATCGCCGAGCCGGTGGTGGCTGGTGCCGTGCCGGCGCCGGGTCTCGACACCGGTGCGGTGCTCGGCCGGCGCTACACCGCTCCCGCGGATCCATCGGTCGAAGTGCTGGTCACGGTCGCCGGTGCGGGGACGCTGACCGCGGGCCGGGTCCCACTGGTCCAGCGGGAGACCAAGCCGCTCCCGTCGAGCGACTGACGTGCCGGGCCCGCTCGACGGCATCCGCGTTTTCGACGTCACGATGTACATGGCCGGCCCGTGGGCTTCGATGCTCCTCGGTTCGCTCGGTGCCGAGGTGTTGCACGTCGAGCGCCCCGACGCCGACTGGGGAACCCTCAACGCCGGTGCGCCGCCGCTGGTGCGCGGCACGGCGAGTGGCTATCTCGCGTGGAACATGAACAAGCGGGGACTGGCCCTCGACCTCAAGGATCCCGACGACCTCCGGCTCGCGTACGACCTCATAGCGACCTGCGACGTGTTCACCACGAACATGCGGCCGGTCGACCGCATGGGGCTCTCCTCCGAGAAGCTCCGGGCGATCAATCCGCGGCTCGTCTACTGCCACATCACGGGATTCGGGCGTACCGGACCGCGCAGCGGTGACCCCGCGACCGACACCCGGCTGCAGACCTTTGCCGGGGTGTGGTCGACGCAGGGGTCGCGCGAGGGCCTCGGGGAGTTCTACCGCCACGCGACGCAGGTCGACGCGACGACCGGCAACCTCCTGGCCCAGGCCGCGCTGCTCGGTCTCCACGCGCGGAAGCGGACCGGAGAAGGGCAGTACGTCGAGGTCACGATGCTCGACGCGGCCGCCACCATGCAGCTCCCGCGGCTCGCCGAGCACTTCGGCGGGGTGACCCATCGGCCGCGCGGGAGCTCGGCCTTCGCCACCGCGCCCGATCGTGCGTTCCGCTGCGAGGACGGTCGCTGGATCGGGGTGTCGGTGACCTGCGAGGACGAGTGGCTCCGGCTGTGTGCCCTGCTCGAACGGCCGGAGTTGGCGTCCGACCCGCGGTTCGCCGTCAACACCGCGCGCGTGGAGCACCGCGCCGAGCTCGAGGCGGTGCTCGCGGCCGACTTCGCGGCCAGGCCCCGGGCCTACTGGGAGCTCTTCCTGTCGCGCGCCGAGGTCCCCTGGGGCGCGCCGATGCTCTGGGAGCACCTGCGCCATCACGAGCAGGTCCTGGCGAACGACTACCTCGTCGAGGTGCCGACCGTCGCGTGGGGCACCGTGTGGACCGGCGGTCCCCCCTGGAGCTTCTCGAGGACCCCGGCGCGGATGGTCGGCGCGCCCATCCCGGGGATCGACACCGACGAGCTCCGTGCGGAGGTCGATCGGGCAGAGGTCGACCGGGCTACCGGCGATCGGGAGGCGGTGGGGGGCGCCGCGATCGGGGCGCTCGCCGGGACCCGGGTCGTGGAGGTGTCCGAGGGGATCGCCGGCCCGCTGCTCGCGCGGCTGCTCGGCGACGCCGGTGCCGACGTCGTCAAGGTGGAGCCGCCCGACGGCGATCGCGCTCGCGGCTGGGCGCCGCAGGTGGACGGCATGGCCGCCGCGTTCGGGACGCTGAACCGCAACAAGCGGTCGATCGCCGTCGCGGAGGACCCGGCGGGGCTGGTCGCCGAGCTCGCTGCGTCGGCCGACGTGCTGGTCCTGGACCACGAGCTCGCCGTGCGGATGGACGTCGACGTCCCCGGCCTCCTGGTGCAGCACCCCGACCTCGTGGTGTGCGTGATCTCCGCGTGGGGGCCCGCCGGACCGTGGGCCGACCGTCTCGGCGGCGATCTCCCAGCCCAGCTCGCGTCCGAGGTGACCGCCTCGCTCGGCCGACCGGGGGACGAGCCGGTCCGGATGGGGACCGACCATGCCGGTGTGGCGTGCGCTCTATACGCGTTCCAGGCGGTGACGGCCGCGCTGCTCGTCGCGGACGACGGCGGTGGCCAGCGCATCGATGTGTCGCTGTTCGGCGCGCTGGTGCACATGCGCACCGCGCTGTGGGTCGCGCTCTCCAACCCCGACGAGTGGTGGGGCTTCCACCTCGACAGCTACACGAACCCGCCGGAGCACTTCTACACGTGCTCGGACCGGCGCGTCCTGTTCCAAGCGGAGGCGATCACCGACCGTGTCGCGTTGATGAAGGACCTCGGGATGGAGTGGGTCCTCGACGATCCGCGCTGGCCCAAGCTCCGCGAGGACACCGGCGCAGTGGGCCGGTACAGCGCCGAGGTGCACGAGCTCTGGGACCGCGGGCTCGCGCGGTGGACGTTCGCGGAGGCCGAGGAGATCTTCCGGCGCCACGGGGGATCCATGTACCCGTGCCTCACGTACGACGAGTTCCTCTCCGATCCGCAGGTGGAGCACGTCGGGCTCGTCGTCGACCGCGCCGGGAGCGTCACGCGCGACGTGCGGCCGCCGTGGCAGCTCGACGCGACGCCGGCGATGATCCGGACGCCGGCGCCCCGCCTCGACGAGCACGGCGCGGAGATCCGCGCGGAGCTGCTCGGACCGGCGCGGTGGGCGCGTCGTCCCTCGTGATCGAGCCGACGTGCCCGAGGAGGGCGGACCCGTGACGACCGACCAGGATCAGCCCCTGACCGACTGGATCCCCGACCACCTTCCCGAGGACGTGCAGCGGGAGCTGCGCGTGCTCGCGCAGGAGTCCGCGGGCGTCCCGCTCGTCGAGCCCTCGGAGTCGATCATCCGGCACTGGCTGGAGGCCACCGAGGACGGCCACCCGCTGTATCGCGACGAGGAGTTCGCGACGTCGTTGGGCTACCGCGGCATCGTCGCGCCGCCCGGCATGGACCTGACCCTGATGATCCCGTACCGGTGGCCGGAGCCGGACTCGATGGGGAGGAACCTGCACTACTCGTTGAAGCGCGTGATGCGGACGCCCCACGGCGTCGTGGTCGAGATCGACACCGAGTACGTGCGGATGATCGAGGTCGACGACCGGCTGTTCCTCTCGAACCGGCTGGCCTCCCTGACGGGTCCGAAGCGGACGCGGATGGGCGAGGGCTACTTCTGGGTGATGGAGTCGATCATCCGCAACCAGGACGGCGACGTCGTGGTACGCGGCCGCACGACGATGTTCGCCACCGACCCGGACGGCTCGGGGGCCTCCGGAGGGGACGACGACACGTCGTTGGGGCTCAATCGCGCAACCGAGGACGAGCTCGATCCCGACGGGCGGGCGACGCACCCGCCGGCGGGCCAGCGCGCGTACTGGGACGACGTCGAGGTGGGCGACGAGCTCCCGACGCTCCTCATGCCGATCACGGTCACCCGCTGCGTCTACCTCGCGTCTGCCACGCGCGACTTCTCGCCCCACCACAGCAACCGCGACTACGCGCAGCAGCACATCGGCGCGCGCGACATGTTCACGAACACGCCGTTCAACGCGGGCATGCTGTCGCGGTTCGCCACCGACTGGGGTGGACCGTTGAGTCGGGTGCGCCGGATCAGGCTCCTGATGCGGGAGAACGTCTGCGCCGGTGACGACATGATCATCAACGGTCGCGTCGCGCGGAAGTACGCCGACGGTGACGAGCACCTCGTCGACATCGACATCGAGGTCTCGACCCAGCACGGACCCGCGTACGGCGCCTCGGCGACGCTCGTGCTGCCGCGGCGGCCGAGCGGCGACGACGGGAACTAGCGAACTCGCGCGGTCAGTCGCTCGTAGAAGTCGTTCGGGTAGCTGGGGGGAAGTGCGGTGGCCCGGTCGAGCGATTCCCAGACCTCGTCGTCGGCGTCGAGCATCAGCGCGACGAGCTGCTCGCGCAGCTCGGCGGCGGAGCGTGCCGCGGTCACCGTGGCCGTGATCCCGGGTTGGCGCAGCACCCAGGCGAGCGCCAGCTGGCCCGGTGTGGCACCGATCGCGCGGGCGTGGGTCACGAGGGTGTCGGTGACCGCGAACAGTCGGTCCTCGTCGCTCAGGTAGACGTCGGGGTTGCTGGCCGCGCGGCTGTCGGGTGGGACGTCTGCTCGGCTGCTCCACGCCGCCGCGAGGTGCCCGCCGTGCAGGGGACCGTACGCAATGAGGGCGAGCCCGACCTCCCGTGCGTACCCGATGTGCTCGCGCTCGATGTCCCGTCGGACCAGGCTGTACATCATCTGTGCCGAGACCAGGCCGGGCAACGAGCACGCGCGCGCGATCGCGTCGGCGTGGGCGATCTGCCACGCGAAGAAGTTCGAGCAGCCGGCATGGCGGATCAGGCCCTCCTCCGCGAGCTCGTGCAAGATGCCGAGCGTGTCCTCGAGTCCGACCTCGGGGTCGAACGCGTGGAGCTGGTACAGGTCGAGGTAGTCGGTGCCGAGGCGCTCCAACGTGCCCTCGAGCGAGGCGCGCACGTGCGCCGGTGACAGGCCCCGCTCCGTGCTGCCCGGTCCCGGGAACCCCACCTTGCTCGCGATGACGACATCGCGCCGGCCGCCGCCCAGGATCCGCCCGAGGATGCGCTCGGACTCGCCGTCCCCGTAGATGTTGGCCGTGTCGAAGAAGTTGCCGCCGGCGTCGCGGTACACGCGGACGATCTCCTCGGCGGCCGCCGCGTCACATCCCCACCCCGGTGTGCCGAAGTTCATCGCGCCGAGGCACAGCGGCGAGACCTCGAGCTCGGTCCTCCCGAGTCCGATCCGCTCCATCGCTGCTCCCATCAGGCGGATCCGCGACCTTCCTCGGTCAGCTCGTCGAGCGGCCGGGTCAGGTGCGTGGACAGGTCGCCGGTCAGGTCGGGAATCATGTGGCGGTGGTGGAACCACCACGTCCCGTCGATGCGCCGGAACTCGTCGTGGTACCGGCCGGCAATGACCGGAGCGATGCCGTGCTCGGTCTGGTGCATGGCCAGGAAGTACGTCTTGCCCGTGGCCTGGTCGCCGTCGACCTCGATCTGGAGGTTGGTGGTGAAGATCAGCGTGTCGGGCAGCTTCGCTGGGAAATGCACCGACTCCCGGTACATCGCCACGACATCGTCGCGGCCTTCACGCGGCGTCGGGTTGCCGACCGAGGTGATCTTCCCGTGGCGGAAGAGGTCGCCGACCTCGTCGATGCGCCCGAGGTTCAGCAGCTCGGCATAGCGAGCGATGAGGTTGCTGATCTCCCAGTGGTCGTCGCCCATCCTGCGTCCGTTCCCTGTCCGCCGGTCGCGAACTCTTACCACGCGACGGGTGACCGCGAGGCCTCAACCGACCGGTCCGGAGCCGCCTGGAGCAGCGTCTCCGGGACTGCTCGGTGAGCCATGCCTCAATGTGGGGTGTGGGGAACTGGCGACGCGTAGGTACTCCCACGGGGAGGGGTCATCGGCCGGTTGTGCCCGGTTCGTCAACGGCGGGTCGAGATGGACGTGCTTGCTAACGCCTTGCTAACGCGCGGTGGCGAGCTCCACCGATTTTGAGCGAACCCGGTGGACGACAGCCGCGCGAAACCGCAGGGCAGAGCGCACGCGGTGGAAACAGCGCGACTGCGTAGACAGCCCATCACTGGCCTAAACCCGCCTGCCCTCCGGGGCGTACAGGTTCGAATCCTGTCCCGAGCACTCGCTGACCTGGGCAACCGCGCGTCCGAGGCGGTGGCCTCGACGCCGATTGCTCACGGCGTGCTAACGCCCCGTTCGGGGCTGACCGCAGACAGGGTAGGACGGGTGCGTGGGTTCCTGGACGATTGACGGGCGGCATTCAGCCGCCCGTGGCGTAGTGGTGGTCGGAGCGCGTTGCGGAGGCGCGCAGAGCAGTGGTGGCGCGGCGGCATGGTGGCATGACGAAGAACATGACGGTTCGTCTCCCCGATGAGTTGGCGGCCGATGCCGAGGCCCTCGCTCGCGTCGAAGGTCAGAGCGTCAACGAGACGGTGAAGCAGGCCTTGGCCGAAGCGGTCGAGCGCCGGCGTCGGGACCCTGAGTTCAAGGCGCGGCTGCGGCGCATCATCGAGGAGGATCAGGAGCTTCTCGAGCGCTTGGCGAAGTGACGGTTGCGTATGTCGACCTCGCCGACTTCGTCGCGATCGCAGTAGCGGTGACTGGCCTCGATCCGTTCACGATCATGCGCGTCGCGAACCTGGACCTGGCCGATTCCGCGCTCCACGCGTCGGCTGCCGGGTTCGGCGACACGGTGTTGTACCCGGACTTCGTCGACAAGGCATCGGTGCTCATCGTCCGGCTGGCGCGGGGCTACGAGATGTCGTCGTTCTTGGCCGTGGTGTGAGCGTTCGAAACGACGAAGCGCATCACGAGGCCCGCCAAGCCAGGGCTGACCGAGATGTCCTGCATGCCGGTTGACTCGAGCGTCGCGCGCATCTCGTCGGGGGTGGCGAGGCGGTGCGGCGAGCCGTCGAGGCGGTGAACGATCCGCGCCGGAATCGTGTTCGTCAGGTCGTATCCCAAGAGGAGTCCACCGGGACGCAGCACCCGGAGCGACTCCCGAAGCGCCTGTTCCCAATCGAGGACGTGATGAAGCATGAGGAACGACACCACGGCGTCGAACTGTCCGTCCTCGAACGGCAGCGATGTTGCGTCTGCGCGCCTCACCTGCACGTGCGGCACGTGGGAGGCGAGGCGACGCTCGGCCGCGATGACCATGAGGGGATCGACATCGGTCGCGACCAGTGTCCGGATCGGGTAGCGCTCGAGGAGCTCCTTGGCCATTGCCCCTGAGCCGGTTCCGAGCTCGAGGACCTCGCCGTAGAGCGCGTGGTCCTGGATGATCCATGGAACGACAAGTCGGCGCGAGAGAGTGCGCCACAGCACGCTTCGGCAGAATGCCTGCTCGATTCGGGACATCACTGCCATGGCGATGCTCCTTCCCGGAGATGGGTGGGTGGTGTGCGGCCCGGGTGGGGGTGGGCCCCGGGCCGCACACCTGTTCAGGTGACGGTGATGGTGCCCGTCATCCCGGCCTTCTTGTGTCCGGCGACCGTGCACCAGAACTTGTAGGTCCCGGGTTCGTCGATCCGGAGGCCGCCCATCGCGGTCTTGCCGGTCTTTGCGTGCACGATGTGGCCGACGCCCTTGCCGTAGAAGTCGGGGGCGATGTCGTCCGCCGTGAGTGCGATCGTGACGTCTTCTCCGGACGCGATCGTGATCTCGGTTGGGGTGAACGTGAACGCGTCGCCGACGACGGCGATCTCCCGAGCGCCTTCAACGGTCGGGCAGTTGCCACCCATGGAGTTCATGCCGGCGGTCTGGTTCTTCTTTCCCGCCATGTTCATGGTGTCGTGCGTGCCGTTCATGGACCTGCCGGAGCCCGACTTGGCAGTGCACGGCGTACCTGTCGTAGACGCGCCGGCGATGGATGCGAACCCAACGCTTCCGATCGTCAGCGTTCCTGCGATTAGCAACGTGGAGAGTCGTCGCATGATGTGCCTTCCTGGTGACGTCGCGCCGCGCGCGACGAACGAACGAGGTGTTGTGAGCGTGAAGCGGCGCTCCACGCGATCAACACCTCGCTGTGCCGACCAGGCTGAGTCGTACTGAGGAGGGTGGGGCTCGTTGCGCGGAGGAGGCGGCGCGTCGCAGGACTGCGCGCGGCGAGTCTCGGCTTCGATGGATCCGGATCGACCACCCGGTACCAGCTGCAAGGGCGAGGCCGCCGATCAGGATCCAAACGCAGGTCAGGAGGTCGTGTGCGTGATCCAGCGGCGCGTCGGTGTCCGCCTTGGTGGCCGTGCGATCCGACATCCTCTCGGTGGCGGCCATGGTGTGGTGCGAGGCGTGAGCGGACGGCGACGGGACTTGGGAGAGCACGTGCATCGCGAACAGTCCGGCGCCGATTGCGAGGACCAACGCCACGAGTGCGCTTCGCAACGAGCGCGAGCGAAGTGACCGCATGCGCAGATCGTACTGCCGGTCAGTAGCGCGACTCACAACTACGTCTTGTCGTCGTCGAGTGCTACTGTTCGCCGATCCGTTCGCTTGCTTCCGCAGGGAGACCCACGATCGTCGAAGCATCACGACGGGCTCGGCTCGTCGGGTTCGTGGTCGCGCTCATCTGTGCGCAACTGCTGACGGTCTCGGTCGCAGGCGCAGACACCGCGTCAGACCTCGAGGCGGCGCGTCAGAAGGTGGCGACTTCCCAGGCTGAAGCGAACGCGGCGGCCGACGAACTCAGTCGAGCTGAAGGACGTTTCGAGGAGCTCCAGGACAAGATCGGCGAGTTGTCGGCGTCGATCGAGCAGGCGCAGGCGCAGATGGCGGCACTCGAAGCGCAGGTGGTGGATCGGGCGATCGGTGCATATGTCAATCGAGGCAGCGGCGCGAGCGGCTTCACCATGCTGTTCTCGACGCGTGGCCCGATGGAAGCGGCGAGACGGGAACGATTCCTGGACCAGGCAAATCAAGTCGACAACCGGGTCATCGAACAGCTGGACGCATTGCGAGCGGATCTCGCGGTGAAGCAGGAATCGCTCAAGAAGCAGCGGGAAGAGCAGCAGGTGCTGAGAGACCGGTTGGCCGAGAAGAACGCGTCTGTGCAGGCGAGTCTGGCGGAAGCGAATGCCGCCCGAGACGAGCTCGCGGCGCGGCTGGAGCGGGAACAGGCGGCGGCTGCCGCGGCCGAGGCTGCGCGGATCCGTGCTGCGCAGGCGGCCAGCCGACCGCAACCGGCCTCCCCTGACGGCGGCTCCACAGGTGGGGGTGCCGGTCAGATCATCACCAACCCGGGCGGCGGGAGCTTCCAGTGCCCGGTGAGCGGCGCCGCCTACAGCGACAATTTCGGGCCGCGCGGAAGTGGTTTCCACTACGGAATCGACATGTTCGCTTCGACCGGCGTACCGCTCGTCGCCGTCAAGAGCGGCACTGTGAGCTACATGGCGATGAACGGCGCCGGGGGAAACGAGGCGTACCTGTACGCGAACGACGGGAACGTCTACTACTACGCGCACCAGTCCCAGTTCGTCGGCGGCCCACGGTCGGTCTCGCAGGGCGAGGTCATCGGCTTGGTCGGTTCGACGGGGAACTCGACGGCGCCGCACCTCCATTTCGAGATCCGGCTCGGTGGTCCGAACGGGCAGCGGATCGACCCGTACCCGACGCTCCAGTCAGCGGGCTGTTGACGCATCTCCGTTGCCGCGTTGCGTGTGGTCGGCGGCACACGCTTGGACCTGTAGTCCGTGGCATGCCTCGAGCAGCGCGACAGTCTCTTCGACATCCTCGGTGATTGTCACGAGTTCGAGGTCTTCGGGATTGACCATGTCCGTGTCGAGTAGATGGTCGCGGACCCACGACAAGAGCGGTCCCCGATGCGCATGGGAGACGGGCACGACGGGAAATGACGGACCCGCCCGGTCTGGACGAGGGTCAGCACTTCGAAGAGCTCGTCGAGCGTGCCGAACCCACCGGGAAACACGACGAACCCAGTTGCGTAGCGCACGAACATGAGCTTCCGGGCGAAGAAGTGGTGGAACCGGACGACGCGGTCCACATACGGGTTGGTCTCCTGCTCGAGGGCGAGCTCGACCTGTAGCCCGATGGATGGCGCCCGACCTCGTGGGACACACCCCTTTCGACACCGGACAGCGCGGCGAAGCCGTGCGCAACTTCGTTGCTGATCGATCCCAGCGCGGAGACATCGGCCGGGGAGCGCGCACGG
>JBAZYX010000011.1:0-51141 GCA_041659105.1 Acidimicrobiia bacterium
CCCTCGCCCTCGCCCTCGCCCTCGCCCTCGCCCTCGCCCTCGCCCTCGCCCTCGCCCTCGCCCTCGCCCTCGCCGAGCAGATCGTCGAGGAAGTCGTCGGAGATGACGTCCTCGACGTCACTGGGTGGGAACACGTCATCGAGGAAGTCGTCGAAGTCGTCGGTCTCGGTGCCGGCGTCGCCGCTCCACCCCTCGGACCCCTCGAACTTGTCGGTGGGCCCGGCCACCACCTCGGTGGTGGTCACGCCGCTCGGTTCCTCGGCCGGAGGGCCCTCGGTCCCCTCCCACGGGGGGCCTCCCTCGGGGAGCGGGGGGTCGTCGAAGCCCCGGTCGTGCCTCCACGTCATGTAGTCGTCGAAGTCCTCGGGTGAGAGCGGCGACGACGGCGAATGGGTACCCGACCAGTCCCCGAAGTCGTCCCCGCCGAGGACCCCCCGGATCCACTCGTCGGCGTCGTCGGGGTCGAGCTCGTTGCCGGGGTCGCCGGGGGAGAGGAACTCCGGGTCGTCGAGGACGCTGCCCGGCGGCCAGCTCCCGATGACCCCACCCAGCGCGCCGCCGATCGCGCCGCCGAGCCCGCCGAGCGCGGCTCCGAAGAGCCCCCACTCCCGCACGATGTCCGAACCGTCGCAGCTCCACCACGACTGGCCCGAGCACTCGATCCAGCCCCCGTCGTCGGCGGCCGCCGGATGCGCCATCACCAGGATCCCGACGACGGCGAGCCCGAGCACGAGGAGGAGCATCGTCGTCGGCGAGGTGCGCAGGCGCCCGGATCGCAGCACCAACAACACCACCAGCGCGGCCGCGATCACCCACTTCGCGGTCGACGAGCTGACGAAGAAGCCGAGGAGCAGCGCCGTGGCGCCGCCGAACATCGCCACCACCGAGCTCATCAGGCCGGCGCCCTCGGGAGACACCGCGGCAGACGGGCGGGCCAGCTTCGAGCTGAGGAACTGCGTGACCTTGTAGCCGAAGCTCGACAGGATGCTCGACGCGGCGGTCGGCAGCATGGCCATGAAGCCCAGCGAGCACACCAGTCCGAGCGTCGGGCCGATCCACACCGACGCGAGGACGCCGACGAGTGCGCCGAGCAGGAACTGCATCTGGAAGCCGGTGCCGCTGCTCTTCCCCAGCATCAGGAGCAGGCGGGGCAGGCGGCGCATCTCGAAGAAGAACCGCTTCGTCCCGACCGCGCGCCAGTAGCCGCCGATCGCGAACACGATCGTGGGCGCGAGCAGCCAGAAGATGCTGCCCTGGAACAGGTTGCCGGGAGCCGCGGCGGCCGAGCCCTGCTTCACGTTGTAGCCGTCGCTGCGCACGGCCATGATCCAGATGTTGGAGAGGTATCCGACGACCCCGCCGAGCACCGTGCTCACGACGACGGTGCCGACGTTGACGCTCTTGCGCCACGACCGGGAGGGCGCCGGTGATGCCGCCGCGGGCACGCTCACCGCGTTCCTCCGGACGTGCGACCGGGGATCCGTACGAGCCCGATGATCGCGCCGCCGCCGAGCATGAGGAGCATGCCCGGGCCCACGACGGACAGGAACCGGGTGTTGTTCTCGGAGGCGGTACGGGCGATCTGGGCCGCCACCGCAGTGGGCATGGCGACGATCCCGAGCGAGGCTGCCGTGCGGACCCAGTGGGGGAGACGGCCCAAGGCCGAGAGCACGGCCGCGATCGCGAGGATGGCCGCGCAGAAGCCGACCGACAACCCGGTCACCCCGTTGAGCAATCCCGAGCCGGTGCCGGTCGCCGGGTTCCCGCGCCAGATCGTGCGCAGGGGGACGTCGAGCGCGGTGAAGGCGGAGATCCAGCCGCCCAGGCCCCGGACCCACGGCGTGAAGATCCCCGCGACGACGAGCGCGAGCCCAACCCAGATGAGCCCGGGGGTCCTGGTCTGGGTCGCGGGCGCGGCCTCCCCGTAGGTCCGTCGGTAGAGCTGGGCGTACCAGCCCGACGGCCGCCGGGGCACATAGCCGCGAGTGGCTCCCATGGCGCTCCCTCTGCCCTCGGTCATCCTGCGGGGTCCACGATGACATATCCGCCGGACCCGCCGCGCCCCTCGATCTTCGTGCGGTGGATCCCGGCGCCGGTCGGGCACCACCGGACGGTCCTGCCTGCGGCGATCACGGGGCCGTCGTCGAGCTCGGCTCGCGCGTCGTCACGGTTGACGACGGTCACGCAGTCCCCCTCGGGAACCCGAGCCCAGCGGGGATGGAACCGGTCGGACCGGATCTCGATCGTCGATGACGCGGCCGTGGCGATCGGACGGTGCCAGAGGACGAGCACGCCGAGCAGCGCGACGAGGCACACCGCGACAGGTGCGCGCAGGCTGCGGTCCCACGGCTCCGTCCGCCGCCCCGGCGCGGCCGTCATCCACCCGAGCGCGAGCCCGTACGGGATGTGCGCCAGGTAGGCGATCGCGATGAGGTCGGTCTTGCCCCGCAGGTGGTAGGTGTCGGCGAACGCGGTGAAGACTGCGCCGGACTCGAGCACCAACGCGTATCCCACGGCCCACCAGATGCGCCGTCCCGACATCACGAGCGCGAATGCGAGACCGAAGTAGATGCCGTTCTGGAAGTGGAACGCCCAGCCGGCGAATCCGGTCAGGGGCGACGACGCGCGGGCCGAGAGGAGCAGGATCCCGTAGGAGTCGATCGGGGCGAGGACCTGTCGGCCCGTGGCGAGGACCGGGATCCGGACGAGGTCGTACGCAACGGTGCCGAGCAGGCCTCCGATCACGCCCGCCCGCGCCGCCAGCACGGTGTCGGGGTAGCGGCCGGAGCGCCACCACCACACCAGGGTGGCCGTGACGAGCACGAGCGCGGGGACGGTGCAGGCCCAGTACCAGGTGGCGAACGGACCCAGTCCTTCGGCCCACGCGAGGAGGGGTGCAACCGTGAGCATGCATCCGAACGCGAGCGCGATGCGCAGCGGCCAAGGCGCCGCACACTCGTGCTCGGTTGCCGTCGAGAGGTCCACTCGCCGCGGAGTCTCCCGCGAGGGCATCGCCCTGCGACAGGGCCAAAGGTCAGGAAGCAGTGAACCGGGCGCGCGGCCCGGCGGGCGTCAACGGGCGCCGCGGACCAGGCGGCCCGGGCGTGCGCCGGTGTCGCGGTCGTCGCGCCGGGTGACCTCGCCCCGCACGATGGTCGCCGCGTAGCCGGTGGCGTCCTGGAGAAGGCGGACGCCGCCGGCGGGCAGATCGGCCACCGAGCGGGGCAGCTCGAGATCGAGCCGGTCGAGGTCGATCACGTTGAGGTCGGCCCGCTTCCCGGGCTCGAGCGTGCCGCGGTCGCCGAGCCCGAACAGCGCGGCGGTGTCGTGGGTCTGCATCCGCACCGCGGCTTCGAGCGAGAGTCGCGGGCCGCGGGTGCGGTCGCGCACCCAGTGCGAGAGCTGGTAGGTGGGCATCGACGCGTCGCAGATCGTCGCGAGGTGCGCGCCGCCGTCGCCGAGGCCGGGCACCGACGCGGGGTGGGTGAGCATCTCGTAGATCGCGTCGTGGTCGCCGTGGGCGTAGTTGAAGAAGGGAACGATGAACATCGCCCGGCCGTCGTGCTCGAGCATCAGGTCGTAGAACAGCTCGAGCGAGGAGACGCCCGCGGCCTCGGCCCGCGCCGCGAGTGACAGGTCCGCAGTGGGCTCGTAGTCGATCGCCTCACCCTCGGGACCGAGCGGGAACACGAGCATCGGCATGTGCACCGGCATCTGGCCGATGCCGGCGAAGCGGTCGGTGGTGGCGACCGTGTCGGACTCGGAGAGGACGGCAGCACGCGTCGCGGGGTCGCGCAGCGCGGCGGCGAGCTCGGCCGGCGACGCGGTGGACGCGGCGAGCGCGGCGAACGTGGGTCGCTGCGCGAACGGGTGGCGGCTCGTGAGGCCGAGCAGCATCCCGAACGGCCGGTTGGCGACCTGCGCGCTCACGTCCGCGCCGTCGGCCCGGGCCGCGAGCGCTCGGTCGAGGACCTCGCGCCAGAGGTCGGGGCCGGCGGAGGACTGGAGGAGCAGGAACGACACCGGCAGGCCGAACTCGGCCGAGAGCCGGCGCATCCAGTCGAGCTCCTTCAACGCGGCCTCGGGATCGGCGCCGTCGGCACCCGACTCGGCGATCTGGAACACCGCACGGCTCGCGCCGTGCATGGCCGCCGCGATGCCGAAGAGCTCGTCCTCGTCGGCGAACGTGCCGGGAACGGGCTCGCCGTTCGCGGTGCGGTGCGCGAGCACGCGCGAGGTGGAGAAGCCGAGCGCGCCGGCGTCGATGGCCTCGCGCACGATGCGGCCCATGGCGTCGATGTCGTCGGAGGTCGCGGCCTCGTTGTGCACGCCGCGCTCACCCATCACGTGGATGCGGACCGCGACGTGACCGACCTGCGTCGCGACGTCCATCGAGTACGAGCGCGTGTCGAGGAAGTCGAGGTACTCGGGGAACGATTCCCACGCCCACGGCATCCCCGCTTCGAGCACCGCGCCGGGCACGTCCTCCACGTACTCCATCGTCTCGATGAGCAGCGCGTGGTGCTCGGGCCGTGCGGGCGCGAAGCCGATCCCGCAGCTCCCGATCACCACGGTGGTCACGCCGTGGCCGGCCGACGGCTCGAGCACGTCGTCGAACGTCACCTGGCCGTCGTAGTGCGAGTGCACGTCGACGAACCCCGGGGTCACGATCAGCCCGGTGGCGTCGATCACCTCGGTCGCGTCACCCGTGACCGTCCCGCCCACTTGCACCAGCACGCCGTCGCGCACCGCGACGTCGCCCCGGAACGCCGCCCGTCCCGTGCCGTCGACGATCGTGCCGTTCTTGATGATCAGGTCGTACATGGACGGCTCCTGGTGCGTTCGTGGTCGCGGCCGGCGGGCCCGGCGGGGGAGGGTCGCGACGCTACTTCTCGGGTGCCGCCGATCCGCCCGCCCGGCGGCGAGCGGGGTCGTGACGGCGAGCCGCGGAGGTGAGGACGATCATGCCGGCGAGGGCGAGCAGGCCCGCGAGCATCACGACGCGCACGCCCCACCGCATCTCGCTGAGCGGGCCGTCGAACGCGTCGAGGGTGCGGGCAGCAGCGAGCGAGCCCGCGGCGACCGCGACCCACCCGAGCACGAGCTCCACGGTGTCGACCGGCCGGTGGAGACCATGGCCGCGACGGGCGAGCCCGACGATCCCGATGGCCACGAACACGACCGCGCACGCGACGACGACGGCGGCGACCGGCGCGGGGTCGAACCGGGCACCGTGGGGCAGCACCGTGCGGGGGATCGAGCACTCGGCGCGCGGTCCGTCGCAGCGCAGGAGGCCCCAGCCCGACGACGTGTGGTTGGCGGGCGTACGCGTCACCCAGGGCAGGAACGTGCCCACCGCCATCGTGACGCCCGCCGCGAGCACGAGTGCCGCGCCGGTGAGTCGGCGGCGGTCACGGGCATGCTGGTCGAGCACGGGGCGGGTGGTCGTCGCGACGACCTTCGTGCCCGCGGCGAGGTCGTGCGGGCCTCGGCGGTCGGCGCGCGAGACCACCGGTCCGGCGAACAACGCGACCACGGCCGCGAGGACGACGGCCTCGCCCCACCCGACGACGAAGAACGCGACCGAGAGGCCGCCCCAGAGCAGCCCGGCGCGGAGGAATCCGCGCCACCAGCCGGGGCGATCGCCGGCGATGGTGGTCACCGCGAGGCCCAACCAGGCCTTTCCCGGCGTCGCGCCCCACTCCCGGGTCGCGGTCGCCTCGTACGCGGCGACCGCGGCGAGGACGACGACGGAGGCCCACGCCGGCGCGGGTTCCGGGGCGCCGATCACGAGCGCGACGACGAAGGCGGCCGTGACCACGATGACGACGTCCACGATGCGAGCGGCGACACGGCGCCAGAGGTTCGCAGCCACGGTGCCAGCCTCGCGGGCGCGCGCCCTGAGGGGCAGTGCCGAAATCCTCCTCTCGCCGGGGAATGGTCCCGGGTCCACCGGTCCGGTGGGAGCGTCGCCGCGATGACGCGGTCCTCACGTGGTCGGGACCGCACCGCGCGCAGCAACATCCGTGCGCGCGAGCCCCCGTCCGCCGAGCGCTGCGCTCAGCGCAACATGATCGCGCCGCCGTCGGCCATGACCGTCTGGCCGGTCATGTACCGGCACGCGTCCGACAGCAAGAACGCGACGATCGGGGCGATGTCGTCCTCGGCGTCGCCGTCGCGCGCGATCGGCTGGGTCGCGTAGGTCGCCTCCCACAGCGCCCGGCGCGCCGGGTCGTCGGCGGGCGGTGCCCGGTGCCCGGCCGACACAGGGCACACGCAGTTCACGACGATGCCATCGGCCGCCCACTCGCGCGCGGCGACGCGCGTCAGGCCGCGGATCGCCTCCTTCGACGACGCGTACGGGCCGTAGCCGACCGAGCCCATGAGCCCGCCGTTCGACCCCAGCGTGACGATGCGGCCCCAGCCCTGCGCGCGCATGTGCGGGTACACGGCCTGCATGCCCCAGAGCGTGCCCTTGGGGCCGGTGTCGTACAGGAGGTCCATGTCGGCCGGCGTCACCTCGGCGAGCGGCGTGACCGACCGGAAGGTCTGTGCGTTGGCCACGAGCCCGTCGATGCGGCCGAACCGGGCCACGGCCGCGTCGGCCAGCGCGAACGCGCCGTCACGATCGGCGACGTTCCCCGCCACCGTGAGGTGCTCGGCGTCCAGGGCCGTGAGCTCGGCGGAGAGCGCATCGAGCCGTTCGGGCTTGCGGCCGGTCGCCACCAGGCGGGCGCCGCGGCGCGCGAGGTGGTGGGCGAGCCCGCGGCCGATGCCGCGTGACGCGCCGGTGACGATCACGACCTTGCCGGAGACGTCCGCGTCCACGTTCATGGCCGGGCATGATCGCACTCCCGGTGACGGCGGGCACCTCGTGCGCTCGGCCGGGCCAGACTGTCCCCCGGCGTGCGCGACGCCCGAAGGCGAGGTCGAGGACGATGCGGATCGGGATCAACGGGTCGGGGCTGATCGCCTTCGGCCGGCCGGCGTCGGAGATCGTGGCCCACGCCGTGGCGGCCGAGGCCGACGGGTTTGCGTCGTACTGGCTCGCGCAGCTCGGCGCGCCCGATGCGCTCACCGTGCTCGGGGTCGTTGGCCCGGCCACCTCCACCATCGAGCTGGGCACCGCGGTGATCTCCACCTGGCCGCGCCACCCGCTGATGCTCGCGGCGCAGGCGCTCACGGTGTCCGACCTCGCCGGCGGCCGGGTCGCGCTCGGGATCGGGCTCGCGCACAAGTCCACGGTCGAGTCGACGCTGCACGTGCCGTTCGAGCGCCCGGCCAGGCACATGGACGAGTACCTGTCGGTGCTGCTGCCGGCCCTCGCCGAGCGGCGCGTGTCGTTCCGGGGGGAGATCTGGTCGGGCGACACCGAGGCGCTCGGGGGCCCGACGGACGTTCGCACCCCGTCCGTCCTGCTGGCGGCGATGGGCCCGCGCATGCTCGACCTCGCCGGCGGGCGCGCCGACGGCACGATCCTCTGGCTGAGCGGGCCCCGGGTCATCGAGGCCGAGATCGCGCCGGCGCTCACCGTGGCGGCCGATCGGGCCGCGCGCCTCGCGCCCCGAATCGTGGCGAGCGTGCCGGTGTGCGTCACGGGCCAGCCGGACGCGATCCGGGGCCTGGTGGCCGCGGTGCTGGCCAGCTACAACGACCTGCCGTCGTACCGCCGGGTGATGGACCTCGAGGGAGCGGCCGGTCCCGAGGACGTCGCCCTCATCGGCGACGAGGACGACGTGCGCGCCGGGATCGAGCGGTTCGCCGCCGCCGGCGCCACCGAGTTCGCCGCGCTCGAGGTGGCCACCGACGACGACGAGGTCGCTCGCACCCGGGCGCTGCTGCGCTCCCTCGCCGCGGCCGGTTGCTGAGGCGCGGCCCCGGGATCCACCGATCCGGAATCCCGCTCGGGCTAGCGTCCCGCGATGCCGTACGTCGTCGATGCCGCATCGGTGGAACCCGCGATCCAGACCCTGGTCGGCGCGATCGACGTCGACGGCGGCCCCACCCACGAGCAGCTCGGGGTGCTTGCCGCGGTGGTGGAGCACCTGTGGGAGCGCCCCGACGTCGACGTCGGCGCGCTGACGCCCCTCGGTCCGGCCGAGGCCGCGGCCGCGCTCTCCTCCCCGGCGGTGCGGCGCCGGGTGGCCGAGCTCATGGTGACGCTCGAGCTGTGCCGGCATCCCCAGACCCCGGCCCAGGTGGCCCGGGTGGAGGAGTTCAGCGAAGCGCTCGGTGTCGGCGGGCCGCACCTGGAGATCACCCGCCGGTGGATCGACGAAGGCGCCGAGCGCGCCACCGAGGACTATGACCGCTTCTACGCGGACGACCTGCCCCAGCTCTCCGAGCCGTCGCTGCGCGACCGCTACCTCACCCTGGACGAGCCCGACCCGGCGCTCGCCGCGCGCCTGGCCGCGCTGGGCGACCTCCCGGAGGGCACCCTCGGACGCGCCTACATCGAGTTCTACGAGCGCAACGGCCTCACCCTGCCGGGGGCCGACACCCACTTCCCGGCGCACTACGTCAGCCACGACATGAACCACGTCATCGCGGGCTACGAGCCCACCGGGCCGGGCGAGATCGCGCTCGGCGCGTTCACGCTCGCGATGAACGACAACGACGCGAACTGGCTCCAGTTCGTCACCAACCTCGTCATCCACGAAGCCGGCTTGCTCAAGCACGGCGAGATCATGCCGAAGGCTTCGACGTTGGGGCGTCCGGGCGCGACGCGGCTCCTCGGGGAGGCGCTGGCCCGCGGCGCGCAGTGCACGTCCGACTTCAGCCAGGCCGAGCACCTGACCATGGCCGACTGGGCGCTCGCCGACGTCCGCGCGCACTACAACGTGGTGCCGCTCGCGCACCCAATGGTCTGACCGGCGTGCTCGCCGCGGACCTCCTCGCCGACGGGGCCCGGCGCGCGGGCCGCGACGTCGATCCCGACGCCCCGTGGCTCGAACCGTTCGCGCGGCTCGTGGGCAGCGCGAACGACGAGGGTGGGCTCAGCGAGGCGGGCGCCGCCGGCTTCCGCGCGAAGCTCGTGGAGCTGGTCGACGAGCGACTGCGGGCCGACGCCCTGCTCACTGCGCATCCCGAGGTGGGGGAGCGTGCGCTGCCGGTGCGGATCGTCGTCGCCGGCCTCGCCCGGTCGGGGACCACGTTCCTGCACCGGCTGCTCGCCTGCGATCCCGACGTCGAGTTCCTGCCCACGTGGCAGGCGTTCCGGCCGGTGCCCCCGGCGTCGGGATCCGACACGCGCCGCGCCGACGCGGTTGCACGCATCGACGCCATCCGGGCCGCCGACCCCGACGCGCTGAAGGTCCACCCGCTCGACGCCGACGCTCCCGAGGAGGAGGTGTTCCTCCTCCAGCACTGCTTCGCGTCGATGCTGTTCGCGCTCTCGTGCCCGTTGCCGTCCTACAACGCGTGGCTGAACACCGCCGACCACACCGACGCGTACCGGTTCGCGTTCGACCTGCTGCGGCTGAACGAGTGGAGTGCCGGCATCGCAGAGGGCCGGCCCCGGGTGATGAAGTCCCCGCAGTTCGTGCTCGACCTCGCGGTGGTCGACCGGCTCCTTCCCGACGCGGTGATCGTGCAGAACCACCGCGACCCCGTCGACCTCGTGGGCTCGTACTGCAGCACCTACGCGGGGTCGCGCCGGCGGTCGTGCGTGACGGTCGACCCGGTTGCGCTGGGCCGGGAGAGGCTCGGTCAGCTCCACACGATGGCCGCGCGGTCCCTGGAGGTCCGGCGGGCGGCCGACGCCCGTGGCACCGGCGCGCGGTTCGTCGACGTGCACTACGCGCGGATGGTCGCGGACCCACTCGCGGTGGCGGAGGAGTGCTATGGCGCGGCCGGGCTCGAGCTGTGCGCGACGACGCGCGCGGCGATGGAGGCCTGGCTCGCCGCGAACCCGCAGCACGGCGGCGGGAAGCACCAGTACGACCTGGCCGAGTACGGCCTCGACCGCGCGACCGTCGAGGCCGCGCTGGCCGAGTACCTGGATCGGTTCCGACCGGAGGTGGAGGCATGATCCACGAGGCGTTGACCGAGTACCTCGATGCGGTGCGGCAGGGATGGGCCGACCTGTGCGCGGCCCGCCGGCCGCTCGCCCCGGTCGACCTCGCCGACGGGTCGCGGTACCTCGCCGCGATCATCGAGGGTGCGCTGATGTTCGTCCACGCCGATCCGGCCGCGCCCGTGTTCGTGCCGTGGACGACGCCCGACCGCCGCTGGGCCGACAACGGCGCCGATTCCGCGTACTGGATGGCGCCGGTCGACGGGAACCACCGCTACCGCGTTCACGGCACGCGGCTGGAGGAGTGCTACCTCAGCTTCACGGTCTACGCGGGCACGCCCGGGCACCCAGAGCGGGTCGCGTCCAACGCCAACCACGTCGCGCTCGGAGCGGGGAACCACGCGGTGTACGACCTCGTGATCGAGCCCCCCCCGGACGCGTGCTACGTGATCGCCCGCCAGTACTACCTCGACCCCGCGCACGACGTGCCCGCCACGATGCGGATCGACGTGATCGACGGTCCGTCACCGGTCGTCCCCGACGACGACGCGATCGCGGCGCGCTGGCGGGCCGCGGCCGGCTTCGTGCAGGCCATGACCCGTCCGCCCGCGCCGCCGAACGGGCAGCCGTCGTACGTCTCGACCGAGATCAACACGATCGGTGCGCCCGCGGGGTGGAAGGCGGAGGAGGGCGGCGGCCGCGGCACGCCCGACCAGACCTACGCGCTCGGCCGGTTCCGGCTCGACGACGGCGAGGCGTTGGTGATGGACGTCGCCGTGCCGCCGTGCACCTACGCGAGTGCGGTGCTGTGGAACCGGTTCGGGCAGTCGATCGACGTGCGCCGGCACCGGTCCACCGTCAACCACCGGCAGATGGTCGTCGCCGACGGCCGCATCGCGCGGATCGTCGTCGCGCACGAGGACCCCGGCGTCCCGAACTGGCTCGACACCGGCGGCCGCCACGAGGGCACGGTGTTCTGGCGCTTCCTGCTCGCGGAGGAGCCGCCGGAACCGATCACTGCGCACGTCGTGCCGGTTGAAGTGATCTCACTCGAACTCTCCGCGCCGCCCCCCGGCGAGGAGGACGAGCAGAACGAGGACACGTGAAGCTGCATCGACTGATGGCACTGGGTGGGTCGCTGGCCCTCGTGGGCGTGAGCGTCCTGTTCTCGAGTGACCCCGGCCTGTCGCCCACCGCCGACGGCTCGGTGATCATCGACCCGGCCGAGCCGGGCGTCGGTTGCGACCCCATCCTGGCCGTTGCCAAGGTCGTCTCGGGTCCGTCGACCACGGGCTTCACCATCTCGGTCACCTGCACCCGCGAGGTGGACCGCCCGGCCGAGGTCGAGGCGACCGACACGGAGATCACCGTCGACGCGGTGGCACTGCCGTACGACAAGGACGGCGAGCCCGTGGCGGCGAGCGGTCCGGCCGGATGGAGCGTCGTCGGCGGGACCTGGGTGCTGAGCGACTCCGAGCTCATCGAGAGCACGTGCACCGCGACCGAGACCACGACCGGCGGCGCCGAGACGGTCTCGTACTCCTGCGCGTGGACAGCGGGCATCCTCGACGGGATCCCCGGCGTCGGGTGACCGGGCGCAGCCGGCGGTCCGAGCGCCACACCGCTGTCGGTGCTCCTCGAGGGCAACGGCGACATCGGCGTGCTCACGGTGACCAACACGTTCCCGGTGGTCGTCCAGCCGACCTTCACGGGCTGATCGGAAGCCTCGCCGCGCGCGTCGCGACGTCAGGTTCGGTTCACGATCGGACAGATCGGCGCGCGCACGCGAGGATGACGGCGTGAGCCTGCCGAGCGCGCGACCGAGCCTCACCACGCAGCGCCTGGAGACGTTGAGCGACGGCGTGATCGCGATCGCGGCCACGCTGCTCGTGCTCGACCTCGGCCACCTCCGGACCGGTGGCGGCAACAGCGTGCTCGACGCCGTGCTCGACGAGTGGCCGTCGCTGCTCGCGTACTTGATGTCGTTCACCGTGATCGGGCTCATCTGGGTCGCGCACCACGCGATGTTCGAGCGGATCAGCTCGGTCGACCGGCCGCTGCTGTTCCTGAACCTGGGCCTGCTCCTCGTGATCGGCTTCATCCCGTGGCCGACCTCGGTCCTCTCCGAGTTCATCGACGCGGGCGGCGCCAACGCGTCGCAGGCCACCGCGCTCTACAGCGTGACGATGACGATCATCGGGCTGCTCTTCATGGGGATGTGGTGGCATCTCGCCCGCAATCCCGACCACACCATCGAGTCGGTGACCGAGTCACAGCTGCGCCGGTCGCTCAAGCTCTCGTCGGTGAGCCCGATCGTGTACGGGCTGAGCATCCCACTCGCGTTCGTGAGCCCGTACCTGTGCCTCGTGGTGTACGCGGGCCTCGCCGCGTACTTCGCCCGGGGCCCGTCGGCCCGGGCGCTGCTGCACGCGCGGGAGAACGTTCCCGAGCCGTTGGGCGACCCCGACCGCGACGGCGAATGACCGCCCGCCCCCGAGCACCGGGGCAACGACGGGTCAGTGCAGGACGAGCAGGACGGTGCCGAGGGTGAGCAGGCCGGCGCCGTAGAAGCGCTCGAGCTTCGCCGGTGACACCGCGAGCGCCGTGCGGGCGCCGAGGTTCGAGAGCGGGATCGACGCGATGCCGAACACCACGGCGACCTTCCAGTCGATGTGGCCGAGCGCGGCGTGCACGAGCGTGCCCGGGATCGCGAGCGCGGCCGCGACCGCGAGCGAGCAGGCGAGCGCCCGCCGGATCGGGAGTGCGAGCACCGCGAGGTACAGGGGCACGAGCAGGAAGCCGCCCGAGTTGGCGAGCAGGCCGGCGAGGAACCCCACCGTGAACGCGACCGTCACGAGCCGGCCGGTCCCGAGCGTCGGCTCCGGCGTGTCGTCGGCCTCGTGCTGGGCGCCGGTGAGGACGATGCGCAGCCCGAGCGCGGCGACGATCACGTCGGTGGCGAGCACGAGCACGCCGCCGCCCACCCAGTAGCTGGCCAGGGCGCCGAGGATCGTGGCGGGCACCCCCACGGCAAGGCTCCAACGCACCACCCGGGCCTCGGTGTAGTGGCCGCGGCGGTACCGGTCGTACGCGACCAGCGTGCCCGGGATCGTGGCCGGGAGGGGCGAGGCCACGGCGACGATCGGCGGCACGCCCATCGCGGCGAGCAGCGGGGTGGCGATCGCCGCGCCGCCCTTGCCGAAGAGCCCACCCAGATAGCCGATCGCAGCGCCCACGAGCGCGATGCCGAGCCAGTACATGCGTCCACTGGACCACGGATCGGACTGCATGCCCAAGACCTGTTCATGACCAAGTCGATAGGCTGTGCCTATGGATATCCAGCAGCTGCGGTACGCGGTGGCGATCACCGAGACCGGCACCTTCACCGCCGCGGCCCGACGCTGCTTCGTCGCCCAGCCGTCGCTGTCCCAGTCGATCAAGCGGCTCGAGCGGGAGCTCGGGGTGGAGCTGTTCTCCCGCACCGGCCGGACCGCGGTCCCCACGGCCGCGGGCGAGGCGTTCGTGACCGAGGCCCGCCACACCCTGCGCTCCTTCGACCGGATCGGTCCCGAGGTGGGCGCGGTCGCCGGGCTCACCGCCGGGCACCTGGACCTCGTGGCCCTGCCCACGCTCGCGCTGGATCCGCTGGCGTCGCTCGTGGGGTCGTTCCGGCGCCGCTTCCCCGGTGTGACCGTGCGCCTCGCCCATCCCGAGGGCACCGAGGACCTGCTGCGCTCGGTGCGCGACGGCGCGAGCGAGGTCGGCGTCACCGAGACCCCGACAGAGCCCGACGGGCTGGTCGTCGTCCCGCTCGGCCGTCAGGAGATCGTCGTCGCGTTCCCGCCGGGTTCGGCGCCGCCGCGATCGTTGCGGGCCGCGGACCTCGCCCGCTTCCCGATCATCGCGATGCCGGTCGGCACCTCCACGCGCGCGCTGCTCGACCAGATCCTCGACGCGGCCGGCGTGCGCGCGGTGATCGCGGTCGAGACCGACCAGCGCGAGCTGATCGTCCCCCTCGTGCAGGGGGGTGCCGGCGTCGCGCTGGTGCCCCGGCCCGTGGGAGAGCGGGCGAAGGCGCTCGGGGTCGACGTCCACCGCCTGCGGCCGGCGCTGTGGCGCGACCTCGCCGTGGTGCACCGTGCGGGCACCCCGTCACCGGCCGCGCGGGCGTTCCTCGCCCAGCTCGGTCGCTGACCGGGCTACGCGGGCGGCGTCGGCGGCGCGATCGCGGCGAGGAACGGGTCGTTGAACCCCTTGAGCAGCGTGGCCTCGAGCTCGAAGCGGTCGCCGGTCTCCGGCACGTCGATCGTCACCTGCGCCGCGAGCCGCCCCGGGGCCACCGCGATCGTGATCTCGTCGCGGGGCCAGGCGGCGAGGAGGTCGCCGACCTTCATCGTGCCGCCGCGCGCGGGCGACGAGGAGAACACGAAGATCGTCGCGTGGGTCACCGCGAGCATCGCGACCTTGGGCTTGAACCCGCCCGACTTCGCGAGCCCCTTCGCGCGCTTGTTGGCCTCGCGCTGCGCCGAGGTGCCGGCCCACCCGCTGATCTTGCTCACCCCGAACGCACCCCAGCTGCCCGCGGGCTGCAGGAAGCCGACGGCGAGGATCGGCTCCGGCACCTGGGGCTGCGCTTCGGCCTTCGCCTGCTCCACCCAGTCGGTCATGCGCTCATCGTATGGAAGTGCGCCGCGGCGCGCGTCTGGCGCGCGGCCCCTGGGGGAGTGGGTACCGTCGACGGCCATGGTGCCGAGTGATGCCGTTCTCGAGATCGCGCCGTTGGGCATGCCGTGGCCGACGATCGACCCGTTCCTGTTCTGCGTGCACCACCTCGACCACTACCCGCGTGCCAACGAGCGGATGGGCCCCGACGCGTCGCTCGCGGGCCGCGACCTCGGGCAGGACTTCGCCGGGATCGACGGCTGGCGCATGTACCACGGCCACACGGTGCCGGGCTTCCCCCAGCACCCGCACCGCGGCTTCGAGACGGTCACCTACGTGCGGCGCGGCCTCATCGACCACTCCGACTCGATGGGAGCGGCGGCGCGCTTCGGCCGCGGCGACGTGCAGTGGATGACCGCGGGCGAGGGCGTGGTGCATTCCGAGATGTTCCCGTTGCTCGACCGAGAGGGACCGAACCCCGTCGAGCTGTTCCAGATCTGGATGAACCTGCCCGCGGCGGACAAGCTCGTGGCGCCCCACTTCACGATGCTGTGGGACGACCGCATCCCGCGCCTGGTGCCCCCGGGCGCGGGCGTGGAGGTCACGGTGATCGCGGGCGAGCTCGAGGGGCTGGTGCCACCGTCGCCGCCGCCGCACTCGTGGGCGAGTCGCGCCGGCCACGACGTCGCGATCTGGCACGTGCGCCTCGAGCCCGGCACACGCTGGACGATGCCGCCGGCCGAGTTCCCCGACACCGTGCGCACGCTCTACGCGTTCGACGGCACGACGTTGCACATCGGCGACACCGACGTGGACGCGGGGAACTGCGCGCGCGTGCGGTCCGACCTCGCGCTCGACCTCGCGACCGAGGGCGGCGTGGAGGTGCTGGTGCTCCAGGGCCGGCCGATCGGCGAGCCGGTCGCCCGGTACGGGCCGTTCGTCATGAACCGCCGCGAGGAGATCCAGCAGGCGATCTCCGACTACCAGCGCACCGGCTTCGGGGGCTGGCCCTGGGACGCCGACGACCCCGTGCACGGCCACGAGCGGGGCCGGTTCGCCCGCCACGGGGACGGGCGGGTCGAGGAGCCGGCCGCGGGCTGACGCCTCGCCGCGGGTCAGGCCGCGACGGCGAGCGCCGGCGCAGGTTCCGGCACCGTGCGGGTGATCCGCCGGAACCAGAGCACCGAGATCGCGATCGCGGCGACGGTGAGCGTGTTGGCCATCGTGGTGCGGACCACCACGAACGTGCCCAGCGACTGGCTGAGCAGCAGCCAGAGCGTGATGCCGGCGTTGAGCAGCTGCACCACGCCCCACAGCACCGAGATCCCGAGGAAGAACCGGCGCAGGTGGCCGTGGGCCATCACGTCGTCGGGCAGCGGGCAGAAGTCGCGGGCCAGGCGCAGGACCACGGGCTTCCCGGCCAGCGCCGAGGCGAGGAACACGATGCCGACGGTGGCGGTGCCGACCGTGGGCTGGAGGAAGTAGACGAAGCTGCTGTGGGCGGCGAGGGCGAGCGTGGTGCGCAGCCCGAGGGCGCCGAGGCCGAGGAACACGATGGTCGGGACGCGGCGGCCGAAGGCGAGCCGGGTGCCGATCACCAGGCCCGACCACACCAGGGCGCCGCCGATGGCCCACGCCTGGCCGCCGAAGTGCAGCAGCGTGACGAAGAGGAGCGTCGGGATCACGGCGCCCTCGATCACGCGGGGGAGGGCGTGACGGGCGAGGACCCGGAGGGGCGGCAGCTCGAGCGGGGTAGCGGACATTTGGTTGAGGATCGACTCCCAGACGAGAAACTTGAGTCACCTCGCCGGACCGCTCGGTCCGACGGCCCCCCGGCGACGCCCAGGATACGGCGGCCCGGCGGAGACCGGGCATCGGGTCCTGAGAGCCGGTTCCCGCCGGCGGTGTCTCCGATAGCCTCCGGCCATGACCAACGCCAACGAACAGCTCGTCCGGGAGTTCTGCGACGCGTGGAAGCAGCGCGACGTCGACGCGATCCTCGCCTACTTCGCCGACGACGCCATCTACCACAACATCCCGATCGCCCCGGCCGAGGGCCTCGACGCCATCCGCGCGGTGGTGGAGATGTTCGTGCCGCCGGCCGACGGGATCGAGTTCGTGATCCACAACATCTTCAGCAGCGGCGACATGGTCTTCACCGAGCGGACCGACCGGTTCGTCATGGGGGACAAGACGATCGAGCTGCCCGTGGCCGGGGTGTTCGAGCTGCGCGAGGGCAAGATCGCGGCGTGGCGCGACTACTTCGACCTGCAGACCTTCATGACCCAGTCGGCCTGAGTCAGTCGGCGTCGGTGAAGCTGCGGTAGACGCCGCGCAGGGTCCGGTCGGTCTCGCCGGCGGCGAGCTTCACCGAATCCTGCGACTGCGCCAGCAGGTCCGGGCTCGGGGCCGGCTGCGCGCGGCGGGTCCGGTAGTCGGCATCGATCGCGAGCCCGAGGGTCTGCAGCGCGCGGCGGGCCCGCTCGGCCGTGGCCGCAGTGGAGTCGTCGGGCGCCGAGTGCTCGAGGTCCTCGAAGCCGCGCAGCGATCCGAGGAGCTGCTGCGCGATCTGGCCGGTGGCCGGGGTGCCGGTGGAGAGCAGACGGGCGGTCGCCCCCGCTTCCGCGGTGACGTCGGCCGCACGCCGCTTCCAGTCGGTGACGACTTGGCGGGCGGCGCCGCGGCGCTTGGCCAGGATCGCGACCGCGGCGACGATGAGGGCGAGCACCGCCACCCCGATCGCGATCGGGACCCAGGGGATGGTGCTGGCGCCGTCGTCCGTGGTGTCGACCAGGGGTGCGACCGAGGTGGCCGACGCCGGCGCGGTGGTCGCCGTGTTCGCCGGGGCGGTGGTCGCCGACCCCGATGCCGTGGTGGGCGGCACGGTCGGCGCGACCGTGGGGGTGGTCGTCGCCGGGGGCGCGGTGGTGGTCTGCGCACCCGCGACGCCGCCCAGCGCGAGCGCGGCGACGGCCAAGAGGAGCAGGAGTGGGGCCCGAGGCACGGCGGGACGGAGAGGATGGCGGCGCATGAGGGCTCCCGACGGCCGAGCGGTGGGGGAGTACGGGCATACGGTAGAGCCGTGGAGCACCCGGGGGACGGATCGCACGGCGCGGGCCCGCGGCCGCGCCGGGTGGTCGTGCTCGGCGCCGGCGGCCGCGACTTCCACGACTTCAACGTGGTGTTCCGCGACGATCCGGCGGTGGAGGTCGTCGCGTTCACCGCCGCGCAGATCCCCGGGATCGACGACCGCCGGTACCCACCCGCGCTCGCCGGCCCCCGGTACCCCCGCGGCATCCCGATCGTCCCCGAGGCCGATCTCCCCGCGTTGATCCGGCGCGAGCACGTCGACGAGGCGGTGTTCGCGTACTCCGACCTCTCCCACGTCGAGGTCATGCACCGGGCGTCGATCGTGCTCGCCGCGGGCGCCGACTTCCGGCTGCTCGGGCCCGCGGCGACGATGCTGCCGAGCCCGGTGCCGGTGGTGGCGGTGTGCGCGACCCGCACCGGCGCGGGGAAGAGCCCGACGAGCCGCCGGATCGGTCGCATCCTCCTCGACGCCGGGTTGCGCGTCGCGCTCGTCCGGCACCCGATGCCCTACGGCGACCTCGTGGCGATGCGGGTGCAGCGCTTCGCGACGTCCGCCGACATCGACGCCGCGCACCCGACCATCGAGGAGCGTGAGGAGTACGAAGTCCCGGTCGCGATGGGGATGACCATGTGGGCGGGGGTCGACTACGGCGCGATCCTCGAGCGGGTCGCGGCCGAGTCCGACGTGATCGTGTGGGACGGCGGCAACAACGACTTCTCGTTCTACGTGCCCGACCTCCTGGTCGTGGTGGCCGATCCGCTGCGGGCCGGAGACGAGCTCGCGTTCCACCCCGGCGAGACGAACCTGCGCATGGCCGACGTCGTGGTGGTCAACAAGGTCGACAGCGCGACGGACGCGGAGGTCACCACCGTGGTCGACCACGTCCACGCGGTGAACCCCGGGGCCGGAGTGATCCGCGCCCGGTCGCCGGTCACGCTGGGAGCCGGCCCCGACCTCGCCGGGTGCCGTGCCCTGGTGGTGGAGGACGGACCGACGGTGACCCACGGCGGGATGGGCTTCGGGGCCGGGACGGTCGCGGCCCGCGCCGCGGGCGCGGAGATCGTGGATCCCCGGCCGTGGGCCGTGGGCGCGCTGGCCGAGACCTACGGCCGCTTCCCGCACCTCGGGCCGGTGCTCCCGGCCATGGGCTACTCCGACGCGCAGGTCGCCGACCTCGGGGCGACGGCACGTGCCGTACCGTGCGACGTCGTGATCACCGGCACCCCGATCGACCTCGGCCGCCTCGTCGACCTCGGGCACCCGGTCCGCCACGCCACCTACGCCGTCGAAGAGGTTCCCGACCCCGACGAGCCCGGGCTCGCGGCGCGGCTCGCGCCCCTGATCGAACGCGCACGCGGGAGCGCGCGGTGACCGCCGCGATCGAGACCGTCGGGCTCACGAAGTCGTACGGCCGTTCGCGCGGCATCGTCGACGTCGACCTGGTGGTCGAGCCCGGGGAGGTGTTCGGCTTCCTCGGCCCGAACGGCGCGGGCAAGACCACCATGATCCGGGTCCTCCTCGACCTGATCCGCGCGACGAGCGGCTCCGCCCGCGTGCTCGGGCTCGATGCCCACGCCGATGCCGTGGCCGTGCACCGGCGGGTCGGCTACGTGGCCGGGAACCCCGCGCTGTACGACCGCCTCACCGGGCGCGAGCTGTGCACGTGGCTGGGACGGCTGCGTGGCATGGAGGACGCCGCCGCGGTCGACGCCCTCGCGGAGCGGCTCGTCGTCGACCTCGACCGGCCGATCCGGGTGCTCTCGACCGGCAACCGCCAGAAGGTCGCGCTGGTGCAGGCGTTGGCGCACCGCCCCGACCTGCTCTTCCTCGACGAGCCGACGTCCGGTCTGGACCCGCTCGTCCAGGACACCTTCGAGGAGATCGTCCGCGAGGTGGTGGCCGAGGGCCGCACCGTGTTCCTGTCGTCGCACCGGCTCGACGAGGTGCAGCAGGTGTGCGACCGCGTCGGGATCATCGGCGACGGTCGCCTCATCGCGGTCGACCGGGTCGACGACCTGCGCAACCGCGCGTGGCGGACGGTCACGGTGGAGTTCGCGACACCCGTCGACGGTGCCGCGTTCGCCGCGCTGCCCGGGATCGACGACGTGGTCGTGGAGGGAAGCACCCTGCGCATGCGGGCGGTGGGCGACCTCGACGCGCTCGTGAAGCTCGCCGCCGCGCACCACGTGGTCGACCTCGTGAGCGAGCCGCCCGAGCTCGAGGAGATCTTCCTCGGCTACTTCGACCACGCCGCCGAGGCGCCGCCGCGTGCGGACTGAGATCCTCGCCCGCGACCTGCGCGACCACCGGCGGAGCCTCCTCGCGTGGGCAGTCGGGATCAGCCTCTACGTCGCGCTCATCGTCGCCGTGTGGCCGTCGATCCGCGACTCAGCGCAGCTGACGAAGGCGTTCCAGGACTATCCCGACTCGCTCAAGGAGCTCTTCGGTGGAGACGCGAGCTTCGACTTCGGCACCGCCGCCGGCTTCCTCAACGCCGAGCTCTTCTCGCTCATGTACCCGCTCATGCTCGCCTTCTTCGCGATCGCCTTCGGTGCGTCGACGCTCGCGGGCGAGGAGGAGCGGGGGGTGCTCGACCTCGTGCTCGCGTACCCGGTCCGGCGGAGCCGGTTGGTGACCGAGAAGGCGCTCGCACTGTTCGTGGGCCTGGTCGGGCTCGCGCTCGCGAGCACGGTGACCATGCTGCTCCTGGGCGTGGTGGTGAGCCTCGGCCAGGGGACGAGCGAGCTGTTCGCGGCGGTGACGGGAAGCGTGCTCGTGGCCGCGGGGACCGGGATGCTGGCGCTGTTCGTCGGCGCGTGGCGGGGGAGCCGGGCGGCCGCGATCGGCGCCGCGGCAGCGGTGTTCGTCGGTGGCTACCTGCTCCAGGTGCTCGCCGGGCTCGTGGACGCGCTCGACCCGTTGCGGTGGCTGTCGCCGATGTACCTCGCCAACGGCACCACGCCGGTGCGCAGCGGCTGGCCCCCGGCCCAGTACGGCGTGCTCGTCGCGGTGACCGCCGTGCTGCTCTTCGCCAGCCGGTGGGTCTTCGAGCGGCGCGATCTCGTGCACTGACCCGACCCTCAGCGCACGATCGTGATCCCCGGGGCGGCCGTGGTGACGGTGGTGCCGGCGGAGTCTCCCGTGCCCGTCGCGCCGGTGACCACGCGCGCCGCGTCGTCGAGCGCGCCGATGACCGCCGTGCCGCCCCCACGGGCGAAGGCCACGGCGGCTTCGACCTTCGGTCCCATCGACCCCGCCGCGAACCCGTGCGCGGCGAGCGCGTCGGGGTGCGCGAGTGCGATGCGCTGCGCCTCGCCGGTACCCCAACCGAGGTAGACGCCGTCGACGTCGGTGAGCAGCGCGAGCCGGTCCGCACCGAGCTCCTGGGCGAGCAGCGCCGCGGTGCGGTCCTTGTCGACCACCGCGTCGACGCCCCGCGTGCGGCCGTCGGGCGCGACCACGACCGGGATCCCGCCGCCACCCACCGCGATGGGCACGATCCCGGCCGCGAGGACGGTACGGACGGCGCGGAGCTCCACGATCGACTGCGGGAGCGGCGACGGCACGACGCGCCGCCACCGGCCCGCGTTCTCCGTCATGGTCCAGCCGTAGTCGTGGGCGACCGCCCGCGCCGCGGACTCGTCGTACCACGCGCCGATCGGCTTGTCGGGCCGGGCGAACGCCGGGTCGGCCGCGTCCACCACGACCTGGGTGAGCAGGGTGACGAGCTCCCGCTCCGGGACCGCGTTGCGCAGCTCCTGCGCGAGCAGGTAGCCGACGAGGCCCTCGGTCTCGGCGTCGAGCACGTCGAGGGGCGGGGCGGACTCGCCCGCCGCGGCCGCGACGCGCGCGAGCTCGCCCACCTGGGGTCCGTTGCCGTGGGTGAGCACCACGTCGTGGTCGCGCAGGACCGGCGCGAGAGCCCCGGCCGCGACGCGGACGTTCGCGCGCTGGCGGTCGACCGTGCGGGGATCACCCGGCCGGAGGAGCGCGTTCCCCCCGAGCGCGACGACGACCAGCACGCGCGCCGACCGGTCCGGTCAGTCCGCCGCGGCTATTCGGTGCCGCGACCGAGGGCGGCGTCGAGGTCGTAGCCGGCCCACGCCTCCATGACCGACACGACGTCCACCAGGTCGGCGTCGGGGCCGGCCTGGGCCCGGGCGGCGCGCATCAGCTGCGCAGCCGCCGCGGCGATCGGCATGGGGACCTTGTGCTCGCTGGCGACGCCGGTGGCCACGCCCCAGTCCTTCACCGCGAGGTCGATCGCGAACCCGAAAGGGACGCGACCGGTGTCGCCGAGGAGGAAGTGGCTCCACGTGCGCAGCTCGAGCACGTCGGCCACCTGCCGCGGGTCGAGGCCGGCCCGGCCGCACATCATCAGGGCCTCGATCTCGAGGAGCATCTTCCCCTGGTTCGACAGGTTCAGCGCGGTCTTCATGGCGTGGCCCGAGCCCGGGTCCCCGCAGTGCCAGATCTGCGCTCCGAGCACCTGGAGCAGCGGCTCGACCCGGGCGAACGCCGCGGCGTCACCCCCGACCATGATCTTGAGCGTCCCAGCGAGCGCGCCCGGCGGGCCGCCGCTCACCCCGGCGTCGAGGTACGCGCTGCTGGCCGCGGCGACGCCGGCCGCGATCGAGCGACTCGTGGCGGGCTCACCACTGGTCGTGTCGATCACGATGGTGGCCGGGCGGATCGACTCGAGGGCCCCGTTGACCACGGCCTGCACGTCGCCCGACGTGGGCAGCGACACGATCACGACGTCGGCCCCCGCCACGAGGTCGGCCGCCGACGCCGCGACCGGGGCCCCCTCGTCGGCCAGGGCCGCGGTGGCCGGCGCGTAGGCGTCGAACACGGTGGCCGTGTGACCCGCGGCCTTCAGGCAGCGCCACATCCCGGCGCCCATGCGCCCGACACCGATGAACCCGATCGCACCGAGGCCGCCGAGGTCGGCCGGTGCGCTGCTTCCCGTGGCATCCGTCATGGCCGAAACCTAGACCGGGTCGGCGCGGCCGCGCCGGGAGCCTCCGACGTGCCCGGGCGTCCCGGGGCGGGGCATGCTCGGGTCCCCCGATCCCGCAGGTTCCCCACCCCGACCCGCAGGTTCCCCACCCCGACCCGCAGGTTCCCCACCCCCGATCCCAGGAGCAGTCGTGAGCGACGACATCCGCGTCGGCGACGAGATCCCCTCGTTCGTCCGCGTCACCGACTTCCCGGAGTGGAACCGCTACGCCGCGGTGAACGACGAGTTCATCGACATCCACATGAGCGCCGACGCCGCCCAGGCGGCCGGTCAGCCCGACGTGTTCGGGATGGGCAACCTTCGGATCGCGTACGCGCACAACGCGCTGCACGACTGGCTGGCCGGGCGCGGCGACGTCGCCGCATTCGCGTGCCAGTTCCGCGGGATGAACTTCCGGGGCGACGAGCTGACCGCCTGGGGGCGGGTGACCGCGCTGGAGGAGCGGGGCGGGCTGCGGTGCGTCGACCTCGAGATGGGGGTGCGCAACCAGGCCGGCGAGGAGACGATGCCGTCGACGGCCGAGGTGGTGCTGTTCGCCGGCGAGCCCCACATGCCGGAGCCGCCGCCGATGCCTGCGGTGCCCGAGCGCACGCCCGGTGTCCACCTCGACGACGCGACGATCGGGCTGCTCGGCGTGCCGACCGAGCCGGTGGTGTCGTACCCCGTCGACGCGAGCGACGTCCGGCGGTGGGCCCAGGCCGTGTACTACCCGGAGGCCGCACCGGCCGAGTTCCGCGACGCGGCCGCCGCGGCGGGCGGGCCGTGGGGCGGTGTCACCGCGGCGCGCGACTTCAACCCGTTCGCGTGGGTGGAGGCGTACCACCCCGAGGCGTACCCCTGGATGCGGGGCGTGGGCTCCGAGCCGGGGAAGCGGGTGCTCAACGGCGGGCAGCGCAACCTGTCGTTCGCGCCGATCCGGCCCGGCGACGTGATCACGTCGGTGGCCACCCTCGTCGACGCGTTCGAGAAGGAGGGCAGGCTCGGGGCGATGATGTTCCTCGTCGACGAGTCCCGCTGGACCAACCAGGACGGCGCCCTCGTCCGCATCGGCATCCGCACGTCCATCTACTACTGAGAGGCGCTGCTCACCGTCGTCCTGCGACGGTGAGAAGCGCCTCGTGCGTCGAGGCGTCGCTCACCTTCGGCAGGGTGCGGACCGCGGTCGTCGGGTCGACGTTCATCCACGCCTCGTTCGTCCATGCGCTGCTCACCGTCGTCCTGCGACGGTGAGCAACGCCTCTCACCAGAGGTCGTCGGTGTAGGTGTCGGTGCCGACGAGGCAGGGGACGAAGGGGGCGGCGAGGAGGGCCCGGCCGCGGCCCGAGGCGGCGAGGTCGTCGCCCACCCCCGCGAAGTGCGAGGCCCAGCAGTCGCGGGGATCGGTCTCGGTGAAGCAGACCACGAACAGCCGGTCGCCCACCCCCTCGACCTCGGGGTAGGCCGCCGGCCACCACGGCTCCTTCGGGCGGGGCGTGAACGCGACCGCGAGCGCGACCGGTGAGCCCGCCATCCGGGGGCCGAGGTGCTCGTCGCACAGCCAGTCGCCCAGCGCCGCGAGCGACCCGTCCGCGGCGCGCTCGACGACGAGGAGCACCGCGCCCGGGAAGTGCCGGGCCAGGGCGAGCACCGGCGGGACGCCGTCGGGGTCTCGCGCCACGCTCCGGACGAAGTCGTACGTGGTGGCGGTGACGGCGTCGCGGTCGGCGAAGTTGCGGTCCTGCGCGGCGATGTCGACCATCGCCTCGGTGACCCAGGCCTGCTGATCCGCGAGCCGCCCGCTCTGGATCCAGAACAGCATCAGGTAGGAGCCGCGCGCGGCGGGCCCGAACGGGCCGACCTCGGGGTAGCGCAGCGCCTTCAGGTCACGCGTCGCGACCCAGCGCATGCCGCCGATCGTCCACGGCGCCATCGTGCCGGCTGCGAGCATGTGGTCGGCCTCGTACCACTCGTTGAACGCGGACTCGCGCCCCCGCACGGGATCGTGCAGGGCGATGATCCCGTGGCCGAGCTGCGGACGTTCGTGGGTCATGGCGGTCCTCCCGGCCGGACGTTACCGAACCTGCGAGCATGACCCGCCGCCGCAGGACCACAAGGGAGAGTCGCATGCCGCAGCCACTCGAGGGGAAGGTCGCCGTCGTCACCGGCGCGGGACGGATGCGCAGCATCGGGCGCCCGATCGCCGTGGAGCTGGCCAAGGCCGGGTGCGACGTGGTGATCACCGGCTCGGGGCGCCCGCCCGAGACCTACCCGGCCGACGAGCAGGCGGCGGGCTGGCGGGACATCGCCTCGGTGGCCGAGGAGATCGAGGCGCAGGGCCGGCGCGGGGTCGCGCTCGTGAACGACGTGACCGACGCCGACGCGGTCGAGTCGCTCGCCGACCGTGTGATGCGCGACCTCGGCCGTGTCGACATCGTCGTCAACAACGCCGGCGCCGCGCGCGGCGCCGATCGCGTGCCCGTCGTCGACGTCGACCTCGACGTGTGGCGCCACGTGATCGACGTGAACCTCCACGGCACCTTCTACATGTCCCGCGCGTTCGGCCGGCACCTGATCGCGCAAGGTGAGGGCGGGTCGATCACCAACATCTCGTCGATCGCGGGCAAGCTCTTCGCCGGCAACACGGCGGCCTACTCCGCGAGCAAGGCGGGCATCCAGGCCCTCACCGGCGCGATGGCGCGCGAGGTCGCGCCGCACGGCATCCGGGTGAACGCGCTCTGCGTGGGCATCGTCGACACGTCTCGCCTCGACGACATCCCACGCGGTCCGCAGTTCGCGGACACCATCCGTCGCAACGTGCCCCTCGGCCGTCCGGGCACCGGCGAGGACATCGCCAACACGGTGATCTTCCTCGCGAGCGACGCGGGCGCGTGGATCACCGGCCAGTCGTACAACGTCGACGGCGGCCAGGTGGTCGCCCACTAGCCCCCCTGTTTGGACGTTCTGCGGTGCCAGGGGCCGACAAACCGTCCAAACAGGGGGTTGGCGCGGTCGTGGGGTCAGCGGCTGGTGTCGACGAGGACCCGGCCGCGCACCTGGCCGGCCAGGATCTGCGCGCCGGCCGCCGGGAGGTCCTCGAGCCCGACCACGCTGGTGGCCGCGCCGAGGAACTCGGCGTCCACGAGGTCGCCCAACCGCTGCCACTGGACCTCGCGTACGGCGGCGGGGACGACGACCGAGTCGACGCCGAGCAGCCGGACGCTGCGGAGGATGAACGGCAGAACGGACGCGGGCAGGTCGTTGCCCGCAGTGTTGCCGCACGCCGCGACGGACCCGCCGTAGCGCATCTCCGCGATCACGTGGGCGAGCGTCGCGCCGCCGACGGCGTCGACGCAGCCGGCCCACCGCTCCGACAGCAGCGGCTTCGCCGGGATGTCGCCGATCTCGGCGCGCCCGATCACCTCGGTCGCGCCGATGTCGCGCAGGTACTGCTCGGTCTCCGGCCGTCCCGTGGACGCGGTGACCGCGTAGCCGAGCTCGGCCAGGACGTGCACCGCGTAGGTGCCGACGCCGCCGGCGGCACCGGTGCACAGCACCGGGCCCGAGTCGGGGCGGAGCCCGTCGCGCTCGAGCGCGTCCACGCACAGCATCGCGGTCAGCCCCGCGGTGCCGATCTCCATCGTCTGGCGCGTCGTGAGCGAGTCGGGGACCTTCACCAGCCAATCGGACTTCACCCGGGCCTGCTCCGCGTACCCACCCCACCAGCGCTCGCCCACGGAGAACCCAGTGCACACCACGCGGTCGCCGGGCGCGAAGCGGTCGGAATCCGAGGCGATCACCGTGCCCGCGAGGTCGACGCCGGGGACGTGGGGGAAGGTCCGCACCAGGCGTCCGACCCCGCCGAGGACCATCCCGTCCTTGTAGTTGAGCGACGACCACTCGACCGCGACGGTCACGTCCGCGTCGGGGAGCGCGTCGGTGCCGAGCTCCTGCACGGTCGCGGTGACGGCGTCGTCGGTCTGGTCGAGCACGAGTGCGCGGAAGGTCATGAATACGTCTCCTGGAGCTGGTACTTGAGGATCTTCCCACCGGCATTGCGGGGGAGCACATCGACGATCTCGACCTGCTCGGGGATCTTCTGCGGCTGGAGCCCCGCGGCGCGGCAGTGGGCCGTCACCGTGGCGACGTCGAGCGGGGCCGCGCCGTCGCGCAGCACGACCACCGCGCATGCCCGCTCACCGCGCTCGTCGTCGGGCAGCCCGATCACGGCGACGTCGACGACGTCGGGGTGCTCGTAGAGCACGTCCTCCACGTCCTTGGCCACGATGTTCTCGCCCTTGCGGATGATCACGTCCTTGAGCCGACCGGTGACGCGCAGGTTGCCGTGCGCGTCGACGGAGCCGAGGTCGCCCGTGTGGAAGTACCCGCCCGCGTCGAAGGCCTCGGCCGTGCGCGCGCGGTCGAGGTACCCGCGGCACAGCACCGGGCCGCGGAAGCAGATCTCGCCGGTGGTGTCGGGTGGGAGGGCACGACGCTCGGGGTCGTCGGGCGCCACGATGCGCACCTCGCACCCGTCGGCCATGCGGCCCTCGGTGGTGGCGCGCCACGCCGCGGGATCGTGCACCGACGCCACCGTCGCGAACGGGCCCTCGGTCAGCCCGTAGACGGGCAGGCTGCCGATCCCGCCGAGCTCGTCGCGCAGCTCGGCGTCGAGCGTGGGTGGTGTGGGGGCCGCGCCGGTGAGCACCATGCGCAGGTCGGGGAACAGGCGCGTGCCGGGCCGGGTCCGCTGGGCCTGGAGGTAGAGCATCGCCATCGGGGTTCCGCCGGCGGCGACGGTCAGGCCGTGGCGGGCGAACACCTCGAGCGACGTCGCCGGGTCGTACTGCTCGATCGCGATCGCCCCCGCGCCGCTGAGCAGCTGGGCGACGAGCATGCCCATCCCGCCGATGTGGGTGAACGGGAACACGATCGGGTAGCGGTCGCGCGGCGTCAGCTCCAGCCGGTTCGCGATCGCCGCGCCCCCGACGCCGATGCTCGCGTCCGTGTGCCGTGCGCCCTTGGGCTCGGCGGTGGTACCCGAGGTGAAGAACACCCACCGCACGGGGGCCGCGCCCGGCTCGGGCGCCGGCGCGATCGCCGGCAGCACCGCCGGGTCGCCCTCGGGGAGATCGGGGTCGGCCACCAGCACGGAGCACGCGAGCCCGGACGTCGCGGCCACCTCGTCGACCACCCGCTGCGCCATCGCCGGATGGTCGACGCCCCGCCAGGGACCCGAGACGACGAGCAGCCGCGGGCGCACCCCGTCGAGGGCGACCCGCAGCTCGCGCTCGCGGTAGATCGGCAGGCACGGGTTCTGCACCACGCCGAGCCGGGCCAGCGCCCCCACGAGGACGATGGCCTCGAGCCGGGTCGGGAGCTGCCAGGAGACCGCGTCGCCGGCCCCGACGCCGAGGCCGACCAGCCCGGCCGCCACCCGCTCGGAACGGTCGCGGCACTCGCCGAACGTCAGCACCCGGTCGTGCTCGTCCACCGCGAGCGTGCCGTCGGGCCAGGTCCGCGCGGCCGACTCGATCAGCCGCCACAGATCGTCGGGCGGCGCGACGGGAGTGATCGACGCGTCGCTCACGTGGTGTGGTCGCCACCGTTGACGTTGAGCGTCTGGCCGGTGACCCACGCGGCCTCCTCCGACGCCAGGTACACGCACGCCGCGCCGATGTCCTCGGGCGCGCCCAGCCGGCCGACGGGGATGTTCCGGGCCATGGCCAGGCTGTGCTCGGTGAGCTCCTGCACGCCCATCAGCCCGGGCGCGATCGCGTTCACGGTGACGCCGGTGCGGGCCACCTCCATCGCGAGATGACGCATGAACCCGATCGATCCGCTCTTCGCGGCGCCGTAGATGGAGATCCCCATCTTGATCCCCATGACGCCGGCTCCCGACGAGATGGTGATCACGCGCCCCCACCCGCGCTCGCACATGCCGTCGATCACGGCCTTGGTGCAGTTGAGGACCCCGTACAGGTTCACGGCGATGAAGCGGTCCCACGCGTCGGGATCCATGTCGCGGAACTGCGAGACGACCATGCCGGGCGCACCGGCGTTGCCCGCGTTGTTGACGAGGACGTCGATCGGCCCGAGGTCCGCGGCGATCTCGGCGACGGCCGCGTCGACGCCGGCCCGGTCGGTCACGTCGAAGGTGAACGGCATCGCCCGGCCGCCGGCCTGCACGATGGCGGCCGCGGTCTCGGCCGCCCGCTCGGGCACGATGTCGTTGACCGCGACTGCGGCCCCCTGCGCCGCGAGGCAACGGGCGATCCCCGCGCCCACGCTCTGCCCGGCGCCGGTGACGAGCGCGACGCGTCCGGTGAGATCGAACATGCGGTTCCCCCTCTTGGTGCCGGCGCAGTCGAGCTGCGTCCGTTCGATTGCCGCCGAGATTGAGTAGCATGCGAACAAGTGTTCGCCACGCTCGTGTGCCTGCTGCAAACCGCGCGTGACACTAGGTTGAACGCCAGTCGGGAGGGACTGATGAGCCGCAAACCGGGGACGTCGACGTCGAACTTCGGGGTGTCCCGGAGGGAGAGCCACGACTCCACCGGCTTCTACGCCCGGTTCGTCCCGCCCGCGCTCTCGGGTGACGACGACGTTCCGCAGCCCGCGCCGATCGACGAGCCGTTCATTCGTGGCGATGCACGGGCGATGAAAGAGATCGCGGATGGTTCCGTGGCGCTCGTGGTGACGTCGCCGCCGTACTTCGCCGGCAAGCAATACGAGGAGGAGCTCAATCGCGAGGGGGTGCCGAGCTCCTATCTCGAGTACCTCGAGCTTCTCGAAGACGTGTTCCGCGAGTGCGTCGAGAAGCTGGAGCCCGGTGGGCGCATCGCCGTGAACGTTGCGAACCTGGGTCGCAAGCCGTACCGGAGCCTCTCGGCCGACGTGATCCACATCCTCCAGGACGAGCTGGGCCTGCTCCTCCGCGGCGAGCTGATCTGGCAGAAGGGCGAGGGTGCGAACGGCTCGTGCGCCTGGGGCTCCTTCCGCAGCGCGGCGAATCCGGTGCTCCGAGACATCACCGAACGGGTGATCATCGCGAGCAAGGGTCGTTTCGACCGAGCGCGATCGGTGAAGCAGCGGAAGGCCGAAGGTCTGCCCTACGACAACGCTCCCACGCTCAAGACGGAAGACTTCATGGAGCTCACGCTCGACCTGTGGTCGATCCCGCCCGAGAGCGCCCGGCGCGTCGGTCACCCTGCGCCGTTTCCGGTCGAGCTCCCCGAGCAGCTGATTCGTCTGTACACGTTCGAGAACGACCTCGTCCTCGATCCGTTCATGGGCAGCGGGTCGACGCTCGTCGCCGCGGCCAAGCTGGCGCGACGGTATGCCGGGTACGACCTCGAAGCGGAGTACGTGGAGATCGCCCGCGAGCGGGTGGCCGAGGTGCTCGCGGTCGAGACGCCCGATCCGAAGCCCAAGCGGACGCGCACGTCCATTGCCACCCCCGACGTCGTGGCCGAGGGCGAGGACTTCCAGCGTCGAGCCACGCGTGAGGGCAAGGTGGCGCAGAAGCTGGCCGAGGAGGTTCTTCTCGACGCCGGGTTCAGGATTCTCGAGACGAACAAGCGAATGCGGGGGACCGGTGTCACGGTGAGCTTCGAAGCGGCAGACACCGAGGGCGAGACCTGGTACTTCGACGTGTCCGGCGCGTTCACGAGTCATCGCGGCGGATTGCTCCGCACCGACACGGTGTGGAAGAGCCTCGGGCGGGCCAGCGCGTTGAAGCCGAGCATCGGCGATTCACCCGTCGTGTTCCTCACGACGAACCTGCCCCGACGACCGAGCGAGGGCGACACCGCGCTCCGGGCCGCCGGCCCGAACCTGATCTTCGACGCCATCGAGATGCTCAGCGTCGAAGACCGCGATCGCCTCAAGCGCTACGCGGAGATCGGAGCGGCAACGGGCCCGCAGCTCGGCTTCTGGGCGGAGGCGGATCTCCGGAAGTGGGAAGGCCGTGCCTAGGTCCGTTGCGTGCGCGGTGATCCGAGAGGATCCGCCGGAGGTGTTCGTTGCCGACGATCAGGAGACCCTCAACTGGGTCCTGGCGCTCCACGTCGTCGCCCGGACCCCCGCTCGAGAGCTGCCGCCGGCGCTTCGCGATCGCCTGCGAGACGCGCTCCGCAACGAACGTTGGGGCGAAGCCGTCCAGCTCTGGATCGAGCATCGCACGGAGGTCGACGTCTACCCGTCGTTCGACTACTTCACGTCCTCGGATGTCGAGATGGGAGCCGACGAGCTGCAGTTCACCCCGCTCTTCGAGGACTGAGTTGTCGCCCTCCGCCTGGGACATCACGGAGATCGGCACTGCGCTGGGGATGCTCGCTCCGAGCCTGAGCGACGCGTTCGCGAGTCGGCCGGCTCAGCTGCGCAACGTTCCCGACGCCATGTGGGACGAGCTGCGCTCCAGCTTTCTCCGGGGCGAGAACGCGGCGTTGTACACCTCGGCGTTTGCGAACGGTCGGTTCTTCCTCGGAGCGGACGAGGGGCTTCGCGGTCGACTGCCGCGTCTCGTCGAATGGAAAGGGCGTCATCGGGTCCCCGGCGACGACGCGATCCCCGCGGACCTGCGGGTCGATCGCGTCTACCTCATCAGCTGCAAGTACCTGTCGAAGATCCTCTTGAACCCTGGGCCTGCTCGACTGTTCGACCGGGGTCTGCTCGGCGACGAGCGGTCAGGGGCGGACTGGTTCCACGAGGTCTCGCCGGTCGAGTACCAGGCGTTCTACGAAGCAGCGGTGCGGACGACCGGTCTCGACGGGGTACCGGCACGCGCGGCCGAGATGACGACCACGGATCGCGCGGTGCTCAGGGACGCGCTTCGTGCGCGCCAGCTCCCCGATGGCTGTCGAGGCGAGTGGCGGAGCCTCTGTGCTGGTGTCGCGAGTGCCTCGGCCTCGCGATGGGACGGATCGCTGACCACGCCACGAGCGCGCCTCGAAGTGTTCTGGCGGATGCTTCGGATCTCCGGATCCACCTACTTCGTGTTGGGCGTGGCGCCGTCGGCAGCACTCCGAATTCGCGTCGCTTCGAAATGGGACTGGCTCCAGGAGTACGAGCTCCGGAGCCTCGAGATCGCGCCTCGGCCCGCGGGCCAGCCGGAAGTCGAGTGGATCGCGCGGATTCGGCGGCGTCTCGACCGCGCCGACATCGTGGTTCGAGGTCACGTCGAGATCCGGTGGAGCCACGGCAGGTTCCAGGGCTTCCCGGAGTCGAAGGTGTATCTCGACACGCCGCACGTCCAAGTGCCGGGCTATCACCAGATGGTCACGGAGCCCGAGAACCAGGCGCTCTGGGACTGACGCTCACTCCGGGCGGATCTGGACTCCCGCGCTGCGCCCGTCGACGTCGGTGAAGCCGTAGTCGGCGGCGAGCTGGGCCACGGGGAACGCGCGCCCGGAGCGGGCCATCACGTCGGCGTCGGCGGCCAGGGCGGCCACGGCGCGCCCGGCGAACCGCGGGGACTCGGCCTCGGCGAGGTCGAACTCGCCCTCGCCCGGGAGGCCGAGGACCGTGCGCCCGTCGTCGGTCTCGCGCGCGCCGAGGAGCACGAGCTCGGTCCGCACCAGTCCCGGCCAGATCGACACGACGGCGACCCGGTGCGGCTCGAGCTCGTGGGCCATGTCGGCCGTCATCTTGTCGAGTGCGGCCTTGCCCACCCCGTACGTCACGTTGTGCGCGTACTGCACCGCGCCCGACGACGACACGTTGACGATCAGCCCGGGCCCGGTCTCGAACATCAGCGGCACGGCGAAGCGCGCGGCCACGTAGTGCGAGCGGACGCCGATGTCGATCGTCTCGTCCCAGGCGGCGATGGGCAGCTCCCAGAACGGCTGCCCGAGCCACGGTGCCATGGTCGGGGCCGAGAAGACGTTGTTGACGAGCACGTCGAGGCGGCCCGACTCGGCTCGGATCCGCTCGAACAGCGCCGCCACCGCGTCGTCGTCGTGGTGGTCGCACGCCACCGCGACGCCCCGGCCGCCGAGGGCGTCGATCGCCGCGGCGGTCTCGCCCACCGTGCCGGGGAGCGGGTTCTGGCCCGTGGCCACGGTGCGGCCGGTCACGTAGACCGTCGCCCCCGCTGCCCCCAGCTCGAGCGCGATGCCCTTTCCGATGCCCCGGCTCGCTCCGGTGACGACGGTGACCCGGCCTTCCAGCGACTGCTCCACGGACCGTTGTGTAGCACGCGGGTGCGGTTCCCGTCGCGGTCGGGACCGGAACGCCAGGGGGTGCGGTGGAGCTCAATCCGTCGCCGGTTTCGCCAGCGTCCCGGTCGGCGTAGGGTCCTGATCGCACCCGGAGCACCAGAGGGGGAATGGTGGAGTTCAATCCGCTGTCCGACGACTTCTTCGACGACCCGTACGAGACGTACCGGTGGCTCCGCGACGAAGCGCCCGCGTACCACAACGAGCAGTACGGCTTCTGGGCGCTGTCCCGCTTCGACGACGTCGTGGCCGCGCATCGCGACTGGCGCACGTTCTCGAGCGAGCACGGGCTGACCATCGACCAGCTCACGAACCCCGACGCGAACGTGAAGGGGCAGAGCATCATCATGATGGACCCGCCCGATCACGACCGGATGCGCAAGCTCGTGAGCCGCGCGTTCACGCCCCGGGCGATCACGCGCATGGAGCCGATCGCCCTCGACGTGATCACGAAGTACCTCGACGCGGTGCAGGGCGAGGCGGAGTTCGACGCGGTGGCCGACTTCGCGGCGCCGTTCCCGGTGGAGGTGATCTCGGCGATCCTCGGCGTGCCCGAGGCCGACCGTCAGCAGATCCGGCACTGGACCGACGAGATGCTCTTGCGCCGGCCCGACGACCCGAACCCCACCCCCGAGGGCCTGCACTCGGCACTCGAGCAGGTCCTGTACTTCCTCGAGCTGATCAGGGAGCGGCGCAAGCACCCGGGCGACGGCATGATCGATCAGCTCATCGCGGTCGAGGTCGAGGGAGAGGACGGCCAGACCCAGCGACTGACCGACGAAGAGGTGGCCGGCTTCTCGACGCTGCTCGCGGCTGCGGGCTCCGAGACGGTCACCAAGCTGGTCGGCAGCGCGATCGTCCTGTTCGACCGCAACCCGGGGGAGTGGCAGAAGGTCCTCGACGATCGGGGCAAGATCCCGAACGCGGTCGAGGAGACGCTTCGCTACTGGGCGCCGTCGCAGTACCAGGGGCGCTTCTCGCACGCGGACTCGGAGTGGCACGGCGTGACGATCCCCGCCGGGCAGCCGGTCTTCCTCGTCACGGGGGCGGCCAACCGCGACGAGCGCGAGTACGAGAACCCCGACGTGTTCGACGTCGACCGCGAGATCGGGCTCTCGATCGGGCTCGGTCACGGCATCCACGCGTGCCTGGGGGCCGCGCTCGCCCGGCTCGAGGGCCGGATGGCGATCGAGGAGTGGGCGAAGCGCTGGCCGGAGTACTCGGTCGACGACGCCGGCCTGCGCCGGGTCAACATGTCGAACGTCGCCGGCTACTCCAACGTGCCGGTCGCCGTCGGCGCCTGAGCCCCGCAGGCGCCCACGCGCCGCCTACGCCCCGAACGGAACCCCGCGCCCCTCACGCGCCTCGAGCTCGCGGACGCGCCGGCCGACCACGGCGAGCAGCTTCGGCGCGATCGTCGGCATCGCCATGGCGAGCATCTCGTTGAACTCGTCGCGGTGGAGCTGGAGCAGCTCGCCATCCGACACCGCGGTCACCGACGCGACCCGGTCGCCGCCGTCGAGGAGCGCCATCTCGCCGAAGAAGGAGCCGGGTCCGAGGTCGGCCAGCGGCTGGTCCTCGACGGAGACACGGAAGCCTCCCTCGATGACGACGTAGAACTCGCTGCCCTCGTCGCCCTCGCGGACCACCACCTGACCGGCGGGGACGCGGAGCGCGTGGGCGAGGGCGGCGATGCGCTCGAGCTCGTCGTCGGTGCACTCCGAGAACAGCCAGCCGCCGCGCAGGAGCGCGACGCGTTCGGTGAGGCGGGATTCGTCCATTGGGGGGTCTCCGGGTGGTCAGCTGCCGCGCTGGAACACCCAGCGGCTCGCGGGGGCGGTGCCGGGGGCGTACTCCATGCACTGCACGTCGAAGTAGATGGGGAGGAGGTACTTCACGTAGAACGCGTGCACGGTGACGCGCTCCATCACGAGGTCCTCGTACTCCTTCAGCCGGATGCGCTCGTCGGTGGCGGCGCGGGTCTTGATCCCGGCCAGCGCGGTGTCGACCTCGGCGCGGGTGTCCATGAGCAGCCCGAGGTGGTCGTAGCTGGGCGACTGCATCGGGTTGTCGACCTCGGCGCACAGGATGAACTGGCCCTCGTCGACGTGGAGGTAGAGGCAGTCCTGCCCGACCACCGTCACGTCGCTCGCGTTCCAGCCGAACACCCCGCCGTAGAAGTCGGCCACCTCGCCGCGGAACTCGGGTGTGAGCGTGCCGCGGGGGAAGGTGAGCTCCATGTGGTTGAAGCGCGTCGTGGGCATCGGCGCACGCTAGCCCGAGGCGACGAGGGGCAGCGCCGCCCGCGCCCGGGCCTTGGCGTCGGCGAGGTCGGCGACGGCCAGCTCGAGCGGCTCGGCCCGCCGGGCGAACACGAACACGCACCCGTGCACCGGGCGACCGAGCGCGGCTTCGAGGGCGAGCGCGTACGCGCCGCCCTGCACCGAGTAGCGCGCCAGCGCGGCGTCGAGCTGGTCGGCGGAGGGGACCTGGTCGGTCTTGTAGTCGACGATGACCAACCCGTCGGGGGTGTCGACGAGCAGGTCGACGAACCCCTCGACGAGGACGTCGTCGACCAGCGCGGCCACCGGCACCTCGCGCCAGCGCGGCCACCCCTGCTCGACCGCGCTCCGCACGATCGGCGCCCGCAGCGCTGCCGCGGCGAGGTCGTGGATCTCGGCCTCCCGCTCGGGGACGCCCTCGGCCAGGGCCTGGGCCCGGGCCACGGCGTCGAGCCCGGCGCCGGTGGCGAGGTCGACGGTCTGGAGCACGGCGTGCACGGCGCGCCCGACGGCGGTGCCGCCGCGACCGCGACGGAACGCGGGGCGCTCGCCGTCGACCTCCTGCTTGGCCAGGTTCGGATCGACCTCGGGCGGTGGCGCGAAGTCGGTCGCGGCCGCGGGTGGGGCGGCGCGGGTGAGCGCGGTGGCCGCGGCAACCGGACGGCGGCGGCCGGCCGCGATCCGGTGGGCGCGGGTCTCGGCCCAGTCGCGGCCGTCGTCGGCGTCGGGCGGCTCGCCGGCGGCGGTCGGCTCGGCCTCACGGGGCGTGGGCTCGAGCGGCGCCGGCCGGAGCCACAGGTCGGGCGCGGCGGCGACCGGGGCCAGGAGCCGGGCCGCGTGCGACGCGTCGCCGGTGCGGTGGTAGAGGCTCACCACCAGGTGGTCGCGGGCGCGGGTGGCGGCCACGTACAGCAGCCGGATCTGCTCGGCCGCGCCCGCCGCCTTCTCGTGGTCGGAGCGGGCCTCGTACCCCGGGCTGAGGTAGCGGAAGGTCGCGCCCTTGCGCTCGCGCGGGCCGATCTGCACCTGCGGGGTCCCCGCGCGGTCCCACAGCACGGGTGGCACCTGGGCGCGGTCGGCCACGCCGAGCCCGGCGAGCACCACCACCGGGAACTCGAGGCCCTTCGCTCCGTGCACGGTGAGGATGCGCACGGCGTCGTCGTCGGGCTCGGGCACCACGACCTCGACGGCGCGCGCCTCCTCGTCGACCTGTTGGGCGAGCCAGGTGACGAAGCCGCGCAGGCTGGTGCCGCCGCCGTCGGCGAACGCGCGTGCCGCGTCGGCGACGAAGCGGATGCGACGCCAGTGGTCGCGCGGGCGCGGGCGGGCCACCGCCAGCTCCATCAACCGGCGCTCGCGGATCACCCGCTCCACGGTCTCGCTCACGGTGTCCCACCACCGCTGCTCGTGGAGCGCGCGCAGCGCGGCCATCCCCGCGACCACGGGATGCGTCGGGGGCAGCGTGACCGGTGCGGCCGCCCGGTAGTCCCAGCGGCCCCCGGCCTCCTTGAACTCCACGAGCCTGTCGTCGCGGCACGCGAACGCGGCGGCCCGCAGCGCGGCGATGATGGCGACCTCGTCGGCCGGGTCGTCGATCGCGGTGAGGATCGCGAGGAGCTCCTGCACCTCGGCGGTCGCGTACACGAGCGACTGGCTCTCGATCCGTGCGGGGATCCGGGCGTCATCGAGCGCCTGCTCGAGGTAGGGGAGCGCGGCGCGGGTGGGCAGCAGCACCGCGATGTCGGCGTAGCGCGCGGGCTCCACCGCCTCGCATCCGTCGGCGCCCCGACGGGCCACCGGCCACCCGTCGTCGCGGGCGCGGCGGATGAGCGCCGCGAGCTGGGTGGCCTCCTCCCGGCGGAGCCACGCGAGGTCGGTCTCCTTCGGGTGCTCGCCCCCCACCACCGTGATCGGGGGCGCGCCGTCGTCGCGGCTGGGCAGCAGCGCGTCGTACGCGGCCTGCAGCCCGCGCGGGTCGCCGTCGCCGAGGAGGGCGGCGAACACGGAGTTGACGAACTCGATCACCCCGGGGCGCGACCGGAAGTTGGTGGTGAGGGTGAGCCGTTCGCCGAAGAAGTCGCGCACCCGGTGGTAGAGCTCGATGTCGGCGCGCCGGAAGCGGTAGATCGACTGCTTCGGGTCGCCCACCACGAACAGCCGGCCCGCGGGCACGGCGCACTCCCACCACGGCTTCTCGCCGGCGTGGGCGTCGTCGGTGGCGATGCGCACGGCGAGCTCGATCTGGAGCGGGTCGGTGTCCTGGAACTCGTCGAGGAGCAGGTGGCGATAGCGCTCGTGGAGCACCGCCCGGACCGAGGCATCGTCGCGGACGAGGTCGCGGGCGAGCACCAGCAGGTCGTGGAACTCGAGCCGCCCCGCGCGGCGCCGTTCGTCCACCGCGTGGCGCACGAACTCGACGACCGTCCCCAGCAGCTGCGAGACGGCCGGCGCGACGAGCCCGGTCACCAGGTCCTCGACCGCGGCGTCGGCCCGCTCGAGCGCGGCCGCCACCGCGGGCTTGTCGGGCCAGTTCTTCTTCTGCCCGTGGTTCGTCGTGAGCGACGCCGGGCGCTCGGCCAGCACGTCGAGCACCGCGCCGTCGTCGGGCGCGGCCCCCAGCGCGTCGCGCAGCGCGATGACCTTCGCCTCGAGGTGCAGGAGGAGCCGGTCGGTGGGCTCGGCGCACTCCGGGGCGTGGGCCGCGGCGGCGTCGAGGGCCGCGAGCGCGGGGCCGAGGTCGATCTCGGGCACGGGGTCGGCCGGCGGGGGTGGCGTGTCGGCGAGGCGGTCCCAATCGGCGTGGATCAGGCGGGCGAGGGTCTCGAGCCGGGCCATGCGGAACCCCAGCGCGCCGGCCACCCAGAGGGCCCGGTGCAGCGACGGGTCGTCGTAGACGCGGTCGAGGAAGCGCGCCCACCGGTCGGCGAAGTCGATGGCGGCCTGGATGTCGTCGAGGACCTCGAACCCGGGCGGCAGGCCCGCCTCCACCGGGAACTCGGCGAGCACCCGCTGCGCGAACGCGTGGAGCGTGGAGATGGTGGCGTCGTCGAAGCGGGCGAGCGCGGCGCGGCAGTGCTCGGCGCCGGGGCCCCCACCGGTGACCGCCTCGCCGAGCGCCTCGCGCACCCGCTCGCGCAGCTCGGCCGCCGCGGCCTCGGTGAACGTGATCGCCGCGATCTCGGCGACGGGCGTGCCCCGGCGCACGAGCGCGACCACCCGCGCCACCAGCGCGGACGTCTTGCCCGTTCCCGCGCCCGCCTCCACGAACAGGTTGCGGTCGAGGTCGGACGCGATCGCGCTGCGGGCGGCTTCGTCGAAGAGGCTGACGGTCGTCACGCGTCGCTCCCGTCGCCACCGCGGTCGGGGTCGGCATCGGGGGGCGCCCAGTCGTCCTCGGCCAGGGTCAGGATCGGCTCCAGGGCGGGGTCGGACCGGCGCCGCTCCATGCGCCGCACGCGGTCGCGCGGGCACACTCGGTCGTACGCGCACCATTGGCAGTTCTCCGGGCCCCACCAGCCGTCGGCGCCCGGGAACGCGGGGAACCGGCCGGCCGTGACCGCGCCGACGATCGTGGACAGCGCCTGCTCGAGCCGGGCCGAGGCGGCGTCGTCGAGCTCGAACCCGGCGAACGACTCGTCGCCCCGCTCGCGCGTGAACCAGTAGTACGCGCCGACGCCGGCATCGGGGAACGCCCGCCGCACCGCGGTGGCGTAGAGCGCGAGCTGGAGGCGGCGGCCGCGCATCACGGGGTCGTCGCCGATGTGCGCGAGGTCGTTGGGCATGCCGGTCTTGTAGTCGTAGACGAAGTAGTGCGAACCGTCGGGGGTGCGGTCGACGCGGTCGATGCGGCCGCGGAACGTGACCGGCGTGGCGCCGTCGATCTCGACGGTGAGCGGCGGCAGCGGATCACCCGCGGTGCCGAACCCGAGCTCGAACGCGTACGGGATGGTGCCGTCGTTCGCGCGGGCCCACTCGTCGGTGTCGAGCACGGCATCGACCTCGCGCAGGAGCCGCGCACGGTCGAGCTCCCACCACACCGCGCGTCCGGTGATGCCGTCGGCCTCGGCGGCGTCGCACTTCGCCTCGGCGATCGCGCGCAGGTCGGCCCGCTCGGCGGTCGACCACGGCTGGTCGGGGGCCGAGCGCGGGTGGGTCTCGACGAACTCCTGGAGGACGTCGTGGATGATCGTGCCACGGTCGGAGCCGGCGAGCCGCTCGCGCGCCTCGGGGCGCTCGAGCTCCTCCACCCGCAGCACCCGCGACAGGAAGTACTTGAACGGGCACTGGGCCCACTGCTCGAGCGACGTGGCCGACAGCGGCCGCTCGGGCCCCGGCGCGAGCCCGGCCCGGGTGCCGATCGCTCCCTCCCACGGCCCGAGTCCCCGACGGCTGCGGGCCGCGAGCGCGGTGAAGCCGGTGCGGAGGGGCGCCTCGAGCAGCGCGAGGGGGTGGCGGCCGAGCGGCCGCCGGGCCGCCTTCCACGCGAGCAGCGACCGGAGGTGGTGCTCCTGGAGCGATCCCGCGGTGGGGGCGAGGGCGAGCCCGGCCTCGAACGACGCGACCACCTCGAGCCAGGGGGCGTGCCGGGCCGTGGGATGACCCGGGTCGAGCTCCGACGCGAGCACCACGCGATCGGCGAGGTGGGACGCGGACTCGAGCAGCCACGGCGCCGGCCGGGCCGGGCGCTGGGCCCGCCGGTCGGCGCGGGGAGTGGTGAGCACGCGCTCGTGGGCCGCGGCGAGGGCGGCCAGGTAGTCGTCGCGGTCGCGGCGGGCGGCGTCGCCGCGCCGGGCGAGGCCGGGAGCCGTGCTGCGGGCGCGGTCGGGCAGCAGGGGGTCGTCGCGCGGGGGCGGCGGGAACGCGCCCTCGGCGAGGCCGACGACCAGCACGGTGTCGTACTCGGTGCCGCGCAGCGCGCCGAGCGGGGCCACGAGCACCCCGTCGCCGAAGGTGCCGCCGTAGCCCACCGACGCGTCGAGCTCGTCCTCCACCGCGCGCACGAACGCGGCGACCGATGCCGGCGCGCCGAGGTCCTCGAGCTGGGCCAGGGCGCGGACGCACTCGGTGACGCGGTCGTGGGCGTCGAGCTCGGCCTGGGGCCAGCGCACGGGGTCGGGCCGCCGGGGGTCGAGGTAGCGGTCGAGCAGGCCGAGGGCCCAGGCCGAGAGCGCGGTCCACGACGGCGGGGGCGCCTCGGTGGCGTCGCCCAGCTCGGCCACGAAGCGGGCCAGGCGGGTGGCGTGCTCGGGGGTCTGGTCGCCGGCGCGCTGCACGGCCTCGGGGGCGAACAGGGTGCCCGCGTCGACCGCCTGGCGCGCGAGCCGGGTCTCCTGCTCCTCCCGGTAGCGGGCGAGGCGCGCGTCCCACTGGTCGAGCCCGCCGACGACGTTGGCCCGGCAGGAGATCTGGTCCCAGCGGGCGCCGGGCACGAGCGGGCCCCGGGGCCGCTCGACGAGGGGGGCGACGGCGAACAGCGCCGCGATGTCGTCGCGGCGGAAGTCGGCGTCGCGCAGGCGCAGCAGCGCGAGCAGGGTGCGGCCGGCCACGCTCTCGCGCAGCGTCGCGGGACGGGGCCCGTGGACCGGGATGCCGGCCGCGCCGAAGTGCTCGTGGAGCAGCCGCGCGTACGGCACCGTGCTGCGGTAGGTGACGGCGACGCGGTGCAGCGGCACTCCGCCCTCGAGCCGGCGGACCACCTCTCGCACCACGACGCGGGCTTCGTCGTCGGCGTCGGCGCAGCTGAGCACCGCGTGCGCGTGCGGGACCGGGCTCGTCGCGGTGGGCTCGGAGGCCGGTCCGAGCACGGCGGCGAGGCGGTCGCGCAGCTCGATCGCCGCAGCGTCGGCCTCGGGATCGCCGGTGGCCGCGAGGACCGCGGCACCGTGACCCCGCGCGCCGAGCGCGAGGAGCAGCTCGAGCGCGCCGGGACCGAGCGCCCCAGGCGCGAAGCACACGACCGTGCCGATGTCGCGGAGGTCCGCGGTGCCCTCGCGGACCATGGCCGCCGCGGCCCGGAGCTGGTCCTCGTCGGTGTAGGTGTCGGCCACGAGCGCGCGCACCTCACGGGCCACCGCGACCACCGCCGCCGCGCGCGCCCCGGACGCCTCGATGCGCGCGAGCGCGGCGTCGTCGACGGCGTCGAGCTCGGCGAGGGTCGCGGCGAACGCGCGGGTGGTGGCGGGGTGGCCCGACAGGTCGCGGAACGGACCGCCCACCCGGTGCAGGGCGGCCCGGATCGCCCCGGCGCGGCGGGTGGCCGTGAGGGGGACCCGGCCCGGCGCGGCGAGGAAGGGCGCCCCGAGCAGCTCGGCCACGCGGTTGAGCGAGAGGAACCGGACGTTGACCAGCCCGCCGGGGCGGCGGCCGGCGTCGCGCCGCAGGGACAGGCCGGCATAGGTGGTGGGGACGGCCACGGTGACGGGGGCGAGCGGGTCCCCGCCCCGCACCTCGGCGATGCAGTCCCACAGGGCTTCCCGGGCGGCCGCTCCGTGGGGGCGGACCAGCAGACGGGGTGCGCCGGAGCGGGCGGGGGGCATGCCCCGGAGGCTATCGACGGGGTGTGACAGGGACCGTCGGGAACCGGGGCGGCCCTGGACCCGTTTCTGACCTCCGACATGCCATCCTGGGGAGCCCCATGCGACGCTTCACTCGGGCCCTCACGGGCTTACTCGTCACGATCGTGGTCGGCGGCATCGTCATCGGTGTCTGCCTCGCCGCGCTGCTCCCGAGCCTCGGCATCGTCACGAGCGCGGCCAGCTACACGACGAACCTCGTCACCGACCTGCGCGACCTGTCGGAGCGCTCCACGGTGTACGACGCCGCGGGCAACCAGATCGGTGTGCTCGGCCTCGAGAACCGCCAGAACGCCACGCTCGACGAAGTGCCGCAGGTGATCATCGACGCCGTCGTCGCCACGGAGGACAAGACGTTCTGGACGAACGAGGGTGTCGACCTCCAGTCCGTCGTCCGGGCCGCGCTGAAGAACCTCACCTCGGGCGAGATCGAGCAGGGCGGCTCCACGATCTCGCAGCAGCTGGTGAAGAACCGGATCCTGTCGCCCAAGCGCGACCTGAACCGCAAGATCCGCGAGGTGCTCCTCGCGATCCAGCTCAACAAGGACTACTCGAAGCGCGAGATCCTCGAGCAGTACCTCAACACCGTCTACTTCGGTCAGGGCTCCTACGGCATCAAGTCCGCGGTCGAGCGCCTGCTCATCAAGCCCGACCCCGCGTCCCCGCTCGGGTTCCACATCACCGGCCTCAACGAGGTGTCGGTGGGCGAGGCCGCGCTGCTCGCCGGTCTCATCTCGAGCCCCGAGGCCTACAACCCGTTCCTCCACCCCGAGAAGGCGAAGGAACGCCGCTCGTTCGTCATCTCGCAGATGCTCGAGGACGGCTACATCACGCCGGACCAGGCCGCGGCCGCGGAGCTCGAGCCGCTGCCCACGCTGAAGCCGAACGAGGACCTCCGCCCGCGTGACTCGTGGGTGGAGGAGGTGCAGGACCGGCTCTTCAACGACCCGCGCTACTCGGCGCTCGGCGCCACCAAGGAAGCCCGCCAGGACGCCATCCTGCGGGGTGGGTTGAAGATCTACACCACGCTCGACCCCAACGCGCAGGCCAACGCGCTCGACGCGATCAACACCTCGATCGGCGACAAGCCCGGTTTCACCGCCGCGCTCGTCGCGATGGACCCCACCAGCGGTGCCGTGCGGGCGATGGTCGCGGGAACCGGCTTCGACAACAGCCAGTACAACATCGCGACCACCACGCCGGGCCGCCAGGCGGGCTCCACCTGGAAGACGATCACGCTCGCCGCCGCGATGCAGAACCGCTTCTCCGCCAACGACCAGGTCGACGGCACCTCGCCCTGTGACTTCGGACCTCGCCTCGGCGCCACCGCGAACGCGGAAGCCGGTGAGGGCGTCATGACGGTCCGGTCGGCCACGGCCGGCTCGGTCAACTGCGCGTTCGTCCGCATCGAGCTCGCGGTCGGGTTCACCAAGGTCATCGACATGGCCCACAAGCTCGGCATCACCCAGGACACCCTCCAGCCGATCCTCACGCTGACCCTCGGCACCATCGAGTCCACGCCGCTCGAGATGGCCACCGTGGCCTCGTCGATCGCGAGCATGGGCCTGCGCCACGACCCGTACTTCGTCGAGAAGATCGTGAACCCCGAGGGGATCGCGATCTACCAGGAGCAGCACCTGGGCCTGCGCGTGCTCGACGAGGAAGCCGCCGCGTGCGAGGTGGACCTGCTCCGCGGCGTCGTCACCGGCGGCACCGGCACCGGCGCCCAGGTGCCCGGCTGGCAGGTGGCGGGCAAGACGGGCACCACCGACAACCGCGCCGACGCCTGGTTCCTCGGCATGACGCCCAAGCTGGTGGCCGCGGTCTGGCACGGCAACCCCGACGGCCGCGTGCCCGGCGCCGGGTTCGGCGGCCAGATCCCCGCGTCGATCTTCCGCAAGTTCATGACCGCCCAGCTCGACGGCATCGAGCCCGAGGGCTGGCCCGGCCCGCCGGGTTGGTGCAACGCGCCCGGGCAGTTCCTGACCGAGGGCGGCCGGACCACCGTGCCGGAGGGCTTCGAGGTCCGCGACGGCAAGCTCGTCCCGATCACGCTGCCGCCGCCCACGGTGCAGGTCAAAGGTCCGCCGGTCACCACTCCGGTGACGCGCCCGCCGGTGACGCGCCCGCCCGTCGTAACCACGCGCCCGCCGCTCACGGTGCCGCCGACGACCCTGGCGAAGTAGTCGGCAGATAGGGTCGGGGGGTGGACAGCCTCGACCCGCTCCTCGTCGTCCAGGAGCACGATCTCGCGCTCGACCGCCTGCGGCACCGTCACACGACGCTGCCCGAGCGGGCCGAGGTCGCGGCGGCCGCGGCCGAGGTGGCGGCGCTCGCCGCCGAGATCGCGCAGCGGAACGGCCCGCTGGCCGACCTCGTGAAGTCGGAGCAGAAGTTCGAGGACGAGGCCCAGAAGCTCGCGGGCCAGGCCGAGGCGGCCAACACCAAGCTCTACTCGGGTGAGACCACCTCACCCAAGGAGCTCCAGGCGCTCCAGGCCGACGTCGACATGCTGCGCAAGCACCAGGCCGCGGTCGAGGAGCAGGCCATCGCGGTGATGGAGCAGCGGGAGCCGCTCGAGGCCGAGATCGCGCAGCTCGGGGCCCGGCGCGCGCAGCGCGACGCCGACCTCGTGGCGGCCCGTGCCGCCCTCGGCGCCGCAGCGGCCGAGGTCGACGGCGAGATCGCGGCCGAGCAGGCGGAGCGCGACGCCGCGGCCGCGGCGCTCGACCCGCCGGTGGTCGCCCTCTACGAGCGGTGCCGGGCCAACTCGCCGTCGAAGGCCGGAGCGGCCCGCCTGGTGGGGCACACGTGCCAGGGCTGCCACCTCACCATCCCGGCCACGGAGGTGGTGGCCCTGCGCAAGGCGCCGCCGGGCACGATCGCCCACTGCGACAACTGCGGCGCGATCCTCGTCCCGTGACGCTGTTCGATCCCGAGCCGCCGTCCGAGCCCGCGTCGAGCGCCCGTGGGCTGGTGATGGTCCACTTCGACGGCGGGTCGCGCGGCAACCCCGGTCCGGCCGGCATCGGCGCCGTGGTCACCGACCCGTCCTCCGACCCGCCGGCGCGGCTCGCGTCGGTGAGCGAGTACATCGGCGACACCACCAACAACGTCGCCGAGTACCGGGCGCTCATCGCCGGGCTCGAGGCGGCGCGCGCGTTCCCGGCGCGCGCCGTCGAGGTGCGGGGCGACTCGATGCTCGTCATCAAGCAGGTCGAGGGCGCGTGGAAGGTGAAGCAGGCGCATCTCCGCCCGCTCATGGAGGACGTGCGCCGGCTGCTCGCCGCGTACGAGCACGTCGCGCTCGTGCACGTGCCTCGCGAGCAGAACACCGACGCCGACCTCCTCGTCAACGCGGCGCTCGACGCGCGCTGAGCCGATGCTCCTCTGGTACGTCGGCCTGTCGGTGCTGCTGGTGGCCAACGTGTTCAAGAGCGTCGGCCTCGACTACCGCCTGATCGCGGTCGGGGCGATGCTGCCGCTCCTCGTCGACATCCCGGTGGGCCACCGGGCGTTCGGGCACACGCTCGCGTTCGCGGCGCTGGCGCTGGTCGTGGTCATGGCGTGGCCGATGCGCGGCTCGCGGCTCGGTCGGCGCCGGTGGCTGTGCGTCCCGATCGGGATCTTCGCCGGGCTGGTGCTCTCGGGCGCGTGGACCGACACCGAGCTGTTCTGGTGGCCGTTCTTCGGCACGTCGTTCGGCGACAGCCCGCTGCTGCCGGTGTGGTGGCTGGTGCTGCTCGAGGAGCTCGCCGGTCTGGTCGCGTGCTGGTGGGTGGTCGGCCGGTTCGACCTCTGGGTGCCCGAGGTGCGCCGCGACTTCTGGCGCACCGGCCGGCTGCGGAACGTCGGGTGAACGGGTGAACGGGTGAACGGATGAGCGCGTGAGCCAGCTCGTCCTCGTGCGGCACGGCCAGACCGACGCGAACGCGGCGGGCCTGCTGCTCGGCATCACCGACCCGCCCCTCAACGCCGCGGGCCGCGCGCAGGCCGCCGTGGTCGCCGAACGTGTTGCCACGTTGCTGCCGGAGCGCATCATCACCAGCCCGTTGCTCCGCACGGTGCAGACGGCCGAGGCGATCGCGGCGCGCTGCGGTGGCAGCGTCGAGATGGAGGACCGGCTCATCGAGGTCGACTACGGCGAGTACGACGGGCTGCCGTTCGCCGAGATCCCGACCGACCTCATCCGGCGCTGGCGCACCGAGGCCGACTTCGCGCCGCCGGGCGGGGAGAGCCTCGAGTCCGTCGGTGTGCGCATGGCCGCGCTGGGCGCGGAGATCCTGGGCTCGCTGGGGAAGGCGCCGGTGGTGGCAGTGAGCCACGTGTCGCCGATCAAGGCCGCGGTGTGCTGGGCCCTCGGCCTGCCCGAGCTCGCGTCGTGGCGGATGCGGCTCGACAACGCGTCGATCACGCGCCTCGCTCCCGGCCCCGAGGGCCCGGTCCTGCTCTCGTTCAACGAGCGCTGACATCTCTCGCACCTCAGGCCGCGGCCGGTCCGGCGCGGGCCTGCGCGGCGGCGAGCTTCGGGAGCTCGTCGCGGTCGATCAGGCTCAGGCCGGCGGGGTTGTGCGGGTTCCCGAGCAGGAGCAGTGGCCCTTGGGGTGCGAGCTGGGCGTGGTGGGTGGTGCACACGGTGGCGAGGTTCCAGAGATCGTCGGAGCCGCCCCAGGATCGGGGCCAGAGGTGGTGGACCTGGAGGCCGATCCGGCGGTCGCATCCCGGGTAGCGGCAGCTCCCATCGCGTTGCTTGACCACCCGTTTGGTCTTCTCGCTCAACGCCGACTCGGTGCGGCCGACGACGATCGGTTGGCCGTCTTCGGTCGCGAGGACCGGTTCGATGCGGGCCTCCGCGCGGAGGCGTTCGACCATCTCGTCTGGCAACGGCACCCCGGCCACCGTCGCGGGCCCATGGGTGGGTACGTGCACCACGAAATGCGCCCGGTAGCCGGAAGTGGGCTCGTCGGAACGGTCGTCGCGGTAGCGGCGGCACAGCTCGACCAGCGCGTCCGCGGCGCGGTGCTCCCGGGCGTCCCAGGGTTGGCCCTTGGCGGGGCGCATCTGCTCGATCATCTCGTCGAACACCGACTCCACCAATGCACCGTCGATGTCGGGAATGTCACCCCCGAGCGCCAGCATCCCTTCGGTCTCGGACCGCCACCAATAGCGGAACGCACGCGCCGCCCGCCGCGCGGCGGCGTCCTCCACCGAGGGCTTCCGCTTGCGGCGCAGCTCCGCTGCGAGGTCACCCGGCGACCACTGCGGACCGTCGTGCGCCCAGCGCTCGTCAGATGCCGGGTCGTCGGGATCCACGAGGTCGCTCACCCGGGCGAGCTGCTCCTCGGAGAGCTCGCCGCGCGCCGCCGCGCCGGCGACGTGGGGCTGACGCTCCAGATTCCGGGCCGTCGCGCGCTTGCGGCGCACGTCCCGCACCGAGGTCCCGTCGGATTCGGCCATCGAGTCGTCGACTCGGCCCCGCTCGTCGAGCACCCGCAACACGGCGAGCTCCTCGACGTGCATCCGCCGCTGCTCGCGCACCAACCATCCGCGTCGCTCCTCCAACCAATCGGTGGTGTGGCAACGCAGTTCGTCGCAGAGCGTTGCGTAGTCGCCCGTCGCTTCCTGATCGAACATACGTTCGATCGTAGCACAACCCGAGCGTGCTGCAAGGGGTTGGCGCGGATTCTTCCGATCGGGTGCTACCTGCACCTCGGGAACGGGGTCGGGCCGGCGATGACGGCGGCCGGGTTCACGCCGAGGCACGCCGGGGGAATCGACGACAAGCGGAACCGGAAGCTGCCGGTCCGGAGGTCGCGCACGTCGAGGCGGGCCCAGTCCCCGTCGACCCGCACCGGGATCTCGTCGAGGTTGCGTCGGCACGGCCCGCCGTTGCACACGCCGTCGATCCCGTAGGCGGAACCTGTGCAGTTGTCGTACAGGGCCGGGCGGCTCGGGATGTCGATGAACAGCCGCCCGTAGTCGGGGTCGCCGGGGATGAGCAGCCCGCAGCCGATGCGCGGGTCGACGGCGAGGAACGCCCGCACGGCGTCACCCCCTCGGACGAGGACCACCCGGCTCCGGGCGTCGTCGGGTGTCGGGAGGCGGACGGGAATCGCGACCGGGACGCCGTCGGGGAGTCGCGCCATCCGGACCGAGTGCCGCGTGTCGGGGGTCGACGACGACTGCTCCGCGAGCGCGAGTGCCGCGGTCGTGACGACGAAGACCGAAGCCAGCGCCGCGACGAGCAGCACGACGCGTGCCCGGCGCATCGGATCAGCCGGCGTTGACGGGGATCGTCGTGCGGCCGTTCGCCGCGGCCGGCGTGGGCTTCGCGGGACGGGCGTGCGCGCCGTCGCCGTCGACGATGAACCGGCCCTCGCCGGGGCCGTCGGCCACCGGCATGCCCAGCGCGTCGAGGAGGGCGTGGTCCTCCTCGGCCGTGCGGCCGGTGGTGGTGAGGTAGTTGCCGATGATGAGCGCGTTCGCGCCGGCGAGGAGGCCCATGGCCTGGAGCTCTCCGAGGACGCGCTCACGGCCGCCGGCGAGGCGCAGCCACGCGCTCGGCAGGATGAGCCGGAACAGCGCGATCGCCTGGAGCGCCTCGCGGGGCGACAGCACGGTCTGGTCCTCGAGCGGGGTGCCGGGGCGGGGGTCGAGCAGGTTGATCGGCACCTCGCACGGTTCGAGCTCGGCGAGCTCGAACGCGAAGTCGATCCGCTGCTTCAGCGTCTCGCCCATGCCGAGGATGCCGCCGCAGCACAGCTCCATGCCCGCGTCGATCGCGAGGCGGGCGGTGGCCACGCGGTCGTCGTAAGAGTGGGTGGTGCAGATCTGGGGGAACACCTCGCGGCAGGCCTCGAGGTTGTGGTTGTAGCGCTTCACGCCCGCGGCGGCGAGGCGCTCGGCCTGCTCGGGCCCGAGGAGGCCGAGGGAGCAGGCGACCTCGAGGCCGGTCTGGTCCTGCACGGCCTGCACGGCGGCGATGACCTTGGTGAGCAGCCGCTCCTCGGGGCCGCGCACCGCGACCACGATGCAGAACTGGGTGGCGCCGGCGTCGCGGGTGGCGCGCGCGGCGTCGAGGACCTCGTCGAGGTCGAGGAACGGGTACACGTCGACCTCGGTCTGGAACCGGGCCGACTGCGAGCAGAACGCGCAGTCCTCGGGGCAAGCGCCCGACTTCGCGTTGATCAGGCTCTCGAGCTCCACCTCGGGCCCGCAGTACGCCAGGCGAACCTTGTGGGCGAGGGCCACGACGTCGGGGAGGTGGTCGAGGGGCAACGCGGCGATGGCGTCGACCTCGGCCCGGGTGAGCGGGCGGCGCTCCTCGAGCAGGGCGACTTCGGCATGGGCGAGCGGTTCCAGCACGCCGAGCAGCGTAGATGCCGGACGGCCGCTCGGGACGGGTCAGCCGGGCGAGGCGACGGGGAGCCCGGCGTCGACCGCGGCGTCGAGGAGCCGCTGGTCGTAGGCGACGAACACGCCGAGATCGGCGCCGAGGGCCACCGCGGTGGCGAGGTGGATCGCGTCGAGGGATCGCAGGACGGGTGGCGGGATGGTGCGAGCGAGCGCGCGGACGTCCGCGGTCATCGGGACGAGCGTGATCGTGGCGAGCAGCAGTCGAGCACCCGCTTCGGCGATGGGCCCGAGCCGAGCCGCGGCACGCGACACCTCGACATCGACGACCACGCTCGAAACCTGTTCGGGACGATCGCGCAGGTATTCGACGAGCGCGTCCGACTCGGGCTCGGGGGAGACGAGCTTCACGCAGGCCGACGCATCCAGATAGCAGACCCCGGTCAAATCCGGTCCTCGCGCAGCTCGTCGAGGATCTCGGAGATGCCCGGTCCCTCGCTTCCTGGGAGCGGAAGCCCCATGTCGGCGAGGTTCTCACCGGTGCCGAGGATCGCCCATCCCTGGGCCGCGAGCCGCTCGAGGGTGGGCGAATGCGTCCGCTGCACGGGGCCGAGGGTGGCGACGGGGCGGCCGTGGTCGGTGACCTCGAAGGTCTCGCCGTCCTCGACCCGCTTCAGGTACTTGCTGAGGTTCTGGCGGATCTCCCGCACCCCCACCTGCTGCGTTGCCATCCCCGCAATGTAGCACAATCTGTGCGTCAACGAAACCGGGGAACGGAGCACCAGCGGGCGGCCTCGCCGCGCGGCTCGGACCATGAACGCGCGACGATGGGGCGTGCTCCAAGGTCACAGGCAGGGATGGCGCGGGCTGGTTGTCGCGTCCGGGATCGTCATCGGCCTGGTTGGCGCCGGCGGGCTGCCTGACGCGCGGGCAGCGGTGAGCGGGCTCCCAGACTCCACGCTCACGCCGGGAGTTGCGGTGGTGGACGTTCCGACACCGTCCAACGCCGCGTGCGCCCAGCTCATCGGGACACGAGGGCCCGAGCCGTCCCGCCGTCTCGCTCGCCAGGTGTTCCGCCGCTACGGGATACCCGAGCGTCGGCGCAATCGCTACGTGGTCGACCATCTGGTCCCGGTGGCCCTTGGGGGGACGTCCGCGCCGGAGAACCTCTGGCCCCAGATGCGCGACGACGCCCGTCGCAAGGACTCCGTGGAGCGATTCGTGATCGCGAGGTGGTGCCGGGGCGAGGTCGATCTCGGGACGGCACGGACCGCGCTCCTGGCCGACTGGACCACTGCCCTGGTGACCGCAACGACGACCACGACGACCACGACGACGACCACCACGACCACGACGACGACGGCACCGCCGGCGCCAACCGAGCCCGTCATCGAGCTGTACATCGGCGGGCGGTGCTCGAGAACCGCGTCGGGTCCATGGTTCGATGCCGACGGCGTCCAGCTGTTGTGCACCGCGCAGCCCGACGGGACCCGCCGGTTCGCTCGGATCCCTGCCGGTCTCAACGCAGAACCGGTGGCGCCGCGCCCGTGATGGCCGCGGCGTGGTTCAATGGTCGGCGGTGGCGAGTCGGCCGGGCGGCCGCGTACCGGCACGACCGGTCCGAGGAACGTCCGGACTCCACAGGGCACGGTGCTGGGTAACACCCAGTCGAGGTGACTCGCAGGAAAGTGCCACAGAGAAGAACCGCCGATGGCGGGGCAACCCGCACAGGCAAGGGTGAAACGGTGCGGTAAGAGCGCACCAGCACCCGGGGTGACCCGGGTGGCTCGGCAAACCCCATCGGGAGCAAGGTCAGACAGGGGGAGGGCGGCCCGCCCGCAGACACCCCCGGGTAGGCCGCTAGAGCGGACGGGTAACCGTCAGCCGAGAGGGATGGCCGCCACCGGACGCAAGTCCGGCACAGAATCCGGCGTACAGGCCGACTCGCCACCA
>JBAZYX010000012.1:0-50868 GCA_041659105.1 Acidimicrobiia bacterium
CGTCGCGTGGTACGACCCCGCGGGCAGCCACCGCATGGCCAGCGGCAACACCTACACCGGGAGCGACGCGATCGGAGCCATGGTCGCGCGCAGCCTCGCGGCGTACCCCGACCTCGCGTTCACGGTAGGCAGCGCGTTCACCGCCGGTGCGGACTTCGCGATCGAGTACACGATGCGGGGCACTCAGCAGGCTGCCATCGGCGACCGCGCCGGGACCGGCCGCACGATCACCGTCGACGGCGCGCTCGTCGGCACGCGCACCGACACGGGCGCGGTCGCGACCTGTGTCGACTCCCTCGATCACCACGACATCCGGCGCCAGCTCGGGCTGACGCCGGAGTCGTGAGCGAGCGGTCGCGCCGGCTTCGCTACCTGGGCAGCGTCGGGAGCGTGACTCCCGACGGCAAGGTGACGCCCGACGGCAGGGTGACGTTCGACGGGACCGTCGGGATCGTGATGTCGGACATGGCGCACGCCACCGTGGCCTTGATCCAGACGCCGACGGCCTTCCCGTACCGCTTCCCGGACCTGACCGTGACGGCGAGCGCACCGGCGGCGTTCTTCGCCTTGCCCAGCTGCGCGTAGACCCCGGCCATCGTCATCAGGGCCTTCTTGACCTTCTTGTCGTCCATGTCCTGCGCGGTGTCCTCGAACGCCGTCGACACCGCCGCGGCCGACTTGCCGAAGGTGCTGGCCGAGCTCCCCTTGATCTCGGGGACGTTGTCGGAGAGGCTCGTCAGCGTCTCGCAGTCGCTGTCGGACAGCTCGGTCCGCGCCTTCCCGGAGACGGCCGCGCCGCCCGGCAGGATCCACACCGCGGCGAGCAGGCCGGCGACCACCGCGAGCGCTACCACGAACCGTGCCTTGCCCCAACGAGTCATCGCCGGCCGCCTTTCGTCATGGATCGGGTTGTGGTGAGCGTATCGGCAGGTCGAGCCGGGAACCTTGACCACGCCGAAGCCGCGGGCGGACGCCGATCAGGCGACGGGCCGCCAATAGGGCACGCCGGTGTCCTCGGACGCGGCCTTGAAGTACACCTCGACCGACGTCCCGATGGACACGGTGTCGGGGTCGACGCCGGGCATCGAGCCGAACACGAGCGGCCCCTCGTCGAGCTCGACCATCGCGACCACGTACGGCAGCTCGGCCTTGAACGCCGGGATCCCCTGCTGGCGGATGACCGTGTACGTGTGGATGGTCCCGCGGCCCGCGGTCTCCAGCCACTCCGGGTCGGCCGCGCACTGCGTGCAGATCGCCCGGGGGTACCACTGGCGGTGTCCGCACGCCGGGCACTCCTGGATCAGCAGGCGTCCCTCGCGCGCCGCCTTCCAGTACTCCTCGTTGACGTTGTCGAGCTGCGGGAGGGGTTTGGCCCACTCCTCCACCTCGATCACTTCGTGGGTGCTCACGGGTGGGTCCTCCCCAGGAGTGCGACGCCGATACACGAGAGCCAGCCGCCGGAGCCGGCCGCGATGGCCACCTCGCAGTCGGGCACCTGGGCGACGCCGCCCTGGCCGCGGAGCTGGCGCACGGCCTCGATGATCAAGAAGATGCCGCGCATGCCCGGGTGGCAGCTCGACAGGCCACCGCCGTCGGTGTTGAGCGGCCACCTCCCGCCCCGCTTGAGGTGCCCTTCGGCGACGAACGGGCCGCCCTCGCCCTTGGGGACGAACCCGAGCGACTCGAGCAGGATCAGGCAGGTGACGGTGAACGAGTCGTAGAACATGAGCAGGTCGACGTCGTCGTGGGTGACCCCCGCCCGCTCGAACGCGATCGGTCCGGCCAGCGCGCCCGCCGACGAGGTGAAGTCGGTCTGCTGGCAGACGTTCCAGTGGGTCTGGCCCCCCGCCGCGCCGAGCACGTACACGGGCGGCTGCTTGAGGTCCTTGGCCCGCTCCGCGGTGGTCATGATGAACGCGCCACCGCCGTCGGTGATCGCACAGCAGTCGAGCATGTGCAGCGGGTCGGCGATCATCCGCGAGCTGACGACGTCGTCGACGGTGATCAGGTCCTGGTAGATCGCGTTGGGGTTGAGGCTCGCGTACTCGCGCACCCCCACCGCGATCTCGGCGAGCTGCTCGGAGGTCGTCCCGAACTCGTGCATGTGGCGCTTCGCGTGCATCGCGTACGAGCCGACGAGCGAGTTGCCGTAGGGCGCCTCGTAGCCCATCGGGCCGGGGACGGTCTGGACGCCCCGGTGCATGCCGCCCGTACCGAGGCTGCGACCCATGCGCGAGAGCTGGTCGGAGCCGTAGGTCACCAGGGCGGTGTCGCACGCGCCGTCGCGGATCGCGGCGGCGAGGTGCTGGACGTGGAACTCGAACGACGAGCCCCCGGTCATCGTGCCGTCGATGTACTTGTGGTCGATCCGCAGGTACTCGGCCATGGTGACGGCGTCGTCGACCATCATCCCGCCGCCGCCCCCGGCGCCGACGTAGCCGTCGATCTCCGACTTGTCGATGCCGGAGTCGGCGATCGCCCGCTGCGCCGCCAGCACGTGGTGCTGGACGCCGTTCATGTCGGGGACCTTGGGGTACTCGGACATGCCGATGCCCACGATGACCGGAGTGCGATCCATTCGCGCTCGCTCCTGTGTGTTCGGGTCTGTGTGTTCGGGTTCGGGGCCCGAGGCTCCCGACCTGACGGACGGGTCAGTCAACCACGCCTCCGCGAACCCCTGCCACACGGGAGCGAGCGGCCGCGGCTCGTTCGCCGGGGTGAGCGATATAGCGTGCGGGCCATGGCCAACGATCTCGAGCTCGGCCTCCAGTTCGGCTACTGGACCGCGCAGCCCCGTCCCGCCCGTGAGCTCATCGCCCTCGCCACCGCGGCCGAGGACCTCGGCTTCGACTCCGTCTGGACGGGCGAGTCGTGGAGCAGCGACGCCTTCTCCCCGCTCGCCGCGGTGGCCGGCGCCACGCGCCGCGTGCGGTTGTGCACCGGGATCGCCCAGATCGCGGCCCGCACCCCGACCGCGATGGCCATGCACGCCATGACGCTCGACGGCCTGTCCGAGGGCCGGGCCGCGGTCGGCATCGGCGTGAGCGGGCCGCAGGTCGTGGAGGGCTGGTACGGCCGGCCGTTCGGCCAGCCGCTGGCCCGCACCCGCGAGTACGTGCAGATCGTGCGCGACGCCCTCCGGCGCGAGGGCCCGGTCGCGGCCCCCGGCCCGCACTACCCGCTCCCGTACGCCGGCGAGGGGTCGGTCGGCCTCGGCAAGCCGCTGAAGATGATCACCCACCCCCTCCGCAGCGACGTGCCGATCTACCTCGGGGCCGAGGGCCCGAAGAACGTGGCGCTCGCGTTCGAGATCGCCGACGGCTGGGTGCCGCTCTACTGGTCGCCCTACCGCACCGACGCGTACACGATCCCCGGCACGATCCCCGACGGGTTCGAGATCGCGGTGAACGTGTCCGTGGTGGTCGACGACGACGTCGCCACCGCGCTGTGGCCGATCAAGGCGACGCTCGGCTTCTACATCGGCGGCATGGGCGCGAAGTCGCGCAACTTCCACACCGAGCTGATGGCCCGGATGGGCTTCGAGGACGAGGCCCACCACATCCAGGACCTGTTCTTCGCGGGCAAGCGCGACGAGGCGATCATGGCCGTGCCCGACGCGTTCGCCGACGAGATCTCGCTCGTCGGACCCAAGGAGCGCATCGCCGAGCGGCTCGAGGCCTGGCGCCAGACGCCGGTCACCACGCTCCTCGTGGGCGGCGCCGACCCCGACACGATGCGCCTCCTCGCCGACCTCACCCAGTAGCGGACTCCTCCACCGGGAGCGGCACACCGACCAGCCCTCAGAATCCGGGCAGGCGGTACAGGTCGATCGCGTTGCGGCCCAGGATGCGCTCCTGGTCGGCGGGAGGGAGCCCGGCGATGTTGTCGCGCAGCTCCTTCACCATCCCCGGGAACGTGCAGTCGGGGTGGGGGTAGTCGGTCCCCCACACGATGCGGTCGGCGCCCACCAGCGGAGCGAGCGCCCGCAGCGCGCGCTCGTCGACCTCGAAGCTGATCCAGCACTGCCGCGCGAAGTACTCGCTCGGGAGGTGCTTCATCTCCGGTGCGTAGCCCCCGAAGCGGCCGACCTGGTGGTCGAGCCGCTCGATCCAGTACGGCGCCCAACCCCCGCCTGCCTCGAGGAACACGAACCGCAGGCCCGGATGACGCTCCATCACGCCGAGGGCCATCAGCTGCGCGCACGCGAGCATGTGCTCGAACGCGTGCGACGTGGCGTGCAGCACGAGCGCGTTGTACGGAGGGCGGTCGAGCCCGAGCGTCGGGATCGCGGGCTGGGAGCCCTCGTGGATCCCGATGGTGACGTCGAGCTCCTCGGCCGTCTCCCAGACGATCTCGTTGGCGGGGTCGACGATGGTGCGCCCCGCGCACGGGTTGGGCCGCACGAACGCGACGCGGAACCCGAGCTCGTCGTGCGCACGCCGCAGCTCGGCTGCCGCCGCGACCGGATCCTGGAACGGGAGCGCCGCGACCCCGAAGAGGCGGGTGGGATCCGCCGCGCAGAACGACGCGAGCCAGTCGTTGTAGGCGCGCACCACCGCGACCGCAGCGGACGGATCGGTGATCGCCCAGTACGCGAGCCCGACCGTGGGGTAGAGCACCACGGCGTCGAGCCCTTCGACGTCGAGGTCGGCGAGGCGTGCCCGGGGGTCGAAGGCACCCGCGATGGCCTCCTCGAGCGGCTTCGCGTTCGCGAGGTCGGCCACCACGGCGCCGGGTGTGCCGAGCATGCCGAGGCTGCCGACGAAGATCTCCTGGTCGCCCACCGTCACGTGGTCGAGCCCGCGCGCGTCGGTGTGGATCTGCGGCCGCTGGTCGTCGGGCAGGTGGGAGAACGCGGCGCGCGGCTCGAGCACGTGGCCGTCGGCGTCGATCACGCGCACGGGGAGACCTCCACGGGGATGCCGTTGAGCACGGCGTTCCCGGACAGGGGATCGAGCGTGTCGCTCGGCGCGAGCACGTTGCTGTTCACCCCGGCGCGGGCGCGGGCGACCTGGAGGTCGATCCCGTCGAGGTCGTGACCCCACCCGTGGGGCAGGCTGACGACGCCGCGCATCACGGCGTCGGTGACCTCGACGGGGACGACGACCTCCCCGGTCGACGACGCGACCCGGGCCGGCGCGCGGTCGGTGAGGCCGAGGGCCACGGCGTCGTCGGGGTGGACGTGGAGGGTGCAGCGCTCCTTGCCCTTCACGAGCACCTCGAGGTTGTGCATCCACGAGTTGTTGGACTTCAGGTCACGGCGGCCGACGAGGACCAGGCCGTCGGTGACGCCGCGATCGAGGGCCGCCCGCAAGCGGGCCACGTCGGCCACGATCGCCGCGGGCGCGAGCTCGATCCGGCCGCTCGTGGTGCACACGATCTCGGGCACCCGCGGCACCAGCGGGCCGAGGTCCACGCCGTGCGGGTTGGCTACGAGGACCGCGAGGCTCAGCCCGTCGGGATCGGCGCCGAAGCCGTCGCCGTACGGGCCGGTGCGCAGCATGACGTCGAGCGCCCGCTCGGGCCCGCGCCGCCCCGCCAGCGCGTCCATCAGCTCGTCGGCGTCGCGGCCCTCGACGTTGGAGCCCGCGCGCGCCACCGCCTTCTCGACGAGCTGCCGGGCGATCATCGCGTCGAGCGCGTCGACGTCGATCTCGGTGCCGAGGCCCATCGCGATCGCGCCGAGCCGGATCAGGATCTCCCACTCGGGCATCTCGTGCGGGTCGGGCTCGTTCACCGGCGGCGAGTAGTTCGCGACGTTGCGGATCGCGAGCTGGTACAGCGCGAGGTCGTAGTGGCCCTTGGTCAGCATCGACGGCGCGGGGAGGATGACGTCGGCGTGGCGCGTCGTCTCGTTGCGGTAGATGTCGACGCTGACCATGAAGTCGAGCGACCCGAGCGCCCGGTCGAGGCGCGCGCCGTCGGGCGTGCTCAGCACCGGGTTTCCCGCCACCGTGACCAACGCCCGGATCTGCCCCTCCCCCGGCGTCTCGATCTCCTCGGCCATGCACGCGGCCGGGTACTCCCCGAACGCCTCGGGGGCGCCGCGCACGCGGCTCGTGCGCCGGTGGAGCCGGACGCCGAGCCCCGGGCCCGCGGCCCGTCCGCTGGTGGAGCTCCCCGCGGCGGGCCGCGTGAACATCGCGCCGCCCGGGCGGTCGAGGTTGCCGGTCATCACGTTCAGCACGTCGACCAGCCACGACGTGAGCGTGCCGAAGTCCTGCGTGCACGTCCCGATGCGGCCGTAGACCGCGGCGCGCGGCGCAGCCGCCAGGTCGTGGGCGACCCGCCGGATCGTGGACGCGTCGATCCCGCACACCGGAGCCACCACCTCCGGCGAGAACGGGCGCGCGAGGGCGGCGACCTCGTGCACGCCGTTGACCCGGTGGGCCAGGTGCGCGCCGATGTCGACCAGCTCGTCGGCGACCAACACGTGGACGATGGCGAACAGGAGCAGCGCGTCGGCGCCGGGCCGGATGAACAGGTGCTCGTCGGCCGCCTCCGCCGTTCGCGTGCGCCGCGGGTCGACCACCACGAGCCGCCCGCCCCGGGCGTGCAGCGCGTCGATCCGCCCGGGGAAGTCGGGCGCGGTGCACAGCGAGCCGTTCGAGGCGTACGGGTTGGCGCCGAGCATCAGCAGGTAGTCGGTGCGGTCGATGTCGGGGACCGGGATCGACAGCGGCGCACCGAACATCAGCCCGGCCGAGACCTGCTTGGGCATCTGGTCGACGGTGCTCGCGGTGAACACGTTGGTGGTGCCGAGCGCCTGGAGCAGCACCCGCCCGTGCACGAGGCTCGCGAGGTTGTGCGCGGCGGGGTTGCCCACGTACACGCCCACGGCGTCGCGCCCGTGGGCGTCGACCAACGCGGGCAGCCGCTCGGCGATCAGGGCGAAGGCCTCGTCCCAGCCGACCTCGCGCCACGTGGCGTCGGCTCCCCGACCGCTGCGGACCACCGGCCGGCGGAGGCGGTCGGGGTCGGCGTCGAGCTGCTTGACCGCGGTGCCCTTCGGGCAGAGGAAGCCCTTCGAGAACACGTCGTCGCGGTCGCCGCGCACGAGGACGACCTCACGGCCCTCGAGGTGGAGCTCGAGGCCGCACGTGGCCTCGCAGAGCGGACAGGTCCGGTAGGCGATGCGGCGTTCCACGACCCCACGCTAGGCCACCGCCGGGACCCGGACGTCCTCTGACGGGGTGTCAGATATGGTGACGGCTCACTTCCGGTCCCGCGCCGTCACCCCGTCGATCCGGTCCGTCCGGTCGAGCCCGACAAGGAGCACTCCATGGAGTTCGGCATCTTCATCCAGCACCCGGTCTTCGGGTTCGCCCGCGAGGGCAAGCCCGAGTACGAGCACCAGGTCATCATGCAGGAGATCGAGCTCGTGAACGCCGCCGACAAGGCAGGCTTCAAGTACGTCTGGGTGACCGAGCACCACTTCCTCGACGAGTACTCGCACCTGTCGGCCAACGACGTGATGTGCGGCTACTTCGCCCACTCCACCGAGCGCATCCACATCGGGTCCGGCATCTTCAACCCGCTCCCCCAGGTCAACCACCCCGCCAAGGTGGCCGAGCGCGTGGCCACCCTCGACCACATCACCAACCGCCGCTTCGAGTTCGGGACCGGCCGGGGCGCGGGCAGCCACGAGATCCTCGGCTTCCTCGCCAAGGACGGTGTCACCGACACCAGCACCACCAAGGAGATCTGGGAGGAGACGATCCCCGAGTTCGCCAAGATGTGGTTGCAGGACGAGTACGAGGGCTTCGACGGCAAGTGGTGGACGCTGCCGCCGCGCAAGATCCTGCCGAAGTGCTACGGCAAGGGCCACCCCGCGATGTGGTACGCCGCGGGCAACACGTCGAGCTACGAGATGGCGGCACGCAAGGGCCTCGGCGTGCTCGGGTTCTCGGTCGGCCAGATCTCCGAGCTCGAGCCGGTGCTCAGGGCGTACAAGAAGGCCGTGACCGACGCCGAGCCGGTGGGCGCGTTCGTGAACGACAACCTCATGGTCACCTCCACCGCGTTCGTGGCCGAGGACAGCGGCGTGGCGTTCCAGCGCGCGCTCGACTCCGACATGACGTACCTGCAGAGCAACGTGTTCCGCTACCACGACACGTTCCCGCACCCCGAGGGCGTGCCCTACTGGCCCGACCTCATCCCGCCGAACACGCCCGAGGCGCTCCAGTACCAGATCGACGGCGGCCTGATCTGCGGTGACCCCGACCAGGCGATCACGCAGTGCCGGGCCTGGGAGTCGGCCGGGGCGGACCAGCTCGTGTTCGGGGTGAGCATGGCCACCTTCGAGCAGGACCTCGAGACCATCCGGCTCGTGGGCGAGCACGTGATCCCCAAGATCGACACCGACCCCGTGCACCGCACCACGCGCTTTCGCGACGCGCTGTAGGCGCTCGTCCGCTCCCGGCCGCCGGCCCGCACGGTCGCTCAGGCGGTCGGGAGCCGCATCACCTCGACGAGCCCGTACGCGAGGAAGCCCAGCGCGAGCACGAGCAGCGCGACACGCGCGGGCGTCCACGCGAAGCGGATCGAGATCCCGGCGAAGAACATCACGCCGGCGAGGAACACCGTGGCGAACACGTAGCGGTCACCGGTCTCGGTGGCCTCGCGCCCCGCGTCGAAGTGCCGCGCGGCCACGGTCTCGAGACGGTCACTCCTCTCCTTGTCCTCGAGGCGGTACTCGGGCGAGTGGATCGGGCTGCCCTCGGCTCCGGCTGTGGAGCCGGTGAGCACCATCGGGTTCCGCTCGACCCACGCGGCGAACGCGGGCTTGAACGCGTCCCGGAACTGGCTCTCGGTCAGCACCGCGAGCGCGGCGTCGCCGCGGGCGGTCGCGTCGAGCCACCGGTTGAAGCCGAGCAGGTCCTGGAGCCGCTCCTCGTCGGCGTCGGAGTCGGCCCGGTTCGCCAGGTTGCGGGCCGTGCCCGCCTCCGCGTACTCCCGCGACTGGATCCCGCCCCACTTGGCCGCCTGGTACCCGCTCCAGGCCACGCCCAGGGTCGCGACCGAGAGGAGCAGCACGGCCACCACCTCGAACACCCGCTCGCGGTTCGAGACGTGGCCGTGGCCGTCGTGCTCGTGCTCGTGCTCGGTCAGCTCGTGGGGGGCGTGGACGTGGACGGGTTCGGGCACGCCCGAGTGTGTCACCCCGGCCGCGACTCCCCCCGGCCCGGGCGGCAACCAGTCGAGAACGTGTTCCAATAGTCTCTCGCCCGTGGACTACAACCTCGCCGACCTGTTCGAAGCCGCCGCCGACGCGTTTCCCGACCGCGAGTACCTCGTGGCCGAGGGCAAGCGCCGCACCTACGCCGAGATGGAGGCGCGGGCCAACCGCCTCGCCCACCACCTCGCGGACCACGGGGTCCAACCCGGGGACCACGTGGGCATCTACGGCTACAACTCCGTGGAGTGGGTCGAGACCCTCTGGGCGGTGTTCAAGATCCGGGCCACCTGGGTCAACATCAACTACCGCTACGTCGAGGAGGAGCTCGCCTACCTCTTCGAGAACGCCGACCTCAAGGCACTCGTGTACGAGCGCGAGTTCGCGCCGCGGGTGCGCGGCGTGCTCGAGCACCTGCCGTTGCTCCAGCACACCATCGTCATCGAGGACGGCAGCGGCGCCGACCTGACCGGCCTCGGCTCGATCGAGCTCGAGACCGCGATGGCCGAGGGCTCCCCCGAGCGCGACTTCGACCCCCGCTCCCCCAGCGACCGCTACATCCTCTACACCGGCGGGACGACCGGGATGCCCAAGGGCGTGGTGTGGCGCCACGAGGACGTGTTCTTCGCGCTCGGCGGCGGCATCGACCCCGTCGCCAACACCCGGGTCGAGAGCCCGTCGACGCTCGTGGACCAGGCCAAGGCCCAGGCGGAGGCCGGCGGGGGCCAGGCCACGATGATGCCGATCGCGCCGCTGATGCACGGGGCCACGCAGTGGGGCGTGATGAGCGGCGCGTTCCGCGGCTCGAAGATCGTGCTCATGGCCAAGTTCGACCCGGTGCACACGTGGCAGCTGGTCGAGCAGGAGAAGGTCAACATGATCATGATCACGGGCGACGCGATGGCGCGGCCGATGATCGACGCGCTCGAGGACCCCGACGCGGCCTTCGACCTCTCGTCGCTGTTCGGGATCGGCAGCACGGCGGCACTGTTCTCGCCGTCGATGAAGGACCGGTTCATGGAGCTGCTGCCCCACATCGTCCTCACCGACGCGATCGGCTCGTCGGAGAGCGGGTCGAACGGGTACTCGATCGTCGAGAAGGGCAAGACCGCGATGAAGGGCGGGCCCACCGTGCGGGCCGTGCTCGACTCCGTGGTGCTCGACGAGGACCTGAACGAGGTGGCCCCGGGATCGGGCGTCGTCGGCAAGGTCGCCCGCAAGGGCAACATCCCCCTCGAGTACTACAAGGACCCCGAGAAGACCGCACAGACGTTCGTCACCGCGCCCAACGGCACTCGCTACTCGATGCCGGGCGACTTCGCGGCCCTCGAGGCCGACGGCACGATCACCCTCCTCGGGCGCGGCTCGGTGTCGATCAACTCCGGCGGCGAGAAGATCTTCCCCGAGGAGGTGGAGGGCGCGGTGCGCCACCACCCGCAGGTGTACGACTGCGTCGTCGTGGGCGTGCCCGACGAGCGCTGGGGTCAGCGGGTCGCCGCGGTGGTGCAGCCCCGGCCCGGAACCGAGCCCGACCTCGAGGCCGTGCAGGACGAGTGCCGCAAGCACATCGCGGGCTACAAGCTGCCCCGCGAGATCCACTACGTCGACCGGATCGAGCGCTCGCCCTCGGGCAAGCCCGACTACCGCTGGGCCGCCGCGATCGCGCTCGGCGAGATCACGTCGACCCCCAACGCCTGACAGGACTGCGATGCCCCTCCACCCCGCCCTCCAGCAGATGTGCGACGCCGCGGCCCAGGCCATGGCGGCCGCGGCCGACGCGGGCGGCCCCGCGCCCACGCCCGACGAGCGTCTGGCGGTGATCCGAACCAGCGCGGCGGCCTTCGGCGCGCTCGGCGGCGGTACGCCCGAGCCGCTGCACTCGGTCGAGGACCACCTCGCCGACGGGCCCCACGGTCCCGTCCCGGTGCGGGTCTACCGGCCGACCGGGGGCGTCGGCGCGCCGCTCGTGTGCTACTTCCACGGCGGCGGCTTCGTGTCGGGCTCCGTCGACGCGTGGGACGGGATCTGCCGCCGGATCGCGAAGGAGTCTGGTGCGGTGGTGGTGAGCGTCGACTACCGCCTCGCACCCGAGCACCGCTTCCCCGTCCCGCTCGACGACTGCCACGCCGCGCTCACGTGGGCGGTCGCGCACGCCGACGGCCTCGGGGCCGACGGCAGCCGGGCCGCGGTCGCGGGCGACAGCGCGGGCGGCAACCTCGCCGCCGCGGTGGCGTTGCGGGCCCGGATCGAGGGGCCGGTGCTGCGGGCGCAGGTGCTCGTGTACCCGGTGGTCAGCCCCGCGTGCGCGTCCCCGTCGATGGCCGAGAACGCCGAGGGCTACCTGCTCACGGCCGGCTCCATGCGGGAGATGTGGGCCTGGTACCTCGGTCCCGACGGCGACCCGAACGACGCGTTCGTCGCCGTCGACCGGGCCGCCGACTACGCCGGCCTCCCGCCGGCCCTCGTCCTGACGGCTGAGTACGACCCGCTGCGCGACGAAGGGGAGCAGTACGCGTCGCTGCTCGACGGCTTCGACGTCGACACGACGGTCGTGCGCTACGACGGGATGCTCCACGGCTTCCTCGGCATGCGCGAGATCGTCCCGGAGTCGAACGCGGCGATCGCCACGATCGCCGAGTTCCTCCGCAGGCACCTCTGATCAGCGGCTCTCCCGGGCGCGCGCGAGGAGACCGCGTGCAATGACGATCCGCTGGATCTCGTTGGTCCCCTCCCCGATCAGCATCAGGGGTGCATCCCGGAAGTACCGCTCGATCGGGAGCTCGGTGGTGTACCCGACCCCACCGTGGATGCGCATGGACTCGGTCGCGAGCTCGAACGCCGTCTCGCTGGCGAAGAGCTTGGCCATCCCGGCCTCCACGTCGCAGCGGAGTCCGGCCTCCTTGCGCTCGGCCGCGCTCCGGGTGAGGAGGCGGGCCGCCTCGAGCCGGGTGGCCATGTCGGCGAGCTTGAGCTGGATGGCCTGGTGCTCGGCGATCGGCTTGCCCATGGTGACCCGCTGCTGGGCGTAGGCCAGCGCGTGGTCGAACGCGGCGCGAGCCACGCCCACCGCCCGGGCCGCGATGTTGATGCGGCCGAGCTCCATCACGCTGAGGATCTGGGGCAGGCCCCGGCCGAGCTCCCCGAGCAGCGCGTCGGCCGGCATGTGGTGGTCCACGTACGACATCTCGACCGTCTCGAGGCCCTTGTACCCGAGCTTCGGGATGTTCTTCGACACGGTGAGCCCGCCCGAGCGGGGCCCGGGCTCCTTCTCCACCACGAACGCCGAGATGCCTTCGTCGGTGCGCGCGGCGAGGAGGATCAGCGAGGCCCGCTCGCCGTTGGTCACCCACGTCTTCGTCCCGTCGACGACCCACTCCTCGCCGTCGCGCGCCGCACGGCACGAGATGTTGCGGGTGTCGGTGCCCGCGTCGGGCTCCGACAACGAGAGTGCGCCGCGCTGCTCGCCCGAGGCGAGGCTCGGGAGCCACCGCCGCTTCTGCGCCTCGGTGCCGAAGTGGAGGATGTTGGTCGCGCACATCGTGTGCGTGTTCACGATGCCCGAGAGCGACATCCACCCGTAGGACAGCTCCTCGATGACGCCGATGTAGGTGAGGAGGTCGAGCCCGAGGCCGCCGTACTCCTCGGGGATCGTGATGCCGAAGAGGCCCAGGGCCTTCATCTGCTCCACCATCGCCTCGGGGTAGGCGTCGGCGTGCTCGAAGTCCGACGCAACGGGGATCACGTCGCGCGCCACCCAACGGCGCACCGTCGCGATCATCTCGTCCCGGATCTCGCGATCAGTCCCCATCCCGGGAACGTAGTCCCGGCCCGCGGTGCGTCAGCGGGTGAGGTGGTCGAGGAACCAGTCGGCGGCGAGGCGGGCGGCGGACTCGAGGGCGCCGGGCTCCTCGAACAGGTGGGTGGCGCCGGGGATCACCTCGACCGCGTGCTCGCCGCGCAGGCCGCCGGCGGCCTGCCGATTGAGCTCGAGGACGACGTCGTCGCGGCCGCCCACGATCAGGAGCGTCGGCGCGTCGACCTCGCCGAGGCGCGCGCCGGCCAGGTCGGGCCGACCGCCGCGTGACACCACGGCACCCACGCCCGACCCCGGGGCGGCCGCCGCCCAGAGCGCTGCGGCCGCGCCGGTGCTGGCGCCGAAGTAGCCGACCGGCAGGTCCCGCGTGTCGGACCGCTCACGGAGCCACTCGGTCACCGTGAGCAGGCGCGTCCCCAGGAGCTGTACGTCGAAGACGTTGGCGCGTTCGGTCTCCTCCCCCGGCGTGAGCAGGTCGAACAGCAGCGTCGCGAGTCCGACGTCCTGGAGCACCTGGGCCACGTACCGGTTGCGCGGGCTGTGCCGGCTGCTCCCGCTGCCGTGGGCGAAGACCACCACCCCCGCAGCACCCGCCGGCACCGTCAGGGTGCCGGTCAGCGTCACCGACCCGACCGGGATCCGCACTTCCTCGTCCCAGTCGATCACCCGCGTCGCGGCCTCCTCGAGCAGGCGCACCACCTCGTTGTCGGAGGTCTGGGTGAAGTCCTCGTACCACTGGCCCACCGCGGTGAACCCCGCCGGCGACTCGAGGCAGATCACCTCGTCGGCGACCTGGCGCAGCGCGGCGACGGTGTCGGCCGGGGCGACGGGGACGGCGAGGACGACGCGGCGGGCGCCGTGCGCGCGGGCGACCTCCACCGCGGCCCGGGCCGTGCCGCCGGTGGCGATGCCGTCGTCGACGACCACGACGGTGCGCCCGGCGAGCGGGACCGGCGGGCGGTCCCCGCGGAACCGTCGGGCCCGGCGATCGATCTCGACCCGCTCGTGCGCCTCGACCTCGGCGATCTCCGCGGACCCCACCCCGGTGAGGCGCACGACGTCCTCGTTCAGGACCCGCACCCCGTCCTCCCCGATCGCGCCCATGCCGAGCTCGGGCTGGAACGGGACCCCGAGCTTGCGGACGACGATCACGTCGAGCGCAGCGCCGAGGGCCGCCGCGACCTCGATGGCCACGGGCACCCCACCCCGGGGGAGCCCCACCACGACGGGCCGCTCCGACCGCAGTGCCCCGAGGCAGGCGGCGAGCCGACGTCCGGCGTCCCGACGGTCATGGAAGATCCGCATCGCGCCCTTCCTCCCACGCACACGCCCGGCGGGCGTGTCGATGAGACCAACTGTGCCCGCGCCCGGTGTGGCCGCGACAGGGCCGTTCGCCCCTGCCCAACCTGACGTCCGGCCCGTACGGTCGGAGGGTGGACCCGAACCTCCGCGAGACGCACTCCGCGGTCGTGGCGATGGTGGGTGACCGGGCGTACAAGGTCAAGAAGCCGGTGCGGCTGCCGTTCCTCGACTTCTCGACCGTCGAGGCGCGGCGGGCGGTAGCCGCTCGCGAGGTCGCCCTGAACCGTCGTCTCGCGCCCGACGTCTACCTCGGCGTCGGCGCCTGGCGAGCGCCCGACGCGCCGCCGGACGCCGAGCCCGAGCCCGTCGTGGTGATGCGGCGCATGCCCGACGACCGCCGCCTCGCCACCCTCGTCACCGGCGGTCGCGCGTCGACCGACGAGCTCGAGGCGGTCACGCGGGCGATCGCACGCACCGTCGCCGCCTTCCACGCACGCGCCGACCGCTCACCCGAGATCGACGCGGCGGGCCACCCCGACCGCGTCGCGACGAGGTTCCTCACCGACGTCGGCGAGGCCCACGACGTCGCCGCCGGCGCCCTCGACCACGCCGTCATCGAGACCGTCGACCGGTTGGGGCGGGCGTACCTCGCCGGCCGGGTCCCACTGCTCGAGGCCCGGGTGCGCGCGGGCTCGATCTGCGACGGGCACGGGGACCTGCTCGCCGACGACATCTTCTGCCTCCCCGACGGGCCGCGGATCCTCGACTGCATCGAGTTCGACGACCGGCTCCGATGGGGCGACGTGCTCGCAGACGTCGCCTTCTTGGTGATGGACCTCGAACGGCTCGGCGCCCCCTCCCTCGGAGCGCAGCTCCTCGCCGACTACGCCGAGTTCGGCGGAGAGCACCACCCGGCGTCGCTCGCCCGCTTCTACGTCGCGACGCGAGCGCTCATCCGGGCGAAGGTCACCGCGGTGCGCGTGCACCAGGGTGACCGGTCGTCCGCTCCCCTCGCGGCGCGCCTCCTCGACCTCGCGGCCGACAACCTCCGGCGCGGCCGGGTGACCTGCACCCTCGTGGGCGGGCTGCCCGGGACCGGGAAGTCGACCGTCGCGCACGACCTGGGGTCGGCGCTCGACGCCGTGGTGATCTCGTCCGACGAGGTCCGCAAGGAGCTCGCCGGACTCCCCCACGACGCCCGGGCCGCGTCGGCGTACGGAACCGGCATCTACGACGCGGCCCACACCGACGCCACGTACGCCGAGGTGGTCCACCGGGCGCAGCGGCTCCTCGAGCAGGGCACCAGCGTCGTGCTCGACGCCTCGTGGTCCCGCCGGGCACACCGCGACGCCGCGGCCGAGGTCGCCGAGATCACGACCAGCGAGCTCCACGCGCTGCGCTGCGTCGCCCCGATGGACGTCGCCCAGGAGCGCATCGCGCAACGCCGGCGCAGCGGGACCGCGACGTCGGACGCGACGGCGGCCGTCGCGCAGACGATGGCGGTGACGGCCGATCCGTGGCCCGAGGCCCACGACCTCGACACCGACGCTCCACCGTTCGTGGTCTCCGCCGCGGCGCGGCGCGCGCTGGATTGAGGGTCAGGCCTGGGCGTCGTCGTCGACGGCGACGATCAGGCCGTAGTGCCCGTCGTAGCGGCGGTACAGCACGCGGCCACGGCCGGCTTCCTCATCGACGAAGAACACGAACCCGGTGTCGGTCTCGTCGAGCAGCCCCTCGGCGTCCTCCAGCGAGAGGTGCGGCACCGGCTCCCGGTTGTGGGCGACCGGCGCGGCGACGGCCTCGTCGGGCGCCGGACCCGCGCAATGGATCTCGTAGCCGTCGGCCGAGCGGTGGACCACGCAGTCGACCTCGTTGGTGACGTCGCGGAACAGGAAGAAGTCGTGGTCGAGCATCTCGAGGTCGGCGACGGCTTCGTCGACGCTCTCGGCCTCGAGCGCGAACGACTTGCGCACGACGACCTCGCACTCCTCGGTGGCACGCGGGAAGTACGAGGGGCGCCGCGTGGGGAGGTCGCCGTGGTGCCAGGACTCACCGTCGCGGTGGCGCAGGCGGGCGTCGCGGTCGTGGTTCGCGATCCGCTCGATCGACTGACGCAGACGGGTGTCGAGCAGGTCGGCGGCCTCGCGCGGCGTGGACGCGGCCACGTGCGCGCGCACGAGCCGTCCGTTGCAGTCGAGCTCGGCCTTCGCGATCGACGGCCGGGGCCGCGCGGGGTCGCGCTCTTGACGGAGCTCGAGCCGGGCGAACAGCACCGGCCCGGGGCAGATCCGCTGCACGTGCTCGATCTTCGAACGCGCGTACTCGCGGTCGGCGGCGCTCACGTCGCCGACCACGTGGACGGCGATGTCGACTTCCGAATTGGTGGCGGTCATGGTTTTTCGTTCCCTCAGATCCGCTGCAGGATGCTGGCGGTGCCCAACGAGCCGCCGCAGCACATGGTGACGAAGGCCAGCTCACCGTCGGTGCGCTCGAGCTCGTGCAGCGCGGTGGTGAACAGGCGTGAGCCGGTGGACCCGACCGGGTGCCCGAGTGCGATCGCGCCGCCGTTGACGTTGACGCGGTCGAGGTCGGCGTGGTGCACCCGCTCCCAGGAGAGCACGACCGCGGCGAACGCCTCGTTGATCTCGAAGATGTCGAAGTCCGACATCGCCATCTCGGACCGGGCGAGCATCTTCGTGGTGGCGTCGACCGGGCCGTCGAGCAGGTAGTAGGGGTCGGTGCCCACCACGAGCTGGTGCAGCAGGCGAGCACGCGGGCGCAGACCGAGGGCCCGGGCCTTGTCCTCGTCCATCCAGAGGACGGCAGCGGCGCCGTCGGAGAGCTGCGACGACGTGCCGGCCGTGTGCTTGTAGCCCTCGACCACCGGCTTCAGCTTCGCCAGCGACTCCATCGTCGTGTCGCGCAGGCCCTGGTCGCGCGTGATGGTCCGGGTCTCGCCGGTGGGCTGGCCGTCCTCGCCGATGACCGGAGCCTCGACGGCCGCGATCTCGCGCTCGTAGCGGGCTTCGTCCCACGCGACCTTGGCCTTGCGCTGCGAGTGGAAGCCCCACTCGTCGAGGTCCTCGCGGGTGATGCCACGCCGGTCGGCGACGCGCTCGGCTGCGCCGAACTGGCCGTTGGGCGGGTCGTCGTAGGGGTAGTCGTCGCTCTTGTAGTGGCCGGGGCCGTTGATCACGTTGGAGCCGAGCGGCACGCGCGACATCGCCTCGACGCCGCACGCGATCACGACGTCGGCGCCGCCGTTGGCGATGAGGCCGGCGGCCATGTGGTTGGCCTGCTGGGCCGAGCCGCACTGCGCGTCGACGGTGGTGCACGCGGTGGTGAAGCCGAGACGGGCGCTTCCGAGCCACGCGTTGCGGGTGACGTTGGAGCCCTGCTCCCCCGCCTGGGTCACGCAGCCGCCGATCGCCTCGTCGACGAGGGCGGGGTCGATCCCGGCACGGTCGACGACCTCGAGGAGCGCGACGCGCAGGATCTCCGGGGACTTGAGCCCGGACAGCCACCCGTTGCGCTTCCCGATCGGCGTCCGAACCGCTTCCACGATGACCGGTGTGCCCATCTGTGTCCCCCTCGGGTCGACCAAAGGGGGCGAGTCTAGGATCCGACCTGCTTTGGACACTCCTTCGGACTCCGGTCCCGGCTCCGAGCGACCGGGCGAGCCGGGCGAGCCGGGCGAGCCGGGCGAGCTCGTGCACGACCTGCACGAGGGCCCGGACCTGCCCGCGGCGGTCGCCGCGAGCCGGCGCGCCGCGGACGCCGCCCGCCGGGTGGTCGCCGGGCTCACCGCCACCGGCGCCGACGCCGCCACCCTGGCCGAGGTCGCCACGGCCCTGGAGCGGCTCGCCGACGTGCTCGAGCCCCACCGGGCCGCGAGCCGCTGGCCGGCACCCCGGGCCGACGGGACGCCCGACCCGCGGGTGTGGGAGTCCCACCCGCTGATCGGCCCCTCGCACCCGCTCGCCCCGCCGATCCGGGTCGAGCGCCACGGCGACCGCGCCGTGGGCACGGTCACGTTCGGCCACACCTACGAGGGGCCACCGGGGGCGGTGCACGGCGGGATCGTGGCCGCGATGTTCGACATCATCTTGATCTCGGCCGCGTCGATCGCCGAGGTGGCCGGGCTCACCGGCACCCTGACCGTCCGCTACCGGGCGCCGACCCCGCTGTTGCGGGAGATCCGCTACGAGGCGCAGATCGACGAGGTGCGGGCCCGCACCGCGCTCGTGTCGGGCCGGTCGACGGTCGACGGCGTGCTCCTCGCCGAGGCCGAGGGCATCTTCGTCCGCATCCCCCGAGCGTAGGATCCCGCCGTGCTCCTGCCCGTGCCCGACGGTGGCCTCGTCCACAACATCCACGAAGGCCCCGACGCGCCCGACGAGATCGTCGCCGGCCGAAGAGCCGCCGATGCCGCGCGCCGGATCGTGGCCGGGCTCACCGCCACCCGGGCCGACGCCGCCACCCTCGCCGAGGTGGCCGCGGGGCTCGAGGCCATCGCCGAGGTCCTCGACCCGCACACGCCCACCACCCGCTTCCCCGAGACCGGGCTGCACGGCGGGGTGCAAGCCGACTCCCAGGTCTGGGAGTCCCACCCGTTCATCGGGCCGGGGCATCCGCTCGCCCCGCCCCTGCGGATCGTGCGCGAGGGCGACCGGGCCGTGGGCACCGCGACCTTCGGCCACGTGTACGAAGGCCCGCCCGGGTGCCTGCACGGCGGGATCGTCGCGGCGATGTTCGACATGGTGCTGGGCGCGGCGGCGTCGTTCGCCCAGCGCCCCACGCTCACCGGCACGCTCACCGTCAAGTACCGCCGGCCCACGCCGCTCATGACGCCGATCCGCTACGTCGGCTGGATCGACCGGCTCGAGGAGCGCAAGACGATCACCAAGGGCGAGGCCTGGTCGGGGGACGACCTCCTCGCGGAGGGCGAGGCGATCTTCGTGATGATCGACACGAAGCGCTACGACCAGCCGCGGTCATGAGCGGCGGTCCCCTCGCCGGAGTGCGCGTCCTCGAGATCACCGGGCTCGGCCCGGGACCGTTCTGCGGGATGCTCCTCGCCGACCTCGGCGCCGAGGTGCTCCGGCTCGAGCGGGCCGACGTCGCCGCCGGCACCGACCACACCCGTCCGGCCACGAACGCCATGCACCGGGGCAAGCGGGCCGTCGGCATCGACCTCAAGCACCCCGACGGCGCCGCGACGTTCCTGCGCCTCTGCGAGGCGGCCGACGCGGTGATCGACGTCTTCCGCCCCGGTGTCGCCGAGCGCCTCGGCATCGGCCCCGACGACTGCCGGGCCCGCAACCACCGGCTGGTCTACGGCCGCCTCACCGGGTGGGGCCAGGACGGCCCGTACGCACCCATGGCCGGCCACGACATCGACTACATCGCGATCTCCGGTGCACTCGAGCCGATCGGCCGGGCCGGGCAGCCGCCCACGCCCCCGCTCAACGTCGTGGGCGACTTCGCCGGCGGCGGGATGCTCCTCGCGTTCGGGATCGTGGCGGCGCTGTTCGAGCGCGAGCACACGGGGATGGGGCAGGTGATCGACGCCGCGATGATCGACGGCGCCGCGCTGATGATGACGCCGTTCTTCGCGGCCCGGGCATCCGGCTTCTGGGGCGAGCGCGGGACGAACATCCTCGACACCGGCGCGCCCTACTACGAGGTGTACGAGACGGCCGACCACCAGTGGATGGCCGTCGGCGCGATCGAGCCGCAGTTCTACGCCCTGCTCCTCGAGGGTCTCGGCCTCGACCCCGCGGCGCTGCCCGACCGTGACCACCCGGCCAGCTGGCCGGCGCTGAAGGAGCGGTTCGCCGCGGTGTTCGTCACCCGCACCCGCGACGAGTGGTGCACGGTGTTCGACGGCACCGACGCGTGCGTGGCCCCGGTGCTCTCGCCGGTGGAAGCACCCGAGCACCCACACAACCGCGCCCGGCGCGGCTTCCTCGAGCACCGCGGCGTCCCCCAGCCCGCGCCCGCCCCCCGCTTCTCCACCCACCCCGATCCGCAGCCCGCGCTCCCCGAGCATCCCGGCGTCGACACCGGCGCGGTCCTCGGGGCGTGGGGGATCCCCCCCGACGACGTCGCCGCGCTCCGGAGCGCGGGCGTCGTGGTCTGATCTCGACTCCCCCGGAGGAACCATGCCCATCCCCGAGCAGCGCGACCTCGACGCCACCCGCGGCATCCTCGCCGAGTGGTTCGCCGGCCACTTCGGGGCCACCGACGTCGAGGTCGGTCCGATCCAGGGCCCGGCCCTCACCGGGTTCTCCAACGAGACCCTCCTGATGGACGCGACGTACACGCCGGCCGACGGGGCGCGCCGCACCGAGGGGCTCGTGGTCCGGGTGAAGCCGACCGCGCACACCGTGTTCCTCGAGTCCGACTTCGAGTGGCAGTACCGCGTGCTCGAGATCCTCGGCACCCGGACCGACGTGCCGGTGCCGGTGATGCGCGGCTTCGAGGCCGACCCGTCGATCCTGGGCGCGCCGTTCTTCGTCATGGACCGCATCGACGGCGCCCGGGTGCCCGCCGACAGCCCGCCGTACACCGTGGGCGGCTGGATCCACGACGACGCGTCCCCCGACGAGCGCCGCACGCTCGTGTTCAGCGGCCTCGACGCGCTGGTGAGGATCCACGCGCTCGACTGGCACGCGCTCGGGCTCGACTTCCTCTCCAAGCCCCAGTACGGGGCACTCGGCTTCGAGCAGCAGCTCCGCTACTACGAGGCGTCGTTCGAATGGGCGGCCGAAGGCGAGGACCAGCCCGTGGTCGGCGCCGCGCTCGACTGGATCCGTGCGAACAAGCCGGCGTCCGACCCCGAGATCACCGTCTGCTGGGGCGACGCCCGCATCAACAACCAGCTCTTCGACGACGACTACCACGTGCGCGCCGTGCTCGACTGGGAGATGGTCACGCTCGCCGACCCGATGATGGACCTCGGATGGTGGCTCTTCCTCGACCGCCACTTCCACGAGGGCTGCAATCGGCCCCGCCTCGACGGGTTCCCCACGCGGGAGGAGATGGTGGCGCACTACGAGGCGCAGTCGGGCCGCACGGCCCGCGACCTCGAGTTCTACGAGGTGTTCGCGGGCCTGCGCTTCGGCGTGGTGATGATGCGGATCAAGAGCCTGCTCGTGGAGTTCGAGCTCATGGCGCCCGACGCCGACATGGGCCGCAACAACATCGTCACCCACATCCTCGCCGATCTGCTCGCACTGCCGAAGCCCGGCGAGCTGGCGCATCCATGGTGAGCGAGCGTGCGAGCGAACCCGAAGCGATGGTGAGCGAGCGTGCGAGCGAACCCGAAGCGATGGTGAGCGAGCGTGCGAGCGAACCCGAAGCGATGGTGAGCGAGCGTGCGAGCGAACCCGAAGCGATGGTGACGGGCTTCCCGACCGGCATTCCCGTCGTCGACCTGATGGTCGGGCTGCCGCCCGCGCCCGGCGACCTGTCGTGGCGCGACAACCTGCGGCCGCTGCTCAAGGACGAGGAGTCGCTGAGCGGGTTCCAGCACCCCGCGTCCTACATGTTCAAGAACCTGCCCGACGAGCGCTTCGCCGACGACCCGCCGCGCGCGGTGCTCGAGGCGATGGACCGCTACGGCGTGGAGCGCGCGCTCATCGGCGTCCACCCCGACAACGAGGTCGCGGTGCGGGCCGTGCGTGAGCACCCCGACCGGTTCTTCGGAGCGGTCGAGGTCGATCCCAACACCGGCATGGAGGGCGTGCGCGCGCTGCGTCGCGCGGTGGAGGACCTCGGCGTGAAGGCCGCGGCCGCGCTGCCCGTCGGAACGAACCCGCAACGGGCGGTCGACGACGCGCAGTGGTATCCGCTGTACGCGACGTGCGTCGACCTCGGCGTGCCGTTCATGCCCTGCATGGGCATCCCCGGACCGCGGGTGCCGTTCGCCCCGCAGCACGTGATGGGCCTCGACCGGGTCTGCTACGAGTTCCCCGAGCTCGTCGTGATCACCCGCCACGGCTGCGAGCCGTGGGAGGAGCTCATGGTGAAGCTGATGCTGAAGTGGCCGAACCTCCACTACTCGACCTCGGCCTTCGCCCCGAAGTACTACCCGAAGGCGATCGTGGAGTACGCCAACACCCGCGGCGCCGACAAGGTCCTGTACGCCGGCTACTTCCCGATGGGCCTCTCGTACGAGCAGATCTTCACCCAGCTGCCCACCGTCGGCTTCCGCGACCACGTCTGGCCCAAGTTCCTCCGCGAGAACGCCGTCCGCATCTTCGACCTCTAGCCCGGATGGGTATCCTCTGGCCCATGTCGCCAGTTGCTGTGGGATCTCGCCTCAGGTGCGAGAAGTGTGAGACGGAAGTGATCGTGGTCAAGGGGACCGACGACGACGTGTCGTGCTGCGGGCAGCCGCTCGTGGCCCGGGAGGGCTGATGCCGAACCTCCTCGGAAAGCGCTACGTCTGCGCCGAGTGCGAGGCCACCGTCCTCGTGACCAAGGCCGGCGAGGGCCAGCTCACCTGCCACGGGCAGGCCATGGAGCCGGCCCAGGCCAAGCCACTCCCGTCGTCCGACTGACCCGGGTCGACCCCCCACCCCGTGGCGGTCGTCGACCTCGACCCGGGGCTGACCGCCGCCGGGCCCGCGGCCGTGGAGGCCGCGCTCGCGGACCTCGCGGGAGAGGCCGTCCTGGTGCGGTTCACCGCCGACGGCCTGGCCGCGGCCGACGAGCGGCGGATGCGCGCCTGGCTGCGCACCGCACCGGTGGCCACGATGGGCATCGGTGACCCGCCGCGCGCCTACCGCGACACCGTCGACCTCTGGGTGTCCGACCCCGCCGCGGCCGACCGGATCGCGGCCGGGTTCGCCCGGGCGCCGCTCGCCGGGGTCACCCTGGCCCTGCTCGTGCGCGACGGCGCCAGCGGCGTCTGGCCCGGGCTGGTCGCGGAGTCGACGGCCTACTCGATGCTCCAGGGCGGGCCCGAGCTCGCGGCGTGGCGCGCCGAGCACCCGGCCGAGCCGGCAGGCGACGACGCCCCCCGCGTCCGGGTGACCGTCGAGCGCGGGCACACGGTCGTCACGCTCACCCGACCCGACCGCCACAACGCGCTCGACGCCCGCCTCCGCGACGAGCTCGACGCCGCACTGGCCGGGTTGGTCGACGGGAAGGGCCCGGTGATCGTGCGGGGCGACGGCCCGTCGTTCTGCTCGGGCGGCGACCTCGACGAGTTCGTGTCGTTCCCCGACCCCGCCGCCGCCCACGTGATCCGCCTCACCCGCTCGCTCGCGTGGCGGTTCCACCAGCTCGAGCGCCGACTGGTCGTGGGCCTCCACGGCGCGTGCCTCGGCGCGGGCATCGAGCTCCCCGCGTTCGCGGCGCGCGTCATCGCGTCCGACGATGCCCGCATCGGTCTGCCCGAGCTCGGCATCGGCCTGGTCCCGGGCGCGGGCGGCACGGTGTCGATCCCCCGGCGGGCGGGGCGCAACCGGCTGGTCCGCATGGTGTGGGACGGCGAGCCGATCGACGCCTACCGGGCCCGGCGCTGGGGCCTCGTCGACGAGGTGGTGCCCCCCTCGCGCCTCGACGACCGCCTCCACGAGGTCGCGTCCTCCCTCTGACCCCCGATCCCCGTTTTGGCGTCACTCGTGCCGCTGTCGGCGGCACGAGTGACGCCAAGAGGACGGGGGTGCGGGTCGGGCCGCGTCCTAGAGGCCCATGAAGGAGCCGCCGTCGCAGACGACGGTCTGGCCGGTGACGTAGCTCCCGGCGTCGCCGGCGAGGAACGCGACCACGCCGCCGATGTCGCGCTCGGCGTCGCCGATGCGACGCAGTGCCGTGCGCTGCTCGACGCGGTCCTTCAGCTCGGGACGCTCGTCGAACGCATACGCGAGCGCGGGCGTCTCGGCCACCGGGGCGATGCAGTTGACGGTCACGCCGAGCGGGCCCCACTCCTTGGCCAGGCTCTTGGCCAGCGCGCGCTGCGCCGCCTTCACCGGGCCGTACGCGGGGATCCCGACGCTCGCCTCCACTCCGGCCGGCGACGTGACGAGGATCAGCCGGCCGTTCGTGCCCGCGGCCGCGAGGTGCGGGTACGCGATCTGCGCGCAGTAGTACGACGCCCACGCGGCGGTGCGCGAGTTCTCGTCCCACAGGTCGAGGTCGAGCTCCTCGAGCTTGTGGGCGCGGCCGCCCTTGAACGCGTTGTGGACCATGATCTCGAGCCCGCCGTAGCGCGTGACCGTCGCCGCGACGCACGCCTCCACGTCGGCGCGCACGGTGCAGTCGGTCTCGATGCACACTGCTTCGTCGCCGCGGGTCCGGATCTCCTCGGCCACCGGCTCGCCGGTCTCGGCCCGGCGCGCCGCGATGACGACGTTGGCGCCCTCGGCCGCCAGCGCAAGCGCGATCCCCCGGCCCACGCCCTGCCCCGCGCCGGTGACGACCGCCGTGCGGCCCTCGAGCCTGCGCTCGCGGCTCACGGGGCCATCCACACGCCGCCGTCGACCGACAGGGTCAACCCGGTGCAGAAGTGGGCGCCGTCGCTCAGCAGCCACGCGGCCACGGGCGCGAGGTCGGCCTCGGGATCGCCCGGCCCACCGAGCGCCGGGGGCGACAGCGCGAGTGCGCCGCTCGCGATCCCCACCGGCACCTGCTCGGGCGCGGGGGCGAGGCAGTTGACCCGGATCCCCACCGCGCCCCACTGCCGGGCCGCGGCCTTGGCCAGCACCCGCACGCCCTCCATCGCGGCGGCGTACGGCGCGAGCTCGGCCGCGCCCGCCATCCCGACCACGGGGGTCACCACCACGAACGCGCCGCCCGCGGCGCGCATCCGCGTGTGCCCGGCCTGGAGCACGAACAGGGTGCGGCGCAGCGTCTGCTCCCACACCGCGTCCCAGCGGGCGTCGTCGACCTCGTGCATCGGCACCCGCTCGTACGCGATCGGGTCGATCGACGCGTGCACCACGCCGGCGAGCGGACCGTGCTCGGCTGCGACTGCGCCGAACGCGGCCTCGGCGTCGGCGCGCGAGCCGAGCGCATCGGTGGCGACGGTGGCGACCACGGCACCGGCGGCGGTCAGCCCGGCGGCGAGGCCGCGGACGTAGGGCTGGTCGGCACCGGTCACGGCGACGACGCGGCCCGGGAGCAGCTGGCCCGGCGAGTCACCCATCGGGCGGCAACCTAGCCTACGAACATGTTCGACGACGCGGTCGCGCGGCTCGCCATCGGGGACCTCGTCGCCCGGTACTGCGACGCCGTCGCCCGAGCCGACGCAGCCCGGTTCGCGGCGTGCTGGGCGCCCGACGCGCGCTGGACCGGACCCGGGCTCGACCGCAGCGGCGCCGAGACGATCACGGCCACCTGGGCGAAGATCCGCGCCCGCTTCCGTGTCGCGATCCAGGCGATCCAGTCGGGGACGGTGCACGTCGACGGCAACGGCCACCACGCCACCGGCACGTGGTGGATCCGCGAGACGCTCCAGCAGACGGACGGCACCGTCCGCCACACGGTCGGCCGCTACGACGACGAGTACGTCTACGGCGAGGGCGGCTGGCAGTTCGCCGCCCGCGCGTTCACACCCGTACCGGCAGCGACTTGATCCCGTTGATGAAGTTCGACCGCAGGCGCACCGGCTCGCCGGCCTGCTCGAGGGTCGGACACCGGGCGAGCAGCTCCTCGAACAGGATGCGGGCCTCGAGCCGGGCCAGGCTCGCGCCGAGGCAGAAGTGCGGGCCGCCCGCACCGAAGGAGACGTGCTCGTTGGGCGTGCGGGTGATGTCGAACGTCGACGCGTCCGGGAACTGCGCGTCGTCGCGGTTGGCCGACGTGTACCACATCACGACCTTGTCGCCTGCGGCGATCGGCTGACCACCGATCTCCGTGTCCCCCTGGGCGGTCCGGCGGAAGTGCATGACCGGCGTGACCCAGCGCAGCATCTCCTCGATCGCGGACGGCACCAGCTCCGGGTTCGCCGCGAGGAGCACCCGTTGGTCGGGGTGCTCGAAGAGCGCGAGCGTGCCCCCGGTGATCAGGTTGCGCGTGGTCTCGCTGCCCGCGTTCATGAGCAGCATGAAGAACACGTCGACCTCGAACTGGTTGAGTGCCTCGCCGTCGACGTCGGCGCGCAGCAGCACGCTCAGCAGGTCGGTGCCGTCGCCGCCGATCCGGGACGCGATGAGCTGGTCGGCGTAGCCGAACATCTCCGCGATCGCGACCTGCGCGTCGGCATGCATCGCCGCCTGGTCGTCGTCGTCGTTCGACATCATGCGCTCGGTCCAGGAGAACACCTTGTGGCGATCCTCCTGCGGGACGCCGACCATCTCGGCGATCACCTGGAGCGGCAGCTCGACCGCGAGGTCGTGCACGAGGTCGAACCCACCCAGCGCGGAGGCCTCGTCGAGCAGGCGCACCACGATGTCGCGCACGTGGGGCTCGAGCGCGCTGATCTGGCGCGGCGTGAAGCCGCGGTTGACGAGCTTGCGCAGCTTCGTGTGCCGCGGCGGATCCTGGTTGATCAACAGCTCCTGGGTGACGGCCGCGTCCGGAGGGTCCTGGATGAACACCGCGGGCGCCGACGCGAACTGCTGCGGGTGGCGCGACACGTCGACCACGTCGTCGTAGCGGAACACACCCCAGAACCCGGGCCCGTCGGGCTCGGGGAAGAACGCCACCGGCGTCTCCTCGCGGAAACGACGGAACAGGTCGTGCGGCGGGCCCGCGGCGAACAGGCCACGGTCCATCAGGTCAGAGGTCACAGGCGACATCCAACTTCAACACCTGCGTCAGGCGCCCGAAGGCGAGCCAGTTTCCGGTGCAGATCGTGAGATCGAGGAGCTCGGGGTCGGTGAAGTGCTCCCGCAGGCGAGCCCAGAACGCGTCGTCGATCGACAGGTGGTCGAGCGCGAACTTCTCCGCGAACTCGATGGCGAGTCGTTCCCGGTCCGAGTACTCGGGATGGCCGTGCTCGGCGACATGTGCGTACAGATCCTCGGTGACCCCTTGTTCCGCCAACTGCGGAATCCGCCACCCCAGTCAGATGGGACAGTCGTTGATCTGCGCGATGCGCATGCGCACCGCTTCCTTCACCCGAGCGGGGAGGATGCTCCCCTCGTAGACGGCGTACGACAGGTCGCCGACCGCCTTGCCCAGGGTGGGTTGGAGGGCCCACACCCGAGCGATCTCGGGCAGATCGCCGTCGGGGAGCTCGAGTCGCGACATGCCGGGAACCCTAGCCCTGGGCGACCGGCGCGGGCGGCGAAGCCACGTCCGACGCCGCCCAGCCGTCACCCGCTCCGCCCACCCTTCCGGGGCGGTTCCGCGGAACCGCCTCCCCCGGCGGCATCGGGCTCCTGACCACACACCCGTCGGGTGCCGTGAACGTCACCGTGTCGGCGCCGTCGAACGTCACGCGACGCCATCCCGACGAGCGCGTCTGCTCGACGGCTCGACCGCGTCTCGCCCGGCGCGAGCGGACGGACGCGGATGCTCCGCCTCACGAGCTCGTCCAGCACGCCCCGCATGATCGCGCCGTCGTCGTGGGTGAACCGGGAGCGCAACGTGCACCCGTCGTCGTCGGACCACCACTCGACGCCGCGCCGGGCGTGCGCTCGGTCCGCGTCGGCACGGCGCTGCGGATCGAACACCCGCCGATAGGCCGCCGTGATGCGCTCGATGTGGGCCGCGGTGGCGTGGCGCGCCATGCCGACGAGGCCGACCTCGGTCTCGGGCGTCGCGATGCGGGTGATCGCTCGCACCTTCGAGTAGCTCAGCGTGCCGGCGGCGAACGCGTCCCGAATGACGGAGAACTCGAGCAACGCTCGCGCGACCCGGACCTTCTCACGTGCTGCGCGCGCGTCGAGACCGCACTGCCAACCGAGCCAGTGCACCACCGACGCGCAGCCCCAGTGGCGCCAGCCCTCACGTCGGTCGAGCTCGGCGACCAGCAGCAGCCAGCGGCACTCCCCCGCCGCGAGCTGGCCGGCCAGCTCGGTGATCTCCGCCTCCAGCCGCTCCGTCGGAAGGCTCGCCACCCGCTCACGTGCGTCGACGACCTTCGTTGGCACTGCTGCGGACATGGCCCGACCTCCCGGGTTCCGTGGGGAAGTCGAACGTGTGTTCGCATCCTGGCAGGGGCGGGCAGGACCGACCGGGCAACGCTCAGGCGCCGGCCCGGAGGGCGCGGTTGACGACGCCGGCCATCGCGACGTCGACGACGCCGGTGCGCCGGCCGCGCACGAGGCGCGCCGCCACCACCGCCGCGGCCAGGCCGGCGAGCGGGTCGGCCACTGCGTCCCCTGCGAACACGGGCGCGTCCGCGCTCCCCGCGGCGACGGCCACGCCGCCCGCGACCGCGGCGTCGTCGCCGAACGCGACCCAGTCCGCGTGGGGGCCCACGAGGCCGTAGCCGGTGATCGACACCCACACGCCGCCCCGAGCCGCGTGGCGGGCGGGGTCGAGGCCGAGCTGGGCGAGGGCCCGCGGGCGGGCCGCGCTCACCACCACCCGGGCGTGGGCCAGGAGCTCGGCCAGCTCGGCTCGGCCGGTCTCCGTGGAGAAGTCGAGGTGGCGCTCCTCCTTGTGGCCGTTGAGCGAGCGCCAGAACGCGGGGGGTCCGGCCCTGGCCCCGTCGGGGCGGGCGAGGTGCTCCACCTTCACCACCCGGGCGTCGAGCGCCGCGCCGAGCAGCTTCGTGCACAGCGGCCCCGCCCACAGCGCGGAGAGGTCGACCACCATCGGGCGGGGCTCGCGCCGCGCCGCCGACGTGGGGGGCTCGACCGCGTCGACGGTGACCGTGGGTCCGACGAAGTCCTCCGGCGCGATCGCGACCGCGGCCGGGATGCCGAGCAGCTGCGCCCGCTCCACCGCGGCGGCGGCGGGCATCGCGGCCGCGGCGTCCGTCACCGCGTCCCACACGGGACCGCCGACCTCGCGCGCCGCCCACGCGCCGACTGCCTCGCGGTCGTCGGCCCGCGCGAGGTTCAGCGCGAACCAGCGGTCGGCCGCGCGCACCAACCGGCACGATCCCCCCGCGGACACCGTCCCCATCGGGTCGATGCCGAGCAGCGCGCGCCGTTCGCGCAGCAACGCGGGACCGTCGGCGCCGAGCTCGTCGCCGAGCCGGCGCGCGGAGGCGTCGAGCACCGCCTCGACCCGGGCGACCCCGTCCGCGTCGGGCGTGGGTTGCGCGTCGGCGTCGGTCAGTGGAAGACCTCGCCCCCGTTCACGTCGATCCCGGCACCGGTCACCATCACCGACAGATCGGACGCGAGGAACAGCGCGGCGCGCGCGCACTCGTCGTCGGTGGGGATGACCCCGAGGGAGATGTTCGACGCGATCTCGCCGTACAGCTCGTCGTGCGGCTTGCCCAGCGACTCCATGTACTGGAAGTACCCGTCGACCGACGGGCCCATCATCCAGCCCGGCACGATCGAGTTCACGCGGATCCGGTGTTGGCCCAGCTCGCGTGCGAGCAGCTGCATCGCGGTGTTCAGCGCGCCCTTCGAGATCGCGTAGCCCCCCTGGAAGGGCAGGACCTTGCGCATGATCATCGAGCCCACGAAGACGATCGAGCCGCCGCCGCGGGACTTGAGGTGCGGCACCGCCGCCTGTGCGAGCTCGAGGCTGCCCCACAGGTTCACGTTCATCGCCGTGCGCCACGTCGCGAGGTCGGCGTCCTCGAACATCTCGAACGGCGGCGACATGAAGCCGTTCTGGAGCACGACGTCGACGCCACCGAAGGTGTCCGCCGCGGTCTGGAGGATGCGCTCGCACTGGCTCCGGTCGGTGATGTCGACGGGCACACCCACGACCTTCCCCCCGGCCGCGGCGATCTCGGCCGCCACCTCCTCGACGTACGACTCGGTGCGCGCGCCGATCACGACCGATGCGCCCTCCTGGGCGAACAGCACGGAGATCTCGCGGCCGAGCCCCGGCCCGAGCCCGGTGACGACGCAGACCTTGTCCTTCAGCAGCATGGGTGTCCTTTGGTGGCGGGTTGTACGCGGGTTCGTGGGTGGGAGCGCGTGTCGGGTCAGGGCATCTGGAGGAACTCGACGGGGGTGCCGTCGGGGTCTTCCACGTAGAAGCTGCGCGCCCCGGTGCCCGCGATCTCCACGATCGCGGTGGGCCGGTGCGCGCCGAGGGCGAGGACCTCGGCGTGCTTGGCGTCGACGTCGTCGACGTCGATGCACAGGTGGGGGTTGCCCGGGTGGTTGTGCCCCGGGGCCACCGGCGCGGCGCCGGCCGCGTGGTACTGCACGAGCTGGAGGGTGAAACCGCCGAGGGCGAGCATGGCGACCTCGATCTCGGCACCTTCGTTCCAGGTCAGCGTGTCGAACCACGAGCCCGCCATCGGGAACGGCGGGGTGCGGACCTCGAAGCCGGCGACGTCCCGGTAGAAGGCCACGCCGGCGCCGACGTCGCGCACGCACAGCCCCATGTGGTTGAGCATCCGGCTCCTCTGGTCGCTCGCGGCGCTCGTTCCCGACGAGAACGAGAACATGTTCTACGCTGCCGACCCTTGGAGTTCAACCTTGCCGACCTGTTCGAGATCGTCGTCGACACCTGCCCCGACCGCACCGCGCTGGTCGCCGGCGACCGGCGCCTGACCTACCGGGAGCTCGACGAGCGGGCCAACCGCGTCGCGCACCACCTGCGCGACGCGGGCGTGGAGCCGGGCGACTGGGTCGCACTGCTCGCCTGGAACCGGGCCGAGTGGATCGAGGCGCAGCACGGGATCTACAAGGCCCGCGCCGCGGTGGTGAACGTCAACTACCGCTATGTGGCCGACGAGCTGCGCTACATGCTCGAGAACAGCGAGGCCGTGGCGATCGTCTTCGAGCGGGCGTTCGCCCCGATGGTGGCCGAGGTCGCGGGCGATGCCCCGAAGCTGCGCCACTTCGTCGTGATCGAGGACGGCACCGACGACGCCGAGAGCGCCGACGCGGTCGCGCGGCTCGGCGCGGTCGCCTACGAGGCCGCGCTCGCGGCGGCGTCGCCGGCGCGCGAGGGGCTCGGCCCCCGATCGGCCGACGACCTCTACGTGCTCTACACCGGCGGCACCACCGGCATGCCCAAGGGCGTGATGTGGCGCTCCGAGGACATCTTCTTCGCCGCGCTCGGCGGCGGTGGGTTCGGCCAGCCCCCGATCACCACGCCGGAGGAGCTCGCGGGCCGCGTGGCGGCCGAGGGCTCGCAGCTCGTCGGCATCGTGAACGCGCCGATGATGCACGGCGGTGGGCAGTGGGTCAGCTTCATCAACTTCTTCAGCGGTGGCACCGTCGTGCTGAACACCGAGCGCCACTTCGACGGGCCGAAGATCTGGCGCATGGCGTCCGACGAGAAGGCGATGTCGATCATGGTGGTGGGCGACGCGATGGCGCGTCCGCTGGCCGAGGCGCTCGACCACCTGCCCGACGACGTCGACATCTCGTCGGTGTTCATGATCGGCTCGGGCGGCTCGATCCTCTCGCCCGCGATCAAGGACCACCTGCGCGAGAAGCTGCCGAACGTGCTCGTGATGGACAGCTTCGGCGCGTCGGAGACGGGTGCGGCCGGCGCGGTGATGGACCAGGACGGCAAGGCGTTGGGTCCGCGCTTCACCGTCAACGCGCAGATGAACGTGCTCGACGAGGAGTGGCGGCCCGTCGAGCCCGGCTCCGGGAAGACCGGCCACCTCGCCCGGCGCGGTCACATCCCCCTCGGCTACTGGAAGGACGCGGAGAAGACCGCGGCCACCTTCGTCACCGACGCCGACGGCGTGCGCTGGGTGATCCCGGGCGACTTCGCCACCATCGAGGTCGACGGCACGATCACGATGCTCGGCCGCGGCTCGGTGTGCATCCAGTCGGGCGGCGAGAAGATCTTCCCCGAAGAGGTCGAAGCCGCGCTGAAGGCGCACCCCGCGGTGTTCGACGCGGTCGTGGTGGGCGTGCCCGACGACCGGTTCGTCGAGCGGGTCGCCGCGATCGTCAAGGTGCGCGACGACGTCGACGCGCCCTCGCTCGACGAGCTCCAGGTGTTCTGTCGAACCAAGATCGCCGGGTACAAGGTGCCGCGCGAGCTGCACGTCACCGACGTCATCCCCCGCACGCCGGTGGGCAAGCCCGACTACCGCTGGGCCAAGCGCCTCGCCCTCGGCGAACCCGCCTGACCGGCGGAGGTGAAGGTGGTGCCGGGCGGGTCGACGGCCCAGGCGGGTGCCTCGTCCCAGGCCTCGCCGTACACCAGCTCGGGGAGCGGCCGGCGCCGCACCGGATCGTGGTTGCCCTCGGGCTTCCCGATGGTGATCGTCGCCGCGATGAACACCTCGTCGGGGATGCCGAGCAGCTCCCTCAGCTGCGGTTCGACCATGGTGTGGAACCCGGGGGCTGCATGGTCGCGGCCATGCGCGCCTTCGGCGAGCCGTCGACCGCGCCGGATCCGCGGTCGTAGCCGTCGCTCGCACGCTTGCCGCCCCAGAGCTCGGGCGCCGACTCGGCGATGATCGACTTCGCCTGCTGCGCCTTCGGTCCGTCGGTCAGGACGACGAACTGGAAGGGCTGGCGGATCGACCGGGTGGACGCGATGCCCTCGAGCAGGCCGACCGCGTCGGCGGGCAACGGGACGGACCCGAGGTCCGGGACACGCATCGGGGCGTCGGCTAGAGCGCGGCCTCGATGGCGCTGGTCACGGCCGGGTCCTGCGGCTCCACCTGCGGCGCGAAGCGGGCGAGGACCGTGCCGTCGCGGCCCACGAGGAACTTCTCGAAGTTCCAGCGGATGTCACCGTTGGTGCCCTCGGCGTCGGCGGTCCGGGTGAGCTCGGCGTAGAGCGGGTGGCGGCCGTCGCCGTTGACCTCGATCTTCTCCAGGAGCGGGAAGGTCACGCCGTAGGTGGACGAGCAGAACTCCACGATCTCCTCGGCGGTGCCCGGCTCCTGCCCGAGGAACTGGTTGCACGGCACGCCGACGACGCTGAAGCCCTGGCCCTCGTACTGCCGCTGGATCGCCTCGAGCCCCTCGTACTGCGGGGTGAGCCCGCACTTCGAGGCCACGTTGACCACCAGGATGACCCGGCCCGACAGCATGGACAGGGTGGACGACGTGCCGTCGATGCCGTCGATGGGGATGTCGTAGACGCTCATGAGGACTCCTGCGGGACTGGGGGCTGGGGGCGGGGGCGATCGGTCGGGCGATCGGTCGGGCGATCGGATCTGCGTCGGGACGGGCCGGGTCGACCGTGGCGCCGCAGATGGCAGCTCGGCGCAGGAACATGTTCTACTACGGCCCCGACAGGCCCGATCCCCGTCCTCCCGGCCCGCCCCATCCGCGTCCCGGTCCCCGTCCCGTCCCCGTCCCGTCCCCGTCCCGTCCCCGTCCCGTCCCCGTCCCCCGAGGAGCACTTCGTGACCCAGCTCGGCTTCTGGTCCATCGCACAGGCCGACCCCGACCACCTTGCCGTCGTCGACCCCGACGAGCGCCTCGTGAGCGCCGGCGAGCTCCACGCCGCGTGCAACCAGGTGGTGCACGGACTGCGCGCGCTCGGCCTCCAGCCCGGCGACGCGGTGGCCATGCTGCTGCCCAACCGCGTCGAGGTGTTCGAGCTGTACCTGGCCGTGCTCCAGGCCGGCTTCTACCTGGTGCCGATCAACTGGCACCTCGTGGGCCCCGAGATCGCGTACATCGTGAACGACTGCGAGGCGAAGGCGTTCGTCGCCGACGCCCGCTTCGCCGACCACGCGGTGGCCGCCGCCGACGAGATCGACTTCCCCGCTGCGGGCCGGTTCGCGGTGGGTGGCGAGATCCCCGGGTTCAGCTCGTACGACGCGCTCAAGGCGAGCCAGCCCACCGACCCGCCGGCCGACCGCACCACCGGCGCGGTCATGAACTACACGTCGGGCACCACCGGCCAGCCGAAGGGCGTCCGCCGCCGGCTCCCGGGCGTGCCGCCCGAGGACCAGGCCATCGGGTTCGCCGGGATGCTGTTCATGTTCCGGCTGGCGCCGTTCGACGACAACGTCCACATCTGCGGCTCCCCGCTGTACCACACCGCGGTGCTCGTCTTCGCGGGCGGCGCGATCCACGCGGGGCACACGTGCGTGCTGATGGACAAGTGGACCCCGCAGGACATGCTGCGCCTGATCGACCAGTACAAGGTCACCAACACGCACATGGTGCCCACGCAGTTCGTGCGCCTGCTCGGCGTCCCCGAAGAGGTTCGAGCGCAGTACGACGTGACGTCCCTGCGGCACATGGTGCACGCGGCCGCGCCGTGCCCGCCCGACGTGAAGCACCAGATGCTCGACTGGTGGGGCCCCGTCATCGACGAGTACTACGCGGCGTCGGAGGGCGGCGGCACGATCGTGTTCGCCGACGAGTGGCTGGAGCACCCCGGCACGGTCGGGCGGGCGTGGGCGTCGTCGGAGATCGTGATCCTCGATGACGAGAACAACGAGCTGCCCGCCGGCCAGATCGGCACCGTCTACATGCACATGAAGACGGGCGACTTCGAGTACTTCAAGGACAAGGAGAAGACCGACCGCAGCCGCGCCGGGAAGTTCTTCACCGTGGGCGACGTCGGCTACCTCGACGAGGACGGCTGGCTGTTCCTGTCCGACCGCAAGACCGACATGATCATCTCGGGCGGGGCCAACATCTACCCGGCCGAGATCGAGAGCGTGCTGATCATGCATCCGAAGGTCGCCGACGTCGCGGTGTTCGGCATCCCCCACCCCGACTGGGGCGAGGAGGTCAAGGCCGTCGTCGAGCCGATCGACGGCGTGGAGGACGGCCCGGCGCTCGCGGCCGAGATCCTGGAGTGGTCGGTCGACAAGCTGGCGAAGTACAAGACGCCGCGCAGCATCGACTTCGTCGAGGAGCTCCCCCGCGACCCCAACGGCAAGCTCTACAAGCGCAAGCTCCGCGACCCCTACTGGGTCGGCCACGAGCGCGCGATCTAGCCGCGCGCCGCGCCGCCGAGAGGCGCTGCTCACCGTCGCGCGGCAACGGTCATCGACGCCTCGTGCGTCGAGGCGCTGCTCACCGTCGCGCGCGTTGTGGGACAATGCGCGATGCGCGTCGGGAACGTCGCCATCGTCGGCCTCGGGGGCGTCGGCCTCGCCCTGGCGGGGGTCATCGCCTGGCGGGGACGGCGCCTGCCCGCGGTCGCGCCCCGATCGCTGCCCACCGCGGTCGGCGCGTCCGCCCTCGACGCCATGCGGACGCTGTCCGCCATCGGCGGCGCCGGCCTGGTCGCGGGCCTGCTCGTGCCCGGTCTCGGCGGGCGCCTGCTCATGCGGGCGCTCGCCGCCACGTCCGGCACTCGTGCGCAGGGGAAGCTCACCGAGGCCGACGAGGTGGTGGGGGCCATCACCTTCGACGGTTCGCTCGGCTTCGTCATCTTCGTCGGGCTCGTCCTGCCGTTCGCCGCCGCCCTGGGTTACCTCGCACTCCGGCACTACCTCCCCGGTCGTGCCGCGGCCGCCGGGGTCGGCTTCGGCGTGATCCTGCTCGCCCTGTTCGGGGTCGACGACCCGCTCTCGCCCGACAACGTCGACTTCGACATCCTGTCGCCGCTCTGGCTCGCGGTTGGGGGGATCGTCGGCCTCGGGCTGCTCTTCGGCGTCACGTTCAGCGCGCTCGCCGCGCGGTTCGATGCCCGCCTCCGCCCGCTGAGCGGCGGCCTGCGCACCGTTCCCGGGCACGCCCCCTTCCTCCTCGGCCTGCTCCCGCCGTTCGCCGCGGTGACCGTCCCGTACGTCGGCCTCCGGGCGGCGCTTCGCGGGAGAACGGCTCCCGCGCTGACGCAGGGCACCGTCCGCTCCGTCGGGCGGGTGGTCGTGGGTCTGGCGACCGCCGCGGCCGCGGTGATCACGCTCGTCGCCGCCGCCGAGATCCTCTGAATCGACAGTGAGCGACGCCTCGTGCGTCCATGCGTTGCTCAACGTCGCACAGCGACGGTGAGCGACGCCTCAACGGCGGTCTTGGAGGAAGGGGTAGCGGGCGCGGACGTGGGCGACGTGGGCGGGGTCGACGTCGGCGGTGATCGTCTGCTCGGTGCCGACGGTGCCGCCGTCGGTCGCCACCGCGAGCTCCTCGCCGAACGGGTCGATGACCGCACTGTCGCCGGCGTAGTCGAGTCCGCCGCCGGAGCCGGCCCGGTTGGCGCCGACCACGTACGCCTGGTTCTCGATCGCGCGGGCCCGCAGCAGCGTGCGCCAGTGCCCGCGCCGCCCGGCCGGCCAGCTCGCGACCACGAAGTAGCAGTCGGTCTCGGGCGCGAGGCCCCACCACTGGTCGGCGAAGCGCAGGTCGTAGCAGACGAACAGGCTGCACCGGACGCCTTCGACGTCGACGGTCACCAGCGTGCTCCCCGCCGCGTAGTGCTCGTCCTCGTGCCCGTAGCTGAACGGGTGGAGCTTGTCGTAGTGAACCCGCTCCCCTCCCGGACCGGCGAGCACGAACCGGTTGCACGGCCGGTCGGCCCCCGGCACGAGCGCGGGCAGCGACCCGCCGACCCACACGCCCTGCGCGACGGCCTGGTCGGCGAGGAACTGCGTGCTCGGCCCGTCCTCGGGCTCGGCCGTGCGTGCGGTATCGAGCGAGAACCCGGTGGAGTACAGCTCGGTGAGCAGCACCACCCGCGCGCCGTCGGCCGCGGCATCGGCGATCATCGGCGCGAGCCGCGTGAAGTTCGCGTCGCGGTCCTCCCACACGACGTCGTGCTGGATCGCGGCAACCTTCACGACCAGACCACCTTCATCGGGCCAACCCCTTCAGCCGGGTCACGGCTTCCTCCAGCACCTCGCGCCGCTTGCAGAACGTGAACCGCACCAGTGGCGCGCCGGCCTCGACGTCGTCGTAGAACACCACCGTCGGCACCGCGACCACCCCGCAGCGCTCGGGCAGCGACCGGCAGAACGCGAGGCCGTCGGTCTCCCCCAGCGCACGGATGTCGACCGTCACGAAGTACGTGCCCGACGGCGCGAACACGTCGAACCCGGCCTGCACCAGCCCAGCCGACAGCAGGTCGCGCTTCTCGGCCATCTCGGACGCGAGGTCGTCGAAGTATGCGCCGGGCAGCCGCAACCCCACCGCCGCCGCGTGCTGGAACGGCGCCGCGTGCACGTAGGTGAGGAACTGCTTCACGGTGCGCACCGCGGCGACGAGCTCGGGGCGCGCGCAGATCCAGCCGGTCTTCCACCCCGTCATCGAGAACGTCTTCCCCGCCGACGAGATGGTGACGGTCCGGTCGCGCATCCCCGGGAGGGTCGCGATCGGCACGTGCGCGGCGCCGTCGTACACGAGGTGCTCGTACACCTCGTCGGTGATCGCGACGAGGTCGTGCTCGACGCACAGCGCGGCGATCGCGTCGAGCTCGGCCCGCGAGAACACCTTGCCGGTCGGGTTGTGGGGCGAGTTGAGCAGGACGGCGCGCGTCCGCGGCGTGACCGCGCCGCGCAGCGCGTCGACCGAGAACGAGTAGTCGGGCGGGCGGAGCGTGACGCAGCGCCGCTGCGCGCCGGCGAGCGCGATGCACGCGGCGTAGGAGTCGTAGTAGGGCTCGAACACGATCACCTCGTCGCCCACCTCGAGCAGCGCGAGCAACGTGGCCGCGATGGCCTCCGTGGCCCCTGCGGTGACGAGCACCTCGGTGTCGGGGTCGAACGTGAGCCCCCAGAAGCGGGCCTGGTGCTCGGCGACGGCCTCCCGCAGCGGCGCGATGCCGATGCCCGGCGGGTACTGGTTGTCGCCGGCCCGGATGGCCGCGATCGCGGCCTCCACCACCTCGGGCGGCCCGTCGACGTCGGGGAAGCCCTGACCGAGGTTGACCGAGCCGGTGGCCACGGCGAGCGCGGACATCTCGGCGAAGATCGTGGTCCCGAACCCCTGCATGCGGTCGACGAGGTACGGGTTGCGCTCCGTGCGATTCGGGCCGATCACGCTCCGAGCCTACGACGCGGGGATCAGCGGATCAGACGAGCAGGCGGGCCCGCAGCTGGGCGAGCACGTCGTCGCCCACGCCGATGGACGCGGCGTAGCCCGTCCAGTCGCCCCACTCCGCGTGCACCCGCGCGAGCGTGGCCGTCATCGACTCCGGGTAGGCCGCGCGCAGGTCCTCCCCCAGCCGGTGGGCCGACGCCTCCATCGTGGGGTCCTCGTGGTCGCGCAGCGCGTGGATCTTCTCGAGCACCTCGCCGGTCAGCGCGTAGTCGGCCACCACGTCGTCGTCGGACACGCCCAGCAGCCCGAGCACCATGGCGGCGAACACGCCCGTGCGGTCCTTGCCCGCGGCGCAGAAGAACACGACCGGGTCCTCGGACTCGGCGACCCGCCGCAGCGCCGACGCGTACGCGCCCGCACCGCGGTTGAGCATCGACATGTACGCGTCGGGTGCGGTGATCAGCGACGCCATCAGCTCGGCGTCCTCGGCCATCGGGCGCGTCGTGTCGAACGTCGGCAGGTGCAGGTGCTCGGCGTCGACGAGGTCGATCCCGCCGAGCCCGTTGGCCTCCACCTCGTGATGGGTGCGGAAGTCGATCAGGGTGGTGATGCCGAGACCGTGCACGCGCTCGACATCGGCCTCGCTCAGCCGGTGGAGCGCGTCACTCCGGAACAGGTGGCGGCGGCGCACGGTCTTCCCGGCGGCGGCGGTGTAGCCCCCGAGGTCGCGGAAGTTGACGGGCCCCTCGAGGGTGAGTCGCCGCAGCTCCTGCGGGTCGATCTCGCCGTGGTCACTGATCATCAGGGCTCCTCGGGAACTGGTCACGAGCGGGGTCGAGCGGCGGTTCGAGCAGCGGTTCGAGCAGCGGTTCGAGCAGCGGTTCGAGCAGCGGTTCGAGCAGCGGTTCGAGCAAGGATTCTCGCATGGCGGCGACGGTGTCGGGCCCGACGCCGAGCGAGGCCAGGTAGGCGTCCCATCCGCCCAGGCGGATTCCCACCAGGCCGAGGAACTCGAGCATCGTCTCGGCCCGTGCGAACCGCATGTCGGGCGAGAGGTTCCGCCACGCCTTCACGTCGACCGGGTAGTCGCGGCGGCTGGCGGCGTGGATGGCGTCGAGCGCGTCCTGGGTACGGGCGTAGTCGTCGGCCACCACGGAGTCGGCCACTCCGAGCAGCCCGAGCACCATCGCGGCCGTCACGCCGGTGCGGTCCTTGCCCGCGTTGCAGAAGAACACCGCGGGCGCGTTGGCGGGATCGGCCAGCGTCTCGACGACGCCGGCGAAGGCCGCCGGCCCCTCGCTCAGGTACCCGAAGTAGCGCTCGGGCGCCGAGGTGACGTCACCGGGCGGGGCGTCCGCGCCCAGCACGGCGGGACGGGTGGGGAGGTTGCGGTAGCGCGCCCCCAGGTCGTCGATGCGCCCGGTGCCCACGTGGGCCACCTCGTCGGGCGCGCGCAGGTCGATCACCGAGACGATCCCGAGGCCCCGCACCGCGGCGACGTCGGCCTCGGTCATGCGGTGCAGCGCGTCGCTGCGGAACACGCGACCCGCGCGCACCCGCCGACCGCCGGTGGTGGGGTGCCCGCCGAGGTCACGGAAGTTGTGCAGCCCCTCGAGGGCCACCCGCGGCGCCGGCCCCGACATCTAGCGGTGGCCGCCGCGGAACGTCTCCGAGTCCACGACGATGAAGATGCCCTCGCACTCGGCGCAGAGGCGGTCGCCCGCGTGGATCGTGCCCTCGGTCCGCACCTTGCGGCCGTCGATGCCGACGTTGCGGGCCATGAAGGTGAGATCGGTCTTCAGCGGCGTGGGGCTGCGGTACTTGATCGTGAGCGTGCCGGTCATCGCGCCGACCTTCGCCGTGATGTTGGCCACGCCGAGGAGCTCGTCGAAGAGCGAGGCGATGATGCCACCGTGCACGCAGCCCGGCGGGCCCTCGTAGGCCGCGTCGAGGTTGCCCTCGCCGTGCACGACGCCGTCCTCGATCCACACCCGCACCGGCGGAGCCAGCGGGTTGTAGAGCCCGATCTGGGGCGAGAAGGGAAAGTACTGGTGCGGGTCACCCGTGCCGAAGGACGCCGGGACCGTGAGGCTCCACTCGGGCGTGACCGGTGCGAGCGCCTCGGCGACGGCCTCGATCTGCTCGGCCGCCCGGGTGAGCTGCTCGGGCGACGCGCCCGTGAGCACCAGCTGGTTGGTGACGCGCCGGACGGCGTCGGCCAGCCGCTTCCGCTCGGGCCCCGGCGGATGCGCGGCGTCGGGGCCGTGACCGTCGACGATCGAGTCGGCCGGGGTCACCTACTCCTCGACGATGCTGATCGCCTGCTTGGGGCACTGGCGGACAGCCTGCTCCACCTTCGGGCGAAGATCGTCGGACGGGGTCTCCTGGAGGACGTAGAGGAAGTCGTCGTCCCGGACCTCGAACACCTCGGGCACCACGCCCATGCAGATCGCGTTGCTCTCGCAGACGTCGAAGTCGACGACGACCTTCCAAGCCATGATGTCCTCCCGAAGACTTCCCGATTTCGTGTGTGCGCGGATCGTAGTGGGGCTGTCAGCGGGCCAGGAACTCGTCGAGGGCGTCCTTGCTCGCACCGTGGCCGAGGAGCGTCGTGAAGACCGCCTCCTCACGGGCGCGGGCGGCCCGGGCCCCGTCGATCCAGCCGGCGCGGATGAGGCGCTTCGTGGCCTGGAGCGACGACAGCGCACCGGCGGCGAGCGCGGCCGCGAGCACCCCGGCCTCGGCGAGCAGGTCGGCCGCGGGCACGCACTTCAGCGCGAGCCCTGCCGCCACCGCGCCGGGGCCGTCGATCCACTCCCCCGTCAGGAGGAGGTACGACGCCTGCTGGCGGCCCATGACCATCGGGATCGTGAAGCTGCTCCCCGCCTCGGGCACCACGCCGAGCGGCACGAAGGGGAGCCGCAGGCGCGCGTCGTCGGCCACGACGACGAGGTCGCAGTAGGGCAGCATCGTGGTGCCGATGCCGATCGCGTTGCCGTGCACCGCGGCCACGAGCGGCTTCGAGAACGACTCGATCGCGTTGATGAACACGCCGAAGCCATGCTCGGCCGGATCGCCGTCTCCGCTCGCCTCACGGGTCGCGGGGTCGCCGAGCGCGGCCATCTCCTTGAGGTCCTGGCCCGCGCTGAAGCCCTTGCCCGCGCCGTTGAGGATCACGACCTTGACCGTGTCGTCGGCGTCGGCTGCGTCGAGCGCCGATCCGGCCGCGGCGTAGAGCGCGGTGTCGAACGCGTTGCGCGCCTGCGGACGGTTCAACGTGAGCGTGCGGACGGGGCCGTCGTCGCCGACGAGGACGAGCGACACTGCGTCGTCGTTCACGAGTCGCCTCCGTAGACGTCCACCATCAGGTGCTGGCTCAGGTCTCCGATGAGGTCCGAGAAGATGAGGCGATCGGCGAAGCGCCACGCGCCGTCGACCTTCGCGAACCGGTCGTGGTAGCGGCCCGCGATGATCGGCTGGATCGGGAGCACGTCGGTCTGCTGGAGCACTGTGTAGTAGCAGCGCGACGTCGCGGTGCCGCCGTCGACCTCGACCATCAGGTTCGTGGTCACGTGCTTCGTGCGGGGCGTGCCGTCGGGATAGCGCCGGACCATGGTGTCGAACGTCGCCTGCACCGCGGCGCTCCCCTCCTGGCTCATGATCTGCCCGCCGTTCTCGGCGCGGTAGGTGGCGTGCTCGAACAGCGCCGCCACCCCGGCGAAGTCGCCGAGGTCGACCCGCTCGGCGTAGGTCATGATCAGGGTCTCGATCTCGTGCCAGTCGTCGGACATGGCGCGCAGACTAGGCCGCTCAGTTGAGGACGTTCACGGCCCGGGCCACCACCAGGACGATGATCACGATCGACAGGGCCGACTGGACCAGCATCGCCATCTTCGCCCAGCGCGACAGCGGCATCACGTCGGTGGGGCTGAAGGCGGTGGCGTTGGTGAACGAGAGGTACAGGTAGTCGACGAACTCCGGGCGCCAGAGGGCGTCGGCGAACTCCTCCTTGTCCATCTGCGGGAACAGGAACCCGCACTCGCGCTTGTGGTCGCGCCACGGGTGCTGCCAACGGTGCAGCGGCCCACCCCGGTCGAGCTCCCAGTACCAGAGCGCGAAGACGATCACGTTGGTGAGCCAGATCGCGCCGCCCGTGAGCAGGAGCGTCGCGGCGTCGTTGATGCCCTGGCCGCGGGCGAGGTCGACCACGAGCCGCGCCCCCGACGCCGCGTTGGCCGCGCTGAGCACGCTGATGAGCACCAGGCTGAGGGTCCGGAGCCGGCGGTGCCGCAGGTCGTCGGCGTGGCGCGGGTGGAGGCTCGCCATCAGGAGCAGGACACCAAGGAGCACGGCGACCACGGGGACGAGCCAGCGCGGGTGGTTCGCGACCCGGTCGGGCAGGACGAGCATCAGGGCGGCGACCACCACGATGGCGGCCGTCGCGACGTAGCGCAGCTCGACGTCGACCTCCCGTTCCTCGTCGTTGCGGCGCTGGTTCATCGGCGGCGCGCATTGTGCCGGGCCGGCGCAGTGGAGTAAAGCCTGCGGGACCCCCGGGAGGATCCATCATGGCCATCGGCGTCTCGCAGGCGTTCCACGTCAACGTGAACTGCTCCGACCTGGAGCGGTCGCTGCGCTTCTACCGCGACCGGCTCGGTCTGACCGCGGCCACGCACACCCGGCCGGAGTCGCCCCAGGACGGGACCGCGTTCCGCCTCGACCGGGGTCAGTGGGACGCGTGGATCCTCCACGACGACCGCGGCTTCGGAGCCGGCCTCGCGGTCGACCTGCTCGAGTGGCAGGTCCCGCCGCCCACCGGCACCACCAACCGCGCCGCCGACCTCGGGTTCAACCGGATCGGCTTCTACGTGTCCGACGTCGACGCGCTGTACGCGCGGCTCGAGGCCGATGGGGTGCAGGGCCACGGCGGGCCGCCCCACGAGACGGTGGTGGAAGGCAGCGCGCCGATCCGCACGGTGGTGGTCGACGACCCCGACGGCATGCTCGTGGAGCTCGTGCAGGTAGGCGTCGACCGCGTGGGCTTCGTCGCGGTGGGCGTGTCGGATCTCGCCCGGGCGAAGGCGTTCTACGCGGACGTGCTCGGCTTCCGGCCCCTGTTCGACCGCGGCCCGCTGCGCCAGCCCGGGGACCAGCTCGGTCTCGACGGCGAGATCGAGCTCGCGGCCGCGTACCTCGACGACCCCCGCGGCACGGGGGCGTTCATGCTCGAGCTCGTGCAGCTCATGGACCCGGCTCCGGTGCGGCCGCCGTCGGGGACCGCGAACCAGCTCGGCATGTTCCGCCTGGCGCTGCTCACCGACGACATCGACCGCGACTACGCGGACCTCGTGGCGCGCGACGTGGCCTGCTGGACCCCGCCCGCGACCCTCGGGATGGGCCCGGGGATCCCGCCGCTGCGGGCGCTCATGTTCGAGGACCCCGACGGCACGGTCCTCGAGCTCATCGAGCCGCCGCGCGTGTGACCTTTCCCGGGCCGCGACGTGTCGGTCACCGAGCGCCGCGGAGCAGCGCGCCCGGGCGGGCGCCGGTCTCGACACCGTCGCGCATCACGACCTGGCCGCTCACGACGGTGGCGGTGTAGCCCTCGGCCGTCTGGAGCAGCCGCGGCGCGTTCGCCGGCAGGTCGTGGTGCATCTCGGGCCGGCGCAGGGTGAGCCCGGCGAGGTCGATCACGTTGACGTCGCCCTTCTTGCCCGGTGCGATCAGCCCGCGGTCGGACAGGCCGTAGAGCTGGGCCGTGTCGCTCGTCATCTTGCGGATGACCAGCTCGAGCGGGAGCCGCTCGCCGCGCGTCCGGTCGCGCACCCAGTGCGTGAGCATGTAGGTCTCGATCGACGCGTCGCAGATGGCACCCACGTGCGCGCCGCCGTCGCCGAGGCCGAGCGCGGTCGCCGGGTGCAGCACCATCTCGCGGATCGGGTCCTGGGTGAACTGCGCGTAGCCGAGCAGCGGGCGCAACAGCAGCTCGCGACCGTCGTCCTCGAGCAGGAGGTCGTAGTAGAGCTCCCACGGGTCCCGGCCCTCGCGCTCGGCGTGCGCGGCGATCGACTCCGACGGGTCGGGCTCGTAGTCGGGCGGGTCGCCGAGACGGAAGGTGCGGTCGAGGCCGAGCCCGATGAACGCCATGCGGGGGTCGGCTTCGGGCGCCTCCGCGAGGATGCGGGCCCGCCGCGCGGGGTCGCGCAGGGCATCCACCTTCTCATCGAGGGGGAGGTCCTCGATCGCCTTGTACGACGGGCGGTCCCGCAGCGCGTGGAAGGTCTGGAGCCCGAGCAGGAGGCCGAGCGGCCGGCCGGCGACCTGCGGGCGGATCGGGATGCCGCGGTCGTACGCCTCGCCCACGAGGTCGAGCATCGTGCGCCACTGGTCGGGCTCGAGGTCGTGCTGGATCAGGGCGAACGTGAGCGGGCGGCCGGTCTCCTCGGCGAGGCGGACCATCCACTCCATCTCCCGTTCGGGCGCGGCGAGGTCCTCCCCCATCACGCCGGCAGGGGCGAGCTCGAACACGCCGGTGCCGGCCGCGGTGAGCGCGCGGCCGAGGGCGAACAGCTCGTCCTCGGCCGCGAACGTGCCGGGCACGGGCTCGCCGTCGATCGCGCGGTGGGCGATGGTGCGGGACGTGGACACTCCGAGCGCGCCGGCCTCGATCCCCTCCCGCACGATGCGGGCCATCGCCGCGATGTCGTCGGTCGTGGCCGGCTCGTTGCGCGCGCCGCGCTCCCCCATCACGTAGCCCCGCACGGCGCCGTGGGGCACCTGGGTGCCGACGTCGAGCATGAGCGGCTGGTCGTCGAGGAAGTCGAGGAACTCGGGGAACGTCTCCCAGCCCCAGCGGATGCCCTCCGCGAGCGCAGTGCCGGGGATGTCCTCGACGCCCTCCATGAGACCGATCAGCCACTGGTGGCGGTCGGGCCGGGCCGGGGCGAAGCCCACGCCGCAGTTCCCCATCACCACGGTGGTGACGCCGTGCCAGCTCGACGGGGCGAGCGTGGGGTCCCAGGTGACCTGGCCGTCGTAGTGGGTGTGCACGTCGACGAAGCCGGGGGTGACGAGCTTGCCGGTGGCGTCGATCTCCTCCCGCCCGGGGGTGTCGACCGCCTTCCGACTCGGGGCGTCGGCCCGGCCGACCCGGGTGATCACGCCGTCGTCGATGGCGACATCGCCGGTGAAGGCGGCGGCGCCGGTGCCGTCGACCACGGTGCCGTTGCGGATGACGAGATCGTGCATGGGGACTCCCGGGAGGCGCCGAGGCGGGCGGTGCCAGCGCTGCTGGACCGTGGGCGACGCGAATCGTAACGTGTTCCAATTATCCGGGAGCCGAGGCGAGCTCGGCGACCCAACGAGGCGGGACACCCCGCCCGGCCGCACCGCTGAGGAGCCCCGTGCCCACCACTCTCGCCGTCGACCTGACCGACCTCGACACCTTCGTCAAGGGCGTCCCCCACGACCAGTTCGACCTGCTGCGGGCCGAGGCGCCGGTGTACTTCCACCCCGAGACCAACGGGGCCGGGTTCTGGTGCATCACTCGGGCCGACGACCTCCACAAGGTCAGCCAGACCTGGGAGGTGTTCTCGAGCGAGTGGGGCATCACGCTGCACGAGTCCGAGAGCGAGGAGGCACTCGAGCAGCAGCGGATGATGATGCTGATGATGGACCCGCCGCGGCACACGCGGCTGCGCCTCCTCGTCAACAAGGGCTTCACCCCGCGCATGGTCGAGCGGCTGCACGACCGCGTGCGCGAGGTCACCCGGGACATCGTCGAGGACATCGCGAAGCGGGGCGAGTGCGACTTCGTGGTCGACGTCGCCGCCGAGCTGCCGCTCCAGGTGATCGCCGAGATCATGGGCGTCCCCCACGAGGACCGCCACCAGCTGTTCACCTGGTCGAACCAGATGATCGGCTCGGAGGACCCGGAGTACGCGGTGTCGGCCGAGATCGCGCAGAGCGCGATGATCGACATGTTCGGGTACGCGAACGACCTCGCCACCGCCAAGCGGGCCGACCCGTCCGACGACATCATCAGCGTGCTGCTCCAGGCCGAGGTCGACGGCGAGCGCCTGTCCGACCTCGAGTTCGACCTCTTCTTCGAGCTGCTCGCGATCGCGGGCAACGAGACCACCCGCAACCTCATCTCGCACGGGATGCTCGCCCTCATCGAGAACCCCGACCAGCGCGAGCTGCTGATCGGCGACCCGTCGCTCCTCCCCAACGCGGTCGAGGAGATGCTGCGCCATGCGTCGCCCGTGATGTACATGCGCCGCACCGCCCGCAGCGACCTCGAGATCCGGGGCGAGACGATCAAGGAGGGCGACAAGGTCGCGCTCTGGTACATCGCCGCGAACCACGACCCCGAGGTGTTCGACAACCCGCACGCGTTCGACATCACCCGCGACACCAGCGCCCACGAGGCGTTCGGCGGCGGCGGTCCGCACTTCTGCCTGGGCTCGCACCTGGCCAAGCTCGAGATCAGGGTGATGTTCGAGGAGCTGATGACCCGCATCCCGCGCATGGAGCTCGCGGGCGACGTGCAGCGGCTGCGGTCGAACTTCATCAACGGCATCAAGCACCTGCCGGTCTCGTTCCCCGCCTCGTGAGCGAGCGCAGCGAGCGGACCGGGGAAGAGGTGCACCACCCGACACCAGGTCTGGACCTGGTGTCGCTGGCCGACTGGCTGCCCACACACGTGCAGGCGCTGCGCGCGCCGTTCGACTTCGAGCTGATCGCCGCGGGCGGCTCCAACCTCACCTACCGGGTCACCGACGCGTCCGGGCACACCGTCGCGCTGCGGCGGCCGCCGGTCACCGCGGTGCTCGCCACCGCGCACGACATGGACCGCGAGTGGCGCATCCTCGGCGCGCTGTTCCACCACACCGAGGTGCCGGTGCCCACACCGCTCGCGCACTGCGCCGACGCCGAGGTCAGCGGCGCGCCGTTCTACGTGATGGACTTCGTCGACGGCCGCATCCTGCGTACGCCCGCCGACAGCGCCGACTTCACGGCCGCGGAGTACGTCGCGGCCACCGAGTCCCTCGTCGACGTGCAGGCGACGCTCCACGGGCTCGACGTCGACGCCGTCGGGCTCGGGGACCTCGCCCGCACCCGCACGGGGTACGTCGAACGCCAGCTGAAGCGGTGGATGTCGCAGGTGGAGGCGGGTCGCGTCCGCGACCTGCCCGTCCTCGACGAGGTGCACGCGGCGCTGGCCACGAGCGTGCCCGCGGAGTCGGGGCCGCCCGGGCTCGTGCACGGCGACTACCGGTTCGACAACACCGTGCTCGGCCCCGACCGCCGCCTCGTCGCGGTGCTCGACTGGGAGCTCGCCACCATCGGCGACCCCGTGGCCGACTTCGCGTGGAGCTGCTGCTACTGGAACGACCCCGGCGACCCGGTGCCGTTCATCGACGCCTCCCCCACCCTCGACCCCGGGTTCCCCCGGCGGGCCGAGGTGGTGGAGCTCTACGCCGAGCAGTCGGGCCGCGACCTCTCGGCGTTCCCCTGGCTGCACGCCTTCTCCTACTGGAAGATGGGCTGCATCGTGGAGGGCGTGCACGCCCGCCGGCTCAAGGGGGCGCGTGGCGGCGCGAACCTGGGCGACCCGGACGTGATCGCCCGCCGGGCCGAGGGGTTCCTGCACCACGCGGCCGCGCTGCTCTCGGCCCGCTGATCGGCCAAACTGGCCCCCACCCCCGGGGAGGCAGGAGCCAGCGTGACCCGCAACCAGATCTGGATCACCGTCGGCGCGGTCGCCGCCGCGCTCGCCCTCGGCATCGCCGTCACCCTCGTGGTGACCGGAGGCGACAACACCGACGAGATCTCGACCGCGGGTACCCGACCCACGCAGCCGCCGGTGACCACCACGATCAAGCCGGCCACCACGCCGCCGCCCACCGTCGCGCCCACCACCAAGCCGCCCGCGACCCTGCCGCCCACCACGCCCCCGACCGTCATCGTGATCCCGCCGACGAACGCGCCGACCTCCCCGCCGACCGTCGCCCCCACCAACCCGGTCACGGTGCCCACGTCGCCCCCCACCACCAAGCCGACCGTGCCGCCCACCACGTCGCCCCCCGCGGTCGACCCCGGCATCACGCCCACCGAGATCCACCTCGCCGTGATCGCCGACACCCAGGACTCCGTCCTCGGCGTGCAGACCTGGGCCAACTCCGTGAACGCGAAGAAGTCCGGGATCGGCGGGCGCAAGATCGTGATCGACCCGTTCGTCGTGAACGGCGATCCCGGCCAGTTCGCCGCCGCGGTCGACACCGCGTGCACGCAGGACTTCGCGATCGTGGGCTCGCTGTCTGCGGGCGACAGCTCGATCGGCAACCTCGTCACCTGCGCCATCCCCGACCTCCCCGCCCGCGCGCGGTCGAGCGCCCACGCCGGCGCACCCAACACCTACGCGGTGGTGCCCACCAAGTCCACCCAGCAGCAGGTCGGTGGGTTCAAGTGGCTCAAGGGCGCGGTGGCCGACTGCTGCAAGCAGTACGTGATCTCGTCCACCAACGCCCAGGCCGCCGCGGCCACCCAGGCGTCGGTCGAGGCCGCCAACACCATCGGGTTCACCTCGGCGGGGGGCGTCACGCTGGCCAACGACGCGCCGCAGCCGGCGTACACCCCCCTCGTCGCGGAGATGAAGACGAAGGGCGCGACCTTCGGCCGCAGCGACCTGCCCTTCACCTCGACGATCGCGCTGCGGGCCGAGGCCGAGGACCAGAGCCTCACCGGGGTCAAGGCCTGGTTCTGCCTGGCCCAGTGCTACCAGCCGAGCTTCCTGTCCCAGGGCGGCGCGAACGTCGAGGGTCAGTACGTCCAGATCGGGACCAACCCGTTCGAGGACGCGGCGTCGATCCCGGCCATGAAGAAGTACCTCTCCGCCGGCGGGCCCCGCAACGAAGCCGGGCTCGAGTCGGCGTCGGCCGGGCTGCTGTTCCAGGCCGCGGCCAACCAGGTGGTCGCCGCCGAGGGCAAGGCCGGGCTCACCCGGGCCGCGCTGCTCCAGGCCGTCGCCGGCATCGACGACTTCAACGCCGGAGGGATCCTCGGGCTCACGAACGTCGGCGGGCGCGTGCCCAACGGCTGCTTCGTGATGATGAAGGTCGACGGGGGCAAGTTCGTGCGGGCCGAGCCGGCCGGCGCGGGGCAGCTCTCGTGCGGCGACCAGAACCTGTTGGTCGTCGGTCCCTGATCAGGGGACGTCGGGTGCGTCCGCGGGGAACGGGGACGTGGTGAGCGTGTCGCCGACGCGGCGGAACATCGAGTCGTAGCGGCGGCGACCGAACCGCCAGATCCCGGCGTCGCGCACGTACTCGTCGTGGTAGACGCCGGCGAAGAGCACCTCGGTGCCGTCGGCCTGGCGCCCGAACTCCGAGATGTACCAGCGGCCGGTGGCCCGGTCGGGATCGGTCGGGTCGAGATGGACGCGGCCCGAGAGCAGCGCGTGCACGATCGAGGCCCAGTGCTCGAGCAACCCGTCGAGGAACGCGGCGATCTCGGCGTGGCCCTCCGGCCGGCCGTACCCGGTGACGATCCACTTGCCGCCGGCGGTGAACAGCTCGGCGACCGCGGCGGCGTCCTGCCGGCACACCGCGTCCGCGTACCGGTTCACGAGGTCGCGGACCGCCAGCTCCTCCGAGACCGGGTCGGGATGGGCGAGCGTCATCGCAGCGTGGCCGTCGGGACGGAGCGCCGGCGGCGGTCGACGCGCAGCCCGGGGAGCGGCCAGGGCTCACCCAGCGTGAGGTCGGTCCCCGGGGGCACCACGCCGTCGATCGCGTCGAGCGTGCCGGCGTCGAGCTCCACGTCGATGCCCGCGAGGGCGTCGTCGAGCTGCTCGTGCGTGCGGGGCCCGATGATCGCCGAGGTGACCGCCGGGTGCTCGAGCACGAACGCATGGGCCATGTGCGTGAGGCTCATCCCCGCGGCGCTCGCGATCGGGACCAGCGCGTCCACGGCGTCGAGTCGGGGCTGGTTGCCCGGATCCTCCATCGCGCGGGCGTTGCTCCCGAAGCCGCGCCCGATCCGCGAGTCGGCGGGAACCTCCTGGCCCCGCCGGTAGCGCCCGGTGAGCCAGCCCCCGGCGAGGGGGCTCCACGGGATGACCCCGATGCCGTACCGCTCGCAGGCCGGGAGGACGAGACGCTCGATGCCGCGCATCATGATCGAGTACGGCGGCTGCTCGCTCACGAACCGCTCCCGCCCGCGCTTCTCGGCGGTCCACTGCGCTTCCACGATGTAGTCGGGCGGGAAGGTGGAGTGCCCGATGCTGCGCACCTTGCCCTGGTGCACGAGGTCGCTGAGCGCGCCGAGCGCCTCGTCGATGTCGGCGATGACCGACGGGCGGTGCATCTGGTACAGGTCGATGTGGTCGACGCCGAGGCGGCGCAGGCTGCTCTCGCACTCGCGGATGATCCAGCGGCGCGACCCGTCCTGCATGTTGGGGTCCTTGCCCATCGCGCCCATGTACTTCGTCGCGATCACGACGTCGTCGCGGCGCCCCTTCACGGCCTTGCCCACGATCTCCTCGGACTCCCCCGCGGAGTAGACGTCGGCGGTGTCGACGAAGTTGATCCCGGCGTCGAACGCCTTGTGCATCATCGCGACGCAGTCGTCGTGGTCGGGGTTGCCCACTTCCCGAACATCATCGC
>JBAZYX010000013.1:0-50764 GCA_041659105.1 Acidimicrobiia bacterium
GTTCGGCTACGTCGACTTCGCCGGCTCGGGTGTGGTGCACGCCATGGGTGGCATCGCCGGCCTGGCGGGCGCGATCGTGCTCGGGCCCCGCATCGGCAAGTACGGCGCCGACGGGAAGCCGCGTGCCCTGGCGGCCCACAGCATCCCCATGGCCATGCTCGGCACGTTCATCCTGCTGTTCGGCTGGTTCGGCTTCAACGCCGCTTCCACCTTCGCGGCGACCGACATCCGGTTCGCCGTCGTGGCCGTGAACACCGCCATCGCTGCGGCGTTCGGTGCGACGTTCGGCATGTTCTGGGCGTGGGGACGGATGAAGAAGCCCGACCCCGGCATGATGGCCAACGGCATGCTCGCCGGCCTGGTGGCGATCACCGCCCCCTGTGCCTTCGTGCAGCCCTGGGCGGCAGCCGTGATCGGCATCCTGGCCGCGATCATCGTGATCGAGTCGATCTTCTTCTGGGAGAAGAAGCACATCGACGACCCGGTGGGCGCAATCTCGGTCCACGGTGTCGGTGGCATCTTCGGTGTGCTCTGCGTGGGGATCTTCGCCGACGGCCACTACGGCTTCGGCTGGAACCTCACCACGGCGGCGAACAGCTCGGCGACCGACGGCAAGGGCGTGACCGGCATCCTCTACGGGAGCGGCAAGTTCCTCGGATCCGGCTCGTTCGGCAGCCTCGGCTTCGGTCAGCTGGCGTCGCAGGCCATCGGCTCCCTCACGATCATCATCGTGATGGGCGGCATCGCCTACGCCTTCTTCAAGATCCAGAACGCCCTCACCAAGGGCGGGATCCGTTCCGAAGAGGCGGACGAGATCGCCGGTCTGGACCGTCCGGAGATGGGCGTCCTCGCCTACGACAACCTGCAGATCCGGGAGATCGACGTGGTGGGCGCCGACCCGGCCGACGACATGGTGTTCGTCACGGCCGGCGAGTCGCCCGACCCGACCACGGGTCGGTAGCTCCACCGAGAGCTCCGGATTCAAGCGGCGAAGTCCGCTCCCTCCCCCCGGGGCGGGGACGGCCGGCGGGTACCCCTCGAGGGTGCCCGCCGGCCGCCGCGTCCGGCCCGATGCGACGACGGACACCGGAGGAGGTGCTCGACATCGTGCTACAACCTGTCCCGCATCTGAGCCGGAACCATGCCCCGTTCTCGGGGCAGGACAGGAGGGGTCGTGGGGAAGTACGACGCAGGGAACATCGCCTGGGTCCTGATCTCGACCGGATTGGTGATGTTCATGACGCCCGGCCTCGCGCTGTTCTACGGCGGCATGGTCCGGGCCAAGAACGTGCTCGGGATGCTCATGCAGAACTTCTTCGCGCTGGGCATCGTGAGCATCCTCTGGGCGCTGGTGGCGTACTCGCTCGCCTTCGGCGGCACGGGGAAGTACATCGGGAACCTCGACTTCGCGTTCATGAAGAACGTCGACACCACGGTGCCGGCCGGGCTGTCGCTGTCCATCCCGCCGCTGCTGTTCTCCGTGTACCAGCTGATGTTCGCGATCATCACCCCGGCGCTCATCACGGGGGCCATCGCCGACCGCATGCGGTTCAAGGCGTGGGCCTGGTTCATCGGCCTCTGGGCCGTGCTCGTGTACTCGCCGGTGGCGCACTGGGTCTTCTCGCCCGTCGGCTGGCTGAACGAGGGCGGCACCCGCGCCCTCGACTTCGCCGGTGGGACCGCGGTGCACATCAACGCCGGCATCGCGGCGCTCGCCGCGGTGCTGATCATCGGCAAGCGCCGGGGCTGGCCCCACCACCCGATGCCGCCGCACTCCCTGCCGTTGACGCTGATCGGCACGGGCATCCTGTGGTTCGGCTGGTTCGGGTTCAACGCGGGCTCGGCCCTCGCGGGCGACACCGTTGCCGTCCAGGCCCTCGTCAACACGCACTTCGCGGCCTCGGCCGGCATGCTCGCCTGGCTGCTCGTGGAGAAGTTCCGGGTGGGTCACGCCACCACGCTGGGCGCGGCGTCGGGCGCGGTGGCCGGGCTCGTGGCGATCACGCCGTGCGCCGGCTTCGTGGGTTCGATGAACGCGATGTACATCGGTGCGATCGCCGGTGCGGTCTGCATGTTCGCCGTGAGCTGGAAGCTGCGGTTCGGTTACGACGACTCGCTCGACGTCGTGGGCGTGCACCTCGTGGGTGGCATCGCGGGCACGTTGCTCCTCGGGTTCTTCGCCGATGCGTCGGTGACGGGGATCGGCCGTGACGGCGTGCTCTACGGTGGGGGATGGGGCCTCTTCGGCGACCAAGTCCTCGCCACGGTTTCCGTGATGGCATTCTCGTTCGTGGTCACCGCGGTGATCCTGCTCGTGCTCAAGAAGGTGTTGCCCGGCGGGATCCGGGTCGATGCCGAGGAAGAGGAGTCGGGGCTCGACCTCAACGAGCACTCCGAGACCGCATACGCCTACGACCGGGTCTGACACGGGTCTGACGGGAAGGATCGAAGTGAAGCTGATCGTCGGCATCATCAAGCCGTTCAAGCTGGACGACGTCAAGGACGCGCTGAAGGACCTGGGCGTCCACGGGATCACCGTGTCCGACGTGCAGGGATTCGGCCGCCAGCGCGGGCACACCGAGGTGTACCGGGGCGCGGAGTACACCATCGACTTCGTGCCGAAGGTGCGCATCGAGGTGCTCGTCGACGACGCCGACACGGAGCGCGTCGTGCAGGCGCTCATCGAGACTGCCCGCACCGGCAAGATCGGTGACGGCAAGGTCTGGGTGGTACCGGTGGAGTCGGTGTACCGGATTCGCACGGGCGAAGCCGGTCCGGACGCGCTCTGATCGCGTGGGCGCGCGACCCGAGACGCACTGAATCGACCTGACGTGGACGCGGCGACGCGCTTGCGCACGGAGCGTGAGCGTGTCGTCGCGGACACGAGTCTGCGGGGGGCCGGGTTCGGCGCGGCCCTCGCCGACGCGTGCGACGCCGCGGTCGTCGAAGCGGCGTCGACGCTGTCGCTCAAGGGCAGTTGGGCGGTGATCGCCCAGGGCTCGTACGCCCGGCGCGAGCTGTGCCCGGGGTCCGACCTCGACCTCGTGCTCGTGCACTCGGGCGGCGCCCGCGGTGCGGCCGGCGATGCCGCGGCCCGCGCGTTGTGGTACCCGTTCTGGGACGCGGGGTTCACGCTCGGTCAGGCCACCCGCACGCCCAAGGAGGCGCTGTCGCTCGCCGACGAGGACCTCGATGCGCTCACCGCGTTGCTCGACTTCCGCGTGGTGGCGGGCGACGCCGACTTCGCGCACGATCTGCGCGACAAGGGCCGCGCCCTCGCGGCGAAGCGCCGCTCCCGGATGATCGACGCGCTCGCGAGTGGATCGAACGCGCGGTACGAGCGTCCGGGCCCGGTGGCCGAGATGCTCGAGCCCAACGTGAAGGACGGCGCCGGCGGGCTGCGCGACCTGCACGCGCTGACCTGGGCCGGCTGGGCCGTCTCGCCGCTGGGCGGGCTCGCGGGCCTGATCGCGGTCGGGGTCGTGGCACCCGCCGACGTCGAGGACCTCGAGGCGGCGAACACCCGCCTGCTCGACGTGCGGGTCGGGTTGCACCGGGTGACGGGCGGGCGGTCCGACCAGCTCACGCTCCAGGAGCAGGACGCCGTGGCGCGTCTGCTCGACATCTCCGACGCCGACGCGTTGCTGCGCGAGCTGGCCGACGCCGCGCGCCAGGTCGGTTGGATCAGCCGGGAGGTGTGGTCGCGGCTCGAGTCGGGCAAGCGGGGGCCGAGTGGCCGCATCGCGCTGCGCGACCGGCCCCTCGACCACGGCGTCGTCCTGCGCGAAGGCCGCGTGACCCTCCTCGCCGACGAGCCGATCACGGTGACGTCGACGCTGCGCGTCGCCGCCGCGGCCGCGGAGCAGGACGCGGCCATCGGCCGGGCCACGCTGGCCCGCCTCGGCGAGGTCGACGGCGAGATCCCCTGGGGCTCGGAGGACCGCACCGCCTTCTTCCGGCTGCTGCGGGCCGGACGGCCGCTCGTCGCGGTGTTCGAGGCCCTCGACCACGTGGGCGCGCTGGTGCGGCTCCTGCCCGAGTGGGCCCACGTCCGGGCCCGTCCGCAGCGCAACGCGTACCACCGCTTCACCGTCGATCGGCATCTGCTCGAGGCGGTGGTGGAGTGCGACACACTGCTCGACGAGGCCGGGGGTGCAGCCGACATCGCCCGCCGGGCGCGTGTAGAGCTGCTGCTGTTCGGGGCGTTGACGCACGACATCGCCAAGGGCGCACCCGGTGATCACTCCGAGGTCGGAGCCGTGCGCGCTGCGGCGTTCGCCACCCGGATCGGTCTCGAGGAGCACGCCGCGGTGGTCATCTCGTGGCTGGTGCACAACCACCTGTTGATGGCCGACACCGCGACCCGGCGTGACCTCGCCGACGCGGAGACGATCATCCGGTTCGGGCGTCTGGTCCACGACACCGAGCGGCTCGACCTGCTCTACGCGCTCACCATCGCCGACTCGCGCGCCACCGGTCCCGCGGCCTGGAGCTCGGGGAAGGCCGCGCTCTGCCGCCAGCTCTTCGTCGAGACCGACGCGCTGCTCGAGGACGGCGTGGTGGACCCGCGGCTCGCGAAGGAGCGTCAGGCCGTGCTCGAACGTCACCGGGCGCTGCTCGACACCGGCGAGCTCGCGGTCGAGTGGACCGAGCGCGACGACGGGTTGCGCGAGTGCACGGTGGTCGCGCGCGACCGTCGCGGCCTGCTCGCCACCGTCGCAGGGGTGCTCACCCTCGTCGGGTTCGACATCCAGGGTGCATCCGGGTACGGCGATCCCGACACGGGCATGGCGCTCGAGGTGTACCGCGGCATCGACCGGTTCGGCCGTCTCGAGGAGGCCGGTCAGCGCGACTTCGTCACGATGCTGCGGAGCGCGCTCGACGGCGCGTTGCCGTTGCGGGCCCGGCTCTCGGAGCGGATCCGCCGCTACCGCAGCCCGGCTCCGGCGACCGATCGGAGCGTCGACGTGCGGGTGGACGTCGACGCGTCGGCATCGGCGACGGTGATCGAGGTGCACGCCCCCGACGACGTCGGCCTGCTCGCCTCGGTCGCGGCGGTGTTCGCCGACCTCGGCATCGACGTGTCGGTCGCGCTCGTGTCCACCACCGGCCTCCGCGCCGTCGACGTCTTCTACATCCGCGACGCCCAGGGCGCGAAGCCCACGGATCCGATGCTGCTGCAGCGGATCCGGGCCACGCTCATCGCCCGGCTCACCACGGAGTACGTGCTCCCCGCACCCCGATAGGCTCGCCCCGGCATGACGACCGAGCATCCTGCCCCCGACCACGATCCCGCACATCAGCCCACCCACGACCCCGCACACGCGGTCTCCGCGGTCGACCTCCTGCGCTGGGCCGAGACGCTGTCGGCCATCGCCCGCACCGGTCTCGGGTTCACCCAGAGCCTCTACGAGAAGGAGCGCTTCGAGGAGGTGCTCAAGGTGGCCGCCGACATCCGGGCCGCGGCGATCGAAGAGGCCGAGGCCGACGCGATGTTCGAGGAGTGGCTCGCGACGGTGGGTGAGGGCGTGGCCGGGTACGTCACCCCGAAGGTCGCGGTCGCGGCGATCGTGGCCAACGAGAACAAGGAGATCCTGCTCACCCAGCGGGCCGACTCCGGCGTGTGGCTGTACCCGGTCGGCTGGGCCGACGTCGGGTACTCGCCGGCCGAGGTCGCGGTGAAGGAGGTCTTCGAGGAGACCGGCATCGAGGTCGAGGTCGAGTCGCTCATCGCGTGCTTCGACGGCCTGCGCCTCGGGTTCGCGCGGCTCCCCATGTACTCGTTGCTGTTCCACTGCCGCGTGGTGGGCGGCGAGCTCAAGGGCCACCCGCTCGAGACGCGCGACGTCGGGTTCTACGGACGCGACGCGCTGCCCTGGCCCCTCGCCGGCGCCGGACGCTGGCTCGAGACCGCGTTCGCCGCGATCGACGGCGAGACCCGGGCGTGCGACTTCGACCTGCCCCGGACCCCCCCCTGGCGCGGCGAGGACTCCATCTACTCCTGACTACTCCTGAATCCCCGCCCACGCCGGAACATGTGACGTGTGGAGGCAGATGCCGCCGCTTCTCGTCACATGTTCGGGTTCAGGGGCGGGTTCAGGGGCGGTTCGGGCTACTCGGCGCCGGCGGTGGTGAGCTCGGTCATGGTGAACAAGGCGTCGAGGCCGACGCCGATGTCGGCGAGCGCGGCCGGTCCGCCCGACTCGCGGTCGATCACGCACAGCGCGTGCTCCACGACGGCGCCGCGCTCGCGCAGGTCGCCGCACGAGATCACCACCTGGCCGCCCGACGTCACGACGTCCTCCACCACGGTGAGCCGCCGCCCGGCGATCTCCGCTCCTTCGGCGAGCTGGCACGTGCCGTAGGTCTTCGCCTCCTTGCGCACGAACAGCGCGGGGATGCCGGTGACCTGCGAGAGCATCGTGGCCAGGGGCACGCCACCGAGCTCGAGGCCGGCGAGCATCTCGGTGCCCGCGGGGACCGCGGGGGCCATCGCCTCGGCGATCGCGCGCAGCAGCGCGGGATCGCTCTCGAAGCGGTACTTGTCGAAGTACTCGTTCGACACCACGCCGGAGCGGAGCGTGAACGTGCCCGTGATGTGGCTCACGTCGTAGATGGCGCGGGCGAGGTCGTCGCGGTGCAACGGTCAGGCTCCTTCGATGGGGTGGTGCAGCTCTTCGAGCACCAGGGCGATGATCGAGATCGAGCCCCGGGCGCGCTCCCACGCGCTGCCGATGCGCTCGTGGTCGACGAGGCCGGACGCGTCGGGTGCGATGCCGAGGATCACGGTGGCCGCGGCGGCGAGCGGCGCGGGCTCCAGCGGGTCGTCGACCGGGTAGCACTCGAGCCCGTCCCAGAGGGACGTGAGCGGGCGGCGCTCCTCGCCGAGGGGCAGCGACGACGGGTCGCCGCCGGCCGCGAGCTGGCCGGTCACCTCGTCCCACAGGTCGTACGGGCCCACGCCCTTGGGTGGCCGGAACCCGCTGACGGGGTGGAGCCGCCACTCGAGCGTCTCGCCCGCGGGGCCGCGGTCGGTGAGCCAGGTCTGGGTTCCGTTGACGTAGCCGTCGACGGGTGGCCCGAGGTGCTCGTCGAGTGCGGCGATCAGCTCGGGGGACAGGCGCCACGCGGTGGTGGCGGTCCGGCTCATCGCTTCGGCTCGCTCACGCGGCGCCCACCGTGGCCGGGTCGATGGCGCCGTAGCGGACGATTGCGTCGAAGTGGTCGAGCGCGGTGCGGTCGTCGTCGAGGATGCCACGCGCGCGGGGTGCGGACAGCCGCTCGCGGGCGAACCGGCGTGCGACCACCGCCTTGCGGGCGTCGCCGTCGCGGGCCAGCGCCCAGGTTGCCTCGTCGACGAGCAATGCACCCTCCATCAGGTCGGCCAGCAGGTACGTGAGCCGGCGAGCGTTGAGCAGCTGGACGTCGGTGGGCGCGTCGGCGAGGAACGCGAGCGCGTCGCGAGCCTCGGCGAAGGTCCGGTGCACGGCGTCGACCGCGGGTGCGAGCGCGGCGTCGGACGACGACCCGGACAGCGCCCGCTCGACGCGCGCGACCAGCGCGGTGTCGGCGCCGTCGCGGCGGATGGCCCGACGCACGTCGAGGGAGCAGATGTTCTCGGTCCCCTCCCAGATCGTGTGGCACTGGGCGTCGCGGAGCTGGCGCGCCATCGGCCAGTCCTCCATGTAGCCGTTGCCCCCCAGGATCTCGACGCCCTGGATCGCGGCGCCGAGCCCGTCGCGCGTCGCGCGCACCTTGGCCAGCGGGACGAGGATGCGGCGCAGGAGCCGGCCCTCCTCCTCGTCGGCCGCGGTGCGCGTCGCCGCGGCGCACTCGAACGTGAGCGCGAGCCCGGCTTCGAGGGTGACGAGGAGGTCGACGAGCGTCTCGCGCACCATGGGGTAGCGGTCGATGCGCTGCCCCCACTGCTCGCGGTGCGCGGCGTAGATGGCTGCCTCGAGGAACGACCGCCGGTGGATGCCGAGGCCCATGAGCGCGACCCCGAACCGGCTCCCGTTCACCATCTCCATCATGCGCGACAGCCCTCCACCCCCACCATGGGGTCGCTCACTCGGCGAGCCAGTCTCATCGGACCGCACCGCACTTCGTGACCGTTCGCTCCCCTGGGACCGTTCGCTCGCCAGCCAGGCGACGGCGCCCTCGAGGGTGACTTCGGCGGTGGGGACGCCGCGCGTGCCGAGCTTCGGCTTCAGCCGGCGGATGTGGAATCCGTTGGCCGATCCGTCGTCGCGCAGGCGCGGCACGATGAACGTCGCGAGCCCGCTCGGCCCGTCGGGCGCACCGTCGGGACGGGCGAGCACGATGAACACCTCGGCGTCGACGTTCGAGCAGAAGTGCTTCTCGCCGTGGAGGCGCCACTCGTTGCCGTCGCGCACGGCGCGCGTCGTGTTGGCGCCGACGTCGCTGCCGCCCTGGCGCTCGGTGAGGAACATGCCGCCCTCCCACGCCTCCTCGGGGTCGAGGCTGGTGAGGCGGCGGAGGAGCTGGTCGCGCACCGCGTCGGGTGCGTAGCGCTCCACGACGTCGGCCGCGCCGGCGGTCATGCCCAGGCCGCAGTAGATCGCGGTCTCGGCCTGGCTCACGAGGTACGCGAGCGACGCGGTGACCACCGCGGGGACGGGGCGGCCGGCGTGCGCGGGCAGCCCGACGAACCCGGCGCGCACGAGGTCGGCCTTGTTCGCCGTCCAGGTGGGGTGGTGCTCGATCGTGCCGACCTCGTAGCCCCAGCGATCGCGGTCGGCGAGCACTGGCGGGTTGCGGTCGGTGACCTCCGCGCGGCGGGCGAGGTCGCCGCCGCACAGCACGCCGTAGGTCTGCACCTGCTCCTCGGCGAAGGCGCGGTCGCCCGCATCGGGCAGGAGGCGGTCGAGGAGCTGCCGGAGATTGGGGTCGACGCCGTACCAGTCGAGGCCGATCGCGTCGCCGTACTCCGCGTAGTCGGGCAGCACGACCGCCACCCTACCGACCACCCGGGTACCGTGCCGCCGTGCAGCTCCGGGCTCGCGCGGCGGTCGTCGCGCTCATCGCGACGGCTCTCGTCGGCGGTCTGCTCACGGGCTGCGGCGGCGGGAGCGATTCCGAGCGCCTGTCGCGCCGTGAGCTCGTGACCCGGGCCGAAGCGGTGTGTGCCGCGGGGAAGAAGGAGTCGGACCGGCTCCGGGCCGAGGTCGTCCCCGGTCGCCGCGGCGAGGCCGCCGCCGCCGAGATCGACGCCACGCTCGAGGCGCTGAACCTCCAGATCGACGCGTTTGCCGACCTCCGGGGGCCTGCGAGCACGGATGCGCAGCTCGAGCGCCTCGTCGCCCACCTGCGGGACGCGGCCCACGGGCTCGAGACCCTGCGCGACGCCGCGGCCGACGACGATCTCACCGTGGACGAGGCCGTCAAGGCAAGCCCCGACGTGGTGCAGCAGGTGAACCGGGCCTCGGCCCAGGCTGCCGACCTGCTCGCGGGCCTCGGGTTCCTCACGTGCATCGGGGGGCTCGACGGCTGACCCCGTCCGCGCCGTCCGTGCGCGTGGCCCACGGGTGCTCCGATCGTCGTAGCCTTCGCTCGTGAGCGCCTACGACCGGCTCTCGGGGCTCGACGCCAGCTTCCTCGCGCTGGAGCGGATCGAGACGCCGATGCACATCGGCTCGCTCGCGATCCTCGAGGGCCCACCGTTCTTCGACGAGCGCGGCCGGTTCCGCCTGGCCGAGGCCCGTCGGCTCGTCGGGTCGCGGCTCCACCTGATCCCGCGCTTCCGCCAGCGGCCGATGGAGGTGCCGTTCGGGATCGGACGGCCGGTCTGGGTCGACGACGGGCGCTTCGACATCGCGTATCACGTCCGGCTCACGGCACTGCCCTCGCCCGGGTCGCGCGCGCAGCTGCTCGCGCTGTTCGAGCGCGTCGAGGCGCAGATGCTCGACCGCAGCCGCCCGCTGTGGGAGCTGTGGTTCGTAGAGGGTTTGGAGGGCGGCGACGTCGCGGTGATCCAGAAGACGCACCACGCGCTCGTCGATGGCATCTCCGGCGTCGACGTCGCCACGGTGCTCTTCGACTTCACCCGCGAGCCGACCATCCCCGACGCGCCCGAATGGACGCCCGCGCCGGCACCGTCGCCGCAGCAGCTGCTCGTCGACACGGTCGTGGAGGAGCTCGGGAGCGTGGCGCACGTCGGCCGGGTGGTGGCCGAGGCCGTGCAGGTGCCGCGTCGCGCCCTGGCGCAGCTCGGCGAGCTCGGCCGGTCGATGGCGACGCTCGCGGAGGGCCGCCTCTTCGCGCCGCGCTTGAGCATCAACCACCCGGTGGGGCGCCATCGGCGGTTCCTCGGCGTGCAGGTCCCGCTCGACGACGTGAAGGTGGTCCGGCAGGTCTACGGCGGCACGGTGAACGACGTCGTGCTCGCAGGCGTCGCGGGCGGGCTCGCCCGGCTGCTCGACGCACGGGGCGAGCTGCGCCCGAACCTCACCGTGAAGGTGATGTGCCCGGTGTCGGTGCGTGACGAGAGCGAGCACCTCGCACTCGGGAACCGCGTCTCGGCCCTCGTGATCCCGCTCGCGGTGGGCGAGCCCGATCCGGTCTCCCGCCTCGCGTCGGTCCGCGCCGCCACGGAAGGGCTGAAGGAGCGGCACCAGGCCGTGGCCGCAGCCGCGTTGGTCGACCTCACGCAGTACGCGGCGCCCACGCTGCTCGGCCTGGCCGCGCGCGCCGCGCACCACCAGGTCTTCTTCAACCTGATCAGCACCAACGTGCCCGGCCCGCAGGTGCCGCTCTACTGCATGGGCGCACGCATGATCGAGGCCTACCCGATGGTGCCGCTGTCTCGGAACCTCGGGCTCGGCATCGCGATTCTCTCGTACTGCGGGAAGCTGCACCTCGGCCTGCTCGCCGACCGCGACGGCTTCCCCGACCTCGACGTGCTCGCGTCCGGCATGACCGACGCGTTCGCGGAGATGCGCACGCGCGCCGAGCAGCACGACGTGAACGGTGGCGGCGTGGTTCAGGCCGACGAGTCGGCGTCGTGAGCCCGCTCCCGGCGGACTTCTTCACCCACGAGGCCTGGCAGCTCGCCGACGCGGTACGGGCCGGGGACCTCCGTGCGGTCGACCTGCTCGACGGATACCTCGCGCGCATTCACGCGATCGATTCGCAGCTCAACGCGGTCTGCTTCCTCGACGAGGACGGCGCGCGCGAGGCCGCGGTCGCGGTCGACGACGCCGTGGCGCGCGGCGTGGATCCCGGCCCCCTCTCGGGCCTGCCCCTCGGGGTGAAGGAGCTGTACCAGGTCGCAGGCTGGCCCGACACCCACGCATCGCTCGTCTACGCCGACCGGATCGCCGACCACGACGACGTCGAGGCCCAGCGGTTGCGGCGCGCGGGTGCGGTGCTCACGGGCATGACCACCGCGTCCGAGCACGGCACGGTGAGCTTCACGAACACGCCGTTGCACGGTGTCACCCGCAACCCCTGGAACCTCGAGCGCACGCCGGGTGGCTCCTCTGGTGGCTCCGCGGCCGCGGTGGCCGGGGGGCTGTTCCCCGTGTGCTCGGGCGGCGACGGCGGGGGATCGATCCGCATCCCGTCGGCCTACTGCGGCCTGTTCGGCATGAAGGTCACGTTCGGGCTCATCGGCCGGGGGCCCGGCCCGTTCAACTCGTCCCTCACGCCGGTGCGCGGCCCCATGGTGCGCACGCCGCGCGACGCCGCCCGCTACCTCGATGTCGTCACCGGTCCCACGCTCAGCGACCCGACGTCCTTGCCCAAGCCCGCGCCGTTCGAGCCTGCGCTCGTGTCGGGGTTCGCGCAGGACGCGCTGCGCGGCCTGCGGGTCGCGTTCGTCGACTCCCTGTGCGGGTTCACCGCCGAGCCCGCGGTTGGCGCGGTCGCGGCCGAGGCCGCCGAGGCGCTCATCGCCGCCGCCGGCTGGGTGCGCGTCCCCGCGGTGATCGACCTCCCTGCGCCCGCGACGACGTGGGGACTGCTGTCGTCGATCGACGACATGGCGTGGCACATGGACGCGCTGCACGACCGGCTCGACGACATCACCGTCGTCCACCGCCTCGAGTACGAGTCGGTGAAGCACCTGCGTCCCGACGTGCTGCTGAAGGCCGTGCGGCGCCGGGCCGAGCTCTGCGCGGCGTCGGCCGCGGTGTTCGAGCAGGTCGACCTGCTCCTCACCCCGACCACGCCCACCCCGGCGTTCGAGGCCGAGGGCCGCCTCGGTGGCAGCCTCAACGGCGAGGAGGTCACGCTGTTCGGGCTGTCGGCCCCGTTCACCGCGCCGTTCAACGTGACCGGCCAGCCCGCGTGCTCCATCCCGGCGGGGCTCGTCGACGGCCTGCCGGTGGGGCTGCAGGTGGTGGCGCCCCGCCACCACGATCTCCACTGCCTGGCGGCCGGGGCGGTGGCGGCCGAGGCCCGGCCGTGGCCGCACCTGGCGCCGGTAATCTCCCCCGCGTGACCGACACCACCGAGGCTCCCGAACCCGTCCTCCCTGCCGACCCGCCCGCGACCCCGCCGCGTCCGCCCAAGCAGGAGCAGGAGCCGGCCTCCGAGGAGATCGCCGAGGTCGCGCCCAACGTGATCCGGATGCAGCTCCCGATCTGGATGCCCGGCCTCGGTCACGTCAACATGTACGGCCTGCTCGACGACCGCGGCCTCGCGGTGGTCGACCCCGGCCTCCCCGGGCCGTCGTCGTGGAAGGCGCTCAAGAAGCGGCTGAAGGCGGCCGGCTTCCGGCTCAAGGACGTCCACACCGTCATCGTCACGCACTCCCACCCCGACCACTTCGGGGGCGCGGGCCGCATCCGCAAGGAGACGGGCGCCGAGCTGATCGCACACCGGGCGTTCACCACGTGGTCGCTCTCCGAGTCGAGCCGCCGCAACCACCTGCCCTCCGAGCAGGAGGAGCTCGAGGCCGAGCAGATCGCGGCCGCCGCCGCGCAGGCCCTCGACGTGTGGGACGACGAGATCCCCACGATCGGCGACCACTCCGACGACTTCGAGGGCGACCCGCTCCGCGACAACCCCACGCCCGAGTTCAACGCCCGGTCGGTGCCGTGGGGCGGCGAGACGCCGTGGGGCGGGTCGAAGCACCCGATGCCCAAGCTGTCGCGCCGCATGGTGCTCAAGGCGATGCGCTTCCTCTTCTCGCCGCCCGACCCGAGTCGCCGCGTGCGCCACGCCGAGCGGGTGGAGCTCGCCGGGCGCGAGTGGGTGAGCGTGCACACGCCGGGCCACACGATCGACCACCTCTGCCTGTACGACCCCGAGCACGGACTGCTCCTCTCGGGCGACCACGTGCTGCCGTCGATCACCCCGCACATCTCGGGCGTGGGCAACGGCGCCGACGCGCTGCACAGCTACATCCAGACGCTCGACCTCGTGGCCGCGCTCGACGGCGTGAAGCTCGGTCTGCCCGCGCACGGGCACCCGTTCGACGACGTGCCCGGGCGGGTCGAGGCGATCAAGGACCATCACGAGGAGCGGATGCAGATGCTCGCCGACGCGTCCGTCGCGATCGGCGCCGCCACCGTGCAGGACCTCGCGCACGAGATCTTCCCGAAGAAGCACTGGGGCGTGATGGCCGAGAGCGAGACCTTCGCCCACCTCGAGCACCTCGTGATGGAGGGCCGGGCCGAGCGCTGGACCGAGAACGGCTCCTTCGTCTACCGGGTCGCCGTCGCTTGAGCAGGGTTATCGTCTGAGTGTGACCACGCGCCTGCAAGATCCGGAAGCGACCGATCTGCTGCAGCAGCTGATCCGCAACGCCTGCGTCAACGACGGCACGGTCGGGTCGGGCAACGAGCTGCGCAGCGTCGACCTCTTGCAGCAGTACCTCGGTACGAGCGGGCTCGACGTCGAGCGCTTCGAGCCGCAGCCGGGCCGGTCGAGTCTCGTCTGCCGGATCGAGGGCACCGACCCCGACGCGCCCACGCTGATGCTGATGGGCCACACCGACGTCGTGCCGGTGAACACCGACGGCTGGACCCGCGACCCGTTCTCGGGCGACATCGAGGACGGCATGGTGTGGGGCCGCGGCGCGATCGACATGCTCAACATCACCGCGACGCAGGCGGTCGCGTTCCGCCGCCTCGCCGACTCCGGCTTCCGGCCCCGGGGCACGCTCATCTACCTCGCCGTGGCCGACGAGGAGGCCCTGGGCACCTGGGGTGCGCACTGGCTCGTCGACCACGAGTGGGACGCGGTCGCGGCCGACTACGTGCTCACGGAGTCGGGTGGGTTCCAGATGCCGTCGCCGCACGGGCCCCGGCTGCCGGTCATGGTGGCCGAGAAGGGCACGTTCTGGTCGAAGATCCACGTGCACGGAACGCCCGGGCACGGCTCGCAGCCGTTCCAGACCGACAACGCGCTCGTGACCGCGGCCGAGGTGGTGCGTCGCCTGGCCGAGTACGCGCCCACCGCCCACATCGGTGAGGTGTGGCGCCGCCATGTGGAGGCGATGGACTACCCGGCCGAGATGCGCGACGCGTTCCTCGACCCGAGCGCGGTGCGCGACTACTGCTCGACGCTGCCGCTCGGCATGGGCCGGTTGGTGCACGCGTGCACCCACACCACGTTCTCGCCGAACGTCGCGCACGGCGGCACCAAGACCAATGTGATCCCCGACCACGTCGAGCTCGAGGTCGACATCCGCACCCTGCCGGGCCAGAGCGGCGACGACATCCGCGACCTGCTCCGCGACGCGCTCGGTGACCTGTACGACCGCGTCGAGATCGAGTCCAACGAGGACCTGTCCACCGCGTCGCCGATCGACACGCCGCTGTGGGACACGCTGTCGACGGTGTCGGCGCGGCTGGTGAAGGACTCCGCGCTGGTGCCGTTCCTCATGGTCGGCGGCACCGACAATCGGTTCTTCCGGCGGGCTGGCGCGGTGGGGTACGGCTACGGGCTGTTCTCGCAGCGGCTCGGCTTCGAGGACTACGCCACGATGTTCCACGGCAACGATGAGCGGGTCGACGTCGAGTCGCTGTCGCTGTCCGAACAGCTCTGGCGCGCGGTCGCCGAGGAGATGCTGACATGAGCGCGGGTGCGGCCGTGTACTCCCACCTCGCCCTCAGCATCTGGGACCCCGACCAGCGCCAGCGCTGACTCCCCTTCCTCGTCCTTTTGGCGTCACTGGTGCCGCTGACGGCGGCACTGGTGACGCCAAATGGGTTGAGGGTGTGCGTCAGTCGTTGCGCTGTTCGCGGAGGTACTGCTCGAGCTCGTCGGCGATCTGGTCGCCGGTGGGGAGCTCGTCTCCCCAGTCGGGGGTGGCGTCCTCGTCCGCGGCTTCGTCGTAGCGGGCCTCGAGCCGCTCGACGTAGCTGCGGATGTCGTCGTCGTCGGCCGCGACCTGGTCGACCTGCTCGCGCCACCGCTCGACGGTCTGCTGCACGCGGCTGAGGTCGAGGGTGACGCCGGTGAGGCGGCCGAAGCGGTCGAGGATGGCCGCGCTCGCGGGCGGGTTGGGCGGCGACGCGATGTAGTGCGGGACGGGGGCCCACAGCGAGACCGACGGGATCCCGGCTTCGCGGCACAGGTCGTGGAGCACGCCGACGATGCCGGTGGGGCCCTCGTAGCGGCTCGGCTCGAGCGCGAGGCGCTCGATCAGCTCGAGGTCGGTGGCGGTGCCGGTGACCCGGACCTTGCGCGTGTGGGGGACGTCGGCGAGCAGCGCGCCGAAGGTGACCACCATCTCGCAGCCGGTGGCCTCGACGACCTCGAGCACGGCCCGGCAGAACGACTTCCACCGGTACGACGGCTCGATGCCTCGCAGCACCACGAGGTCGCGCTCGGGGTATCGGGCCACGGAGAACGTGGACTCGGGCCATACGATCGCCCGGGTGATCCCGTCGACCAGCTCCACGTGGGGGCGGCGGGACTGGAAGTCGGTGTGGGCCTCGGGGTCGATGTGGGCGATGCGCTGCGCGTCGCCGTGCTGGGCGAGGTAGCGCGCCGCGAAGGTGGCTGCATCGGCGGCGTCGTTCCAGCCCTCGAACGCCGCGACGAGGATCGGTCGGCGCAGCGGCGTGGGCGGCTGCTCCCAGATCAGTCCGTCGGCGGGAGCGGAGGGGTCGTTCGGCACCCCTCCACCCTAGATGGCGCCCGTTCGTGCCTCGCCTGGCCTCACATGGCCTCACTCGGCGGCGCCGGCTGCTCCCACGGAGCGCAGCGTCGCGATCTCGTCGGCCGAGAACCCGGCCTCGGTCAGCACCTCGTCGGTGTGCTCGCCGATCCCGGGCGCGCCGCGCCGGACCGTGATCTGCTCGTCGTCGAACTGCATGGGCGCGCAGGCCATCCGCAGGGTCGGATGGCTGGGATGCTTCGCGAGGTAGCCGTTCGCGATCACCTGCGGGTCGTCGATCACCTCGAGCGGCGACGCGAGCGCCGACGAGATGGTGTCCTCCGCCTGGAGCCGCGCGTGCAGGTCGGCGAGGGTGCGCGACCCGATCGCCTCGCGGATGCGGTCGTGCAGCTCCTGCGCGTGCTGCGCGCGGGTCGCGGTGTCGACGCAGCGCGGGTCGTCGACGAGGTCGTCGAGCCCCAGCGCCCGGCACGCGGGCACCCAGTGCCGCGTGTCGTCGATCATGTTGAGGAGCAGCCAGCGGCCGTCGGCTGTCTTGTGCGGACCGACGAGCGGGTTCGACCGCGCCGTGTCGTTGCTCATCTTCGCCGGTTCCTCGCGCGTGATCGTGGTGGCGGTGAGGTCGACCCCGAGCTGCCACACCGCGAAGTTGAGGAGCGACACGTCGACCACCATGCCCTTCCCGGTGCGCTCGCGGTTGAACAGCGCGGCGGCGATCCCGCCCGCGAGCATGGCGCCGCTCGGTGCGTCGCCCATCGCGCCGCGCTGCATGATCATCGGGCCGTCCGCCGGCGTGAGGATGTGCCCGATCCCGCCGCGCCCCCAATACGACACGGCGTCGAAGCCACCTGCGTCCGCGTCTGGCCCCTTCTGGCCCTGCCCGTGACCCTTCGCGTACACGAGGCGCGGATTGACCGCCCACAGGTCCTCGGGGTTGGTGCGCAGCTTCGTGCGCGCCGACGGCAGGAAGTTGGTGACGAACACGTCGGCCTGCTCGATGAGCTTGTCGAACGCGGTCCGGCCCTCGGGGACGCGGAGGTCGAGCGCGATCCCGCGCTTGTTCCGGTTGATGAGCTCCCAGAGGAAGTTGATGTCGCCGGTGTCGGTGACGAAGCCCGCGCCCATGATCGCCCGCAGCGGGTCGCCGGTGGGCCGCTCCACCTTCACCACGTCGGCGCCCCAGTCCCCCAGGATCGCCGCACAGCTCGGCACGAACCCGTGCTCGGCGAGCTCCACCACCTTGATGCCGTCGAGCACACCCATCCTGGTTCCTCCCCCCGGGCCCGTGACGGGCCGCTCACGTCAGCGGGCGTCAGTCTGGCGCAGCCTGCCGATAGCCTCCACCGCAGATGTTCGAGCGCTTCGCGAGGATGACCCGCCCGCACCGGATCCTCGTGCTCGCGGCCGTCACCGGCGTCCTCGTGGGGTTGGTGGTGGCCGCGTTCGAGCAGGTGGTGGGGCGCTGGCTCCTCGAGTGGACGCTCGACCTGCCGGCCGGCGCGCGGATCGTCGCCCCCGCACTGGGCGTCGCGTTGGCGTGGGCGGCGCTGCGGTACGTGGGCCGGGGTGCGTCGCCGGCCCTGGCCGACGAGTACCTCGACGCGTACCACCGTCACGATGGCGCGGTGCCGCTCGAGCCGGTGCCGGGCAAGACGCTCGCGGCCGGGGCCACGCTCGGCCTCGGCGGCGCGATGGGCTTCGAGGGGCCGTCGATCTACCTCGGCGCGGCGATCGGCTCGTCTGTCCGCCGCCGGTTCCCGCGTTTGGTCGATGGGCGCGACCAGCGCGTCCTCCTCGTGGCGGGCGCGGCCGCCGGGGTGGCCGCGATCTTCAAGGCGCCGGCCACCGGTGCTGTGTTCGCGGTCGAGGTGCCGTACCAGGAGGACTCGGCGGCGCACGCCGCGGTGCCCGCCATCGTGGCGGCCGCCGCGTCGTACCTCACGTTCGTGCTGTTCTTCGGCCTCGATCGGCTCATCCCGGTCCAGGGGAATCCGGACCTCGAGGCACGCGAGCTGCTCGGCGCGCTCGCGATGGGTCTGCTCGCCGGGATCGGCGCGCGCGCGTTTGCAGTGATGGTGCGCTCGGCGAAGCGGGTCGCCACCTACACCACCCCGTGGAAGCGCGTGTTGGGGTGCGGCCTCGGCTTGGTCGGCGTCGCGGCGGTCACGTGGGCGGTGTACGACGCGCCCCTGTCGATCGGACCCGGGTACGGCGCGGTGGAGTGGACGCAGACGGCGTCGCGTTCGTTCGGGCTGATCGTGCTCCTGTTGCTCGTGCGCGCGATCGCGACGTCCCTCACGGTCGCCGCCGGCGGTGCGGGTGGGATCTTCATCCCGCTGTTCGTGGAGGGCTGGATCCTCGGCGCGGCGGTGGAAGTTGTGGTCAACAGCAACACGCTGCTCTTCCCGGTGATCGGCGCGGCGGCGTTCCTCGGCGCGGGCTATCGGACGCCGATTGCCGCGATCGTCTTCGTGGCCGAGGCCACCGGACGCCCCGGGTACATCGTCCCCGCGCTGATCGCCACCGGCGTGGGCCAGCTGGTGATGGGCCGGCAATCGGTCACGACGTCACAGCTCGTCCGGCGGGTCGACCCCGTCGAGCTGCGCGACCGACGGCCGGTCGTCGACGCGATCGCCCCGCCCCCCGAGTCGGTGTCGCCCGACGCGCCCGTCGCGACACGCGACTGGACCGTGGGCCAGGCGCGGGCGACCCTCGCGGCGAGCGGGGCGCCCTACGTCGCGGTGGTCGACGGCGGCCGTGTCGTCGGCATCGTCACCGCCGCCGCGATCCTCGCCCTCGACGACTGACGGTCACCAGGCGCCGGTGAGGACGAGGCCGAGCGTCGCGGCCAGGGTGGCGGCCACCACGCTGCCGATCGCGTAGGCGATGGCGACCCGCGGGTGGCCCTCCTCGGCACGTCGCACCGTCTCGTACGCGTAGGTGGAGAACGTGGTGTACGCGCCGACGAACCCGGTGCCCACCACCGTGCGCACGTCGGGATCGAGCCCGTGCGCGAGCATCAGCCCGACGACAAGCCCCAGCGCGAGCGAGCCGGTGATGTTGACGACGAGCGTGCCGGCGGGCGTGATGGTCGGCCGCCGGGTGCGGATCCACCACTCGAGCGCGTACCGGCTCGGCGCGCCGACCGCGCCGGCGACCGCCACGAGTGCGACCAGCGCGACGTCGCTCACGATTCCCGCTCTCGACCCTGACGGGCCGGGCCACTCGGGCCACGCTCGCGACTCACGACTCGTCCTCGTCGGGGACCGGTGCCGTGCGGAAGCCGGCGAGCACCAGCCCCGCGAACACCGCGGCCACGCCGGTCACCACGCTCGCCGCGGCGTAGACGACCGCGATCCCGCCGTCGCCGTCGCTCCAGAGCAGCGCGATCTCCGTGGCCATCGTGGAGAAGGTGGTGAACGCGCCGAGCACGCCCACACCGACGAGGAGGCGCAGCCAGTGCTCGGGCGCGCCCCGGCGCACGAGCGACTCCAGCAGGAACGCGAGCACGAACGCGCCGGCGACGTTGATGACGAACGTGGTGGTGGGAAAGGTGCCCGCGGCGACCGGGAACGCTCGCGACAGGCCGTACCGGGCGAGCGCACCGATCGCGCCGCCGGCCCCGACGATCAGCAGCGCCCGGGGCGAGAGGGGATGGGTCAACCGTGCAGCGCCCGGATCTCCGAGCGGTTCGCCACCTCGAAGGCGGCGTCGAGGAGGGAGATGACCATCGTGCCCATCTGGTCGAAGCCCTCGCCGAGGGTCTTGCCCATGAGGAACCGGGCGTTGATGCCCTCGAGGATCACCGCGAGCTTGTAGAACGCGAACACGATGTAGAAGTCGAGGTTCGACAGGTCGCGCCCCGACGCCGCGGCGTAGCGCGCCGCCACCTCGTCGAGGCCGATGAACCCGGGCAGGCCCGACGCGCCGCCGGTGGCGAGCGGACCCGCGTCCTCCTCGTTGCCCCAGTGCACCCAGTAGACGAGGAACAGCCCGAGGTCGGTGAGGGGGTCGCCGAGCGTCGACATCTCCCAGTCGAGCACCGCCACGATCTCCGGCGCGTCGAGGGCGAGCATGGTGTTCTCGAGCCGGTAGTCGCCGTGCACGATCGCGGGCGGTCCCGACTCGGGGAGCGCAGCCTGGACCCGGCGGGCGAGCTCGTCGATCGCGGGGAGCTCGCGCGTCTTGTTGGCCTGCCACTGCTTGCCCCAGCGCGCCACGTTGCGGGCGAGGAAGCCGTCGGGCCGACCGAACTCGCCCAGGCCCGCGGCGTGGTAGTCGGTGGCGTGGAGGCGCGCGAGCACGTCGATCAGGTCGCGCGAGACCGCGAGGGCGTCGGCGGGGTCGAAGTCGGCCAGCTCGGTGGTGGAGCGCACCACTCGGCCCTCGACCTCGTCCATCACGTAGAAGGGCGCGCCGACCACCGTGAGGTCGTCGCAGAAGGCGCGGGTGACGGGCACGGGGACGTCCGAGGCCTGGAGGGCCGACATGACCCGGTACTCGCGACCCATGTCGTGCGCCGTCTCCACCACGTGCCCGAGGGGCGGGCGCCGAACGACCCAGTGGTGGGCGCCGTCGGTGACGCGGTACGTGAGGTTCGAGCGCCCGCCCGCGATCAGCGATGCCGACAGCGGGGTGTTGCCGGCCTCGGCGACGTGCGCGGCGAACCAGGACCGGAGCGCGTCGAGGTCGAGCCCGTCCGGCGTGGTGGTCACGCCGGTGACACTAACGGGACGGGCTCAGGCGACGCGGGGCTCGCGCGGGGCGACGGGCAGGCCGTTGCCCTTGGGGTAGCGGGCCACCCGGCCCACCGGCATGTCGACCCGGAAGCCGGCCGCCGCGCGGTCCTCTTCCGACTCGCCCCCCCAGAACCCGTACTCCCGGTGCTCGCGCGCCCAGCGGCGGCACGGGTCGACGGCTTCGCAGGCCATGCAGATCGCCCGGGCCCGGGCCTCACGGAGGAGCCGGGTCTCGGGGCGCTCGCCCGCAGGGGCAAAGAACAGCTCGGTCTGACCAGCGCAGCTCGCCTCACCCGTCCAGGTGAGCGGGCCGGTGAAGAGCAGGCTGGAGACAGTGTCGACCGCCACCCTCGTCGTCCTCCAAGTCGGGGAAATGTCCAGTGCTTCGGCGGTGTGGCGACGGGTGGCCGGTGGGGGAACTCGACCCCCGTCGTGCACGCCGGACGCCATGGTTACCGATAGGTTTCAATCTGTCCAACAAACAGTTACGATGGAAGCCATCGTTTCTGAAGATGGATCAGAAACGGGCTCGGGATCCCGGTGAGCAGTGGGTCCGGAGCGAACAGGAGCCGGTCCGGACCGGCCTGCACCGGGAGGGCCCGTGGAGCTGCGCCATCTCGACGCCGTGCTGGCGGTGGCTGACGAAGGATCGTTCACGGCCGCCGCCGACGTACTTGCCACCGTACAGTCCAACGTGAGCGAGCAGATCCGCCAGCTCGAGGCCGAGCTCGGCGCCGAGCTGTTCGTCCGCAGCCGCCGGGGCGCCGCGCCCACCGACTGCGGCGAGGTGGTGCTCGAACGGGCGCGCCGGATCCGCCGCGAAGTCGACTCGCTGCGCGCCGACCTGTCGATGCTCCAGGGTCTCGAGGTGGGCGACGCGAGCTTCGGCGTCGTGGGCACCGCGAGCCGCTGGCTGGTGCCGGAGCTCGTGGCCGACCTGCGCCGACGCGCGCCGGGTGTCCATCTGCGCGTGGTGGAGGGTGCGTCGGAACGCCTCGCCGCGGAGGTGCTGTCCGGCGATCTCACCCAGGCGATCGTCACCGAGCCGGTCGACGATCGGCGCCTGCACGTGGAGACGATCCTCGAGGAGGCGCTGCTCGCGGTCGCGCCGGTGGGCCAGTCGCTGCCGCGTGCGCCGGTGTCGCTCGCCGCGCTGAACGAGCTCGGGCTCGTGCTCCCGCCGGCCGCGAACCCGCTGCGCTCGGAGATCGACGCTGCCGCGGCACGTCAAGGCGTCACCCTCGACGTGGTGGTGGAGGTGGAGGGCATCCGGCTCATCGCCGACCTGGTTGCCGCAGGGGCGGGGGCGTCGGTGCTCCCCGAGACTGCGGTGCCCGCGGGCCTCGACGGCGTGCAGGTGATGACGATCGCGGGGCTGCCGCCGCGGCGGCTCGCGCTGGTCAACGCGCGCGATGCCTACCTGTCCATCGCCGACCGGGCCGTGCGCGACGCCGCACTGCGGATGATGCGCGAGCGGTTCGGACCGAGGCGCGCCGGCACCGGCCGCGCCGAGAAGCCGGCCCGCAAGCCCGCGGCGAAGCGGTCCCCGCGCGCGATCGCTCCCCGCTCCTAGGCTGGGCGCTTCCGGAGCAAGGGGGTCCTGGTGGCGAACGACGGCGGCAGTCGCAGCATCTCGGCGAAGCACATCATCGTCGGGGTCCTGATCCTGGTGGTCGTGGTGCTGGCGATCGCGAACTCGAAGAAGGTGAAGGTCGACTTCGTCTTCGGCGACATCACGATGCCGCTGTTCCTCGTGATCGTCGGGTCCGCGCTGATCGGATGGCTCATCGGCTGGTTCATGGGCCGCAACCGCGGCGACTGAGCCGCGCACCGAGGTCAGTCGGGACGGACCACGAGGGGAGTTCCGGCGAGCACCACCTCGCGCGCGGGGCCCGGACCGACGACGTCGAGGCGGGTCACGCCCGGCGGCCGGTCGGCGTCGGCCTCGAGCCGGACGCACCCGCCCCCGGCCCACCCGATGGCCGCGAACCCGTCGCCGCGCTCGCCCACCGTGCCCCGGAGCACGTCGGTGTAGAACGCGATCGCAGCGTCGAGCGAGGGCGTGGACACCACCACGTGCTCGAGGAACGACGGCTCGGGTGCGCGAGGCGGGGGCTCCGGCCACCAGCGCGGCTCACCGTACGGGCCGTCGGTGCGGGCGCTCGCGAACTGGTCGGCGAAGGTCGGGAAGTCGAGCCCGCCCTGCGCGAGCTGGACCACGGTGCCGTGGGCCTGGGCCGGCGTGATGAACGCCTCCTTCCACCGGGGCGAGTCGAGGAGGATCCCGGTGGGGGTGATGCCGGCTGCCCGCACGCGATCGAGCTCGGCGGCGAGGTCGTGCACCTTGAAGGTGAGGTGGTGCGGCCCGGGGCCCCGGGCCTTCAGGAACCGCTCCAGGAAGTCGAACTTGTCGACGTCGTACGGCTCGAGCAGCTCGACGGTCATGCCGCGGTGCGCGTCGCCCACGCGCACCTGGACCGGGCGGAACCCGGCCGAGATCGCACCCTGGAGCACCGTGCCACCGAAGTCGGCGACGAGCGTGTTCAGGATGGGCAAGGAGTCGCGCGAGGCGAGCGCGACGTGGTCGAGCAGCACGAGGGTCTCCGGGAGGTCAGGGGGCAGGGAGCGGGCTGGGCCGGGCGCCGTGTCCGGCGCGCGTGAAGCGCCGGGCGAGCAGGAACCCGATGCCGAACACCGCGAAGCCGCCCACGGCGTCGAGGACGTAGTGGTTGCCGGTGAGCACGATCACGACCACCGTCAGCACGGGGTACGCGATCGCGAGGTACTTCACCCACAGGTGCTTCACGCGGGGCGCGAGCACGCACGCACACCACAAGGCCCAGGCGCAGTGCACGCTCGGCATCGCCGCGTACTGGTTCGAGATCTTGCTGACCGCGCCGGAGTTGAACGACCAGAAGGTCGGGTACCGCGCGAGCGTGTCGACGTAGCCGTAGATGTCGGGGAGCAGGCGCGGCGGCATGAGCGGCCAGAACGTGAAGCCGATGAGCGCGATCGCGGTGGTTGTGGCGAGCGTGTTGCGCCAGACGGGGTAGTCGTCGGCCCAGCGCGCGAACAGGTACACCATGATCCCGATCGTCACCACGAAGTGCAGTGACCCGTAGTAGTAGTTCGCGCCCACGATCAGCGGCTTGAAGTGCAGGGCCCAGTTCTGGAGCCGCTCCTCGTGGTAGATGCCGAAGAACTTCTGCACGTCGATGAGGCTGCGCGCGTTCCGGTACGCCTCCGCCTTCCCCCCGAACTTTGCGTTCCGGATCGCGGAGTACACGAAGTAGAAGCCGAGGACGAGGAGGATCTCGCCCCACCAGTAGATGACCGAGCCGTCGCTGAGGACCCGCGCGCCGGGCATCCGCCGGCGCGCGGGAATCGTGGCGTCGGGATCGCGGGCGACGGTCAACGCGCGTCCGTGGCCTGGTCGGTGGACGGGGTGGACGGGGTGGACGGGGTGAGCGTGGCCTCGGCGTTCTTCCGGTGGCCCACCGCGAACGCGGGTGCGCCGAGCAGGCTCACGAGCAGCGTCATGCCGTACCAGAGGAGCCCGATGGCGACCGCGCGCCCCGTGGGCACGCCGAGCGGATGGAACAGGAACGCGAGCAGGCCCTCCCGCACGCCCAGGCCCCCGATCGTGATCGGGACCACCTGCGCCATCGCCACGGCGGGAACGTAGGCGAGGATCGACGCGTTGGGCACACGCACGTCGACGACGTGGAACGCGCAGTACACCGAGGCCACCACCACGATCTGGTACACGAGCGCCGCCGCCAGCGCGATCACGGCGTCCGTGCGGTCGCGGCGGAGCCGATCGACGCCCACGTGGACCGCCCCGATGGCCCGCATCCAGTTGTCGCGGTCGGCGAAGCGCCCCGCCGCCTTCGGATGCCCGGCGAGGAAGAGGATCACGCCGAGGAACACGACGGTGCCGCCGGCGATGAACAGCGCGAGCGAGCTGCGGGGCTCGTCGAAGAGGCTGGGCATCGCCGCGAACCCGGCGAACACGAGCACGGGCAGGACGACGAAGCCGGTGAGGCGTTCGAGCACCACCGCGGCGAAGGCCTCGGTCGTGTTGCCGGTGTCGGACGACGAGCGGCTGATCCGCAGCACGTCGCCGCCGACGGTGGACGGCAGCAGGTTCCCGACGAACTGCCCGGCCAGGTAGTGCTTCGTGAGCGTGCGCAGGCGCACGTGGTGGCCGAAGACGGCGAGCACCCGCTGCCAGCGCCAGGACGCCACCACGAAGCTCAGCCCCATGAGCAGGATGCCGGCGGCCAGGAAGGCCCACGTGCCCTGGGTGTGGTGCCGGGGCACGAAGTCGGAGAAGTGGATCTTCGTGAGGAGGACGGCGAAGAGCGCCGCACTCACGAGGAGCCGGAGCCACAGGCGAGCACTCGAGTGACGGCGAGCGGGGGCCGTCTCTGCTACCGCCATCCCCGTAGATTACGAGCAGGTGAACCCCCGGGGCCGTTCGTCGCCCGGTGGACGTCCCCGGAGGCGCGCGTGCGGGTCGAGGTGGAGGACGGCGTCGAGCTCGCGGTCGACGTGCGCGGCGCGGGCCCGGCGCTGATCTGCGTCCACGGCTTCGGTGGCGCCAAGGAGGACTTCGCCGACCACGCCGACGAGCTCGCGCTCCGGGCGACGGTCGTGTCGCCCGACCTGCGGGGCCACGGCGACAGCAGCGGTCCGCACGACGTGGCCGCCTACTCCCTCGACCGACTCGCGGCCGACGTGGTCGCCGTGGCCGACGCGCTGGGCGTCGACCGGTTCCGTCTGCTCGGCCACTCGATGGGGGGCATGGTGGTGCGCCGGGTCGCGGTCGCGGCGCCCGACCGGGTGGCGGCGGTGGTGTTCATGAGCACCGCGGCCGGCCCACCCCGCGGTCTCGATCCCGACCTCGTCGACCTCGGCGCCCAGCTCGCCCTCGAGGACTTCGCCGCGCTCAAGGCGGTGCTCGACGAGGCGCGGGTGCTCGGCACGCCCGCGTTCGAGCGCCTGCTCGCCGAGCGCGTCGGGTTCCGCGAGTACGGCGACTGGAAGTGGTCGCGGCTCACGCCCGCGATGTGGGCTTCGCTCGGCCCGGAGATCGCCCGCGAGGCCGACGCGCTGGAGGAGATCGAGGGCCTCACGTGCCCGGTGCTCGTCGTCATCGGCGAGCTCGACGCGGTGTTCTACGAGGCCTCGGTGGCGATCGCGCAGGCCGCGCCCGACGGCCGGCTGGCGGTGATCCCGGACGCGGGGCACCATCCCCAGTTCGAGAGCCCGGCCGCCTGGCGCGACGCCCTGGTGTCGTTCCTCGACGACCTCGACGACCTCGACGACCTCGACCACGGAGACCACGGAGACGAGTGACATGAGCGAGCCCGCACCGCACGCCGGCATCCTGGGGGCACGCGCGCTGCGCGCCCACGACGTCGACACCGTGTTCACGCTCAACGGCGGGCACCTGTGGCCGCTCTACGACGGTTGCCGGGCCGAAGGGATCGCGCTCGTCGACACGCGCCACGAGCAGACCGCGGCGTTCGCGGCCGAGGGCTGGGCCAAGGTCACCCGCCGCGTGGGCGTCGCTGCGCTCACGGCGGGTCCCGGTGTGACCAACGGCGTGAGCGCGATCACGAGCGCCTGGATGAACGGGACACCGGTCTTCGTCGTCGGTGGACGTGCGCCGGGTGGTCGGTGGGGCCAGGGCTCACTCCAGGAGCTCGACCACGTGCCGATCGTTGCACCGGTGACGAAGTACGCGCGCACCGCGTTCACGCCCGACACCGTCGGGTCGGAGTTCGACACCGCGCTCCGTTCGGCCCGGTCGCCGCACCGCGGCCCGACGTTCGTGGACGTCCCCCTCGACGCGTGGGGTCCGAGCGACGCGGTGGTGCCCGGGCCGATCGGGGCGGCGGCATTCGCGGGCGAGGCCCCCGACCCCGACGCCGTGGCCGCGGTCGCGGCGAAGCTCGCGGGAGCGACGAAGCCGGTGCTGATGCTCGGGGGCGACGTCTACTGGGCTGGGGCCGAGGGCGCTGCGCTCGCGCTGGTCGAGCGGTACGGGCTCCCGGTGTTCGTCAACGACATGGCCCGCGGCGTGATCCCGGCCGACCATCCCAACGCCTTCTCCCGTGCCCGGGGTGTCGCGTTCGCGGAAGCCGACCTCGTTGTCGTCGTGGGTACACCGCTCGACTTCCGTCTCGGGTTCGGCCGCTTCGGCGACGCCGAGGTGATCCACATCGCCGACTCCGCCGAGGGCGTCGCGACGCACGCGACGCTCACCGGGTCGGTCGCCGGCGACCTCGTGAGCGTGCTCACGGCGTTGGTCGACCAGAGCGGGTTCCCCGAGGTGAGCCAAGCCCGAGCGGCCCGCGCCGTGTGGATCGGGCACTTGCGATCCAAGGAGCGGGCCGCGCGCGCGGGCGACGCCGACCGGCTGATGTCCGACGCGTTCCCGATCGACCCCGTGCGCATCTACGGCGAGCTCCAGGCCCGCCTCGACCGCGACGCGATCGTCATCGGCGACGGGGGCGACTTCGTGTCGTACGCGGGTCGCTACGTCGACACGTTCGCGCCGGGGTGCTTCATCGGTCCCGGTCCGTACGGCTGCCTCGGATCGGGGATGGGCTACGCGCTCGCCGCGGCGACCGCGTTCCCCGACCGGCAGGTGGTGCTGCTGCTCGGCGACGGCGCGATCGGCTTCGGGCTCGGCGATCTCGACACCCTCGCCCGCCACGGCGCGAACGTGGTCGGGATCGTGGGCAACAACAGCATCTGGGGGCTGGAGAAGCACCCGATGCAGATGCTCTTCGGGTACGACCTCGCGTGCGACCTCGCACCCGAGACGCGCTACGACAAGGTCGCCGAGGACCTCGGCTGCCACGGCGAGCTCGTGCGCGGCGCCGACGAGATCGGGCCGGCGCTCGATCGGGCCTTCGCCCACGTCGGGCCGTCGCTCGTGAACGTCATGACGGATCCGGCGGACGCGTACCCGCGTTCGAGCAACCTCGGCTGAGCGACCTCGACGGGATCAGGCGGTTCCGCAGGGGCGCCAGTCGCCGTCCTCGTGCACCAGCTTGAGGGTGGTCGTGCGCGACCGGGCGTTGTCGTAGTGCGCCGTGAACTCGACGGTGGCATGGTCACCGCTGCGGTCGACCGACAAGATGTCGACGTCGACGCTGTCGGCGGAGGCGATGCGGCGCGCGAAGGAGTCGAAGCCGCTCCGGGCCCCCGGCGTGCGCAGCCGGTCGCACACCTGAGCGAACGCGCTGCTGGTGTTGCCGTCGCTCAGGTCGTTGGTGAAGTCGTACGTGGCCGCGAGCGGCGGGAGCGTGCGGGTCGCGAACAGCACGCTGCCCGCGACGGCGGTGACGAGGATGAGCCCGAGCGCGAGCACGAGCACGACGACCCACCGCTTCCGGGGCTTGGTGGTGGCCGCCCCGGGAGTCGACCCCACGGGTGCCGTCCCCGCGGGCGTGGTGCCCGCGGCGTCCGAGGGCGGTTCCCAGCCCCATGACGACGGGGTGGGAGCCGGAGGGGGAGGCGGGGCGCCGGTCACGCGTCGCCGCCCGCGGCCTTCTCCATGAACCGCTCCCGCTCGACGGTCACGCGCGTGATCCGCCCGGCTGCGACCAGCCCGTGGCTGTCGGTGACCGCGACCCGGAAGGTGAGCCGGCGGCCCTCCACGTTCTCGAGCGTGGCCTCCACGTGCACGGTGGTGCCCGGCATCGTGGGTGCGAGGTGGTCGAGCTGCACCCGGTAGCCCACCGTGGTGGTGCCCGGGGCGAGCGACTCCTGGATGGCCTGCACGGAGGCTTCCTCGGCGAGGGAGACCACCCGGGGCGTGGCGAGCACACCGACGTCACCGGATCGGAGCGCGAGGGCGGTGTCGGCGTCGGTGACCTCGTGATCGACGGTCGCGGACAACCCGGGACGGGGCGGCATGACCCGAGCCTATTGGGTTGTAGAAAGGAGGGCGTGATCGCACCCGATGTCGTGGAGCGGACCCTGGCCGCAGCCCTGGCGCGCGGCGGCGACTTCGCCGAGGTGTTCGCCGAGGACCGAGCCAGCGTCAGCGCCCGCCTCGACGACGGCCGGGTGGAGGAGCTGGTGTCGGGCCGCAGCCGGGGCGCCGGCATCCGGGTGGTGCGGGGCGAGACCACCGGCTTCGCCCACACCGCCGACCTCTCCGAGTCGGGTCTGGCCACCGCGGCCGCCGCGGCCGCGGCGGCGTCCACCGAGGCCGGCGCCCCCGTGCGGGTGGCCGCGCTCCCGGGCCGGGCCACCGGCGCCCACGGCCCGAGCGCCATGGTCCTGCCCGAGTCCGTGTCGAAGGATGCCAAGGTCGCGTTGTTGCAGCGGGCCGACGCCGCCGCCCGCGAGCGCAGCGGGTCGATCCGCCAGGTGAGCGCGGCGTACGCCGACGGCCGCCGCCGGATCCTCGTCGCGAACTCCGACGGCGTGTTCGCCGAGGACGACCAGGTGCGGACCCGGTTCATGGTCACGTGCGTGGCCGAGGGCGACACCGGTTTGCACACGGGCACCGAGGCGCCCGGCCGCACGGTCGGGTTCGAGCTCTTCGACGACATCGAGCCCGAGTCGGTGGCCCGCATCGCGGCCGACCGCGCGCTCACCCTGCTGAAGGCCCGTCCGGCCCCGTCGGGCCGCCTCCCGGTGGTGCTCGAGCGCGGCGCGGGCGGGGTGCTGTTCCACGAAGCCTGCGGCCACGGCCTCGAAGCCGATCTCGTGCGCCGCGACGCGTCGGTGTTCCGCAACCGCGTCGGGGAGGCGGTCGCGTCGCCGCTCGTCACGCTCGTCGACGACGGCACCTTCGGCCACGAGTGGGGCTCGTTCGCGATCGACGACGAAGGCACGCCCGCGCGGCGCAACGTGCTGATCGAGGACGGCGTGCTGACCGACTACATGTGGGATCTGGTCCGGTCCCGCGCGGCGGGGCGCCCGAGCAGTGGCAACGGCCGGCGCGAGACGTACCGCCACCTGCCGATGGTGCGCATGACCAACACCTACCTGCTCCCCGGCGCCACCGATCCCGACGACATCATCGCCGGTACCGAGTACGGCCTCTACTGCGTGGCGCTGGGCGGTGGCCAGGTCAACACCGCCACGGGCGACTTCGTGTTCGGGGTGACCGAGGCGTACCTCATCGAGAACGGCGAGATCACCGAGCCGGTGCGCGCCGCGCAGCTCATCGGCAACGGCTCCGACGCGCTGCGCCAGGTCGACGCCGTCGGCAACGACTTCGACACCTGGGCCGGCACCTGCGGCAAGGAGGGCCAGGGCGTGCCCGTGTCCTCCGGTCAGCCCACCCTGCGCGTGGCCGAGCTGACCGTCGGCGGTACCGCCGCGTGAGCGAGCACAGCGAGCGGGAATCGTGAGCCTGTCGGAGCTCGTGCGGGGCATCGCCGCGCGCGCGGAGCCGGGAGAGCAGGTCGAGGCGTACGCCGCGCACTCGGTCGACACCGACGTGAAGGTGTTCGAGGGCGCGGTGGAGGAGATGGCCGTCGCCGAGAGCGGTGGCGTGGGCGTGCGGGTCGTGGTGGGCGGGCGCATGGGCTACGCGTGGGCGGGGTCGCTCGAGCCCGACCTCGTGGACGCCGTGCTCGACGAAGCGCGCGACAACGCGCGCTTCGCCGCACCCGACGAGTGGAACGACCTCCCCACGGCCGACGACGCGCGCGCCGTGCCGGTTGCCGACCTCGACCTGTGGCGCGACGAGCTCGCGTCGGTGCCGACCACCGACAAGGTCGCGCTCGCACTCGCGCTGGAGAAGACCGCCCTCGGTCTCGACGCGCGGGTGCGCGGGGTGGAGTCGGCGAGCTATGGCGACGCGGCGATGGAGTCCGCGGTGGCCAGCTCACTCGGGGTGGAGGCCACCTCGCGCCGGACGGTGTGCTCCTGCACGGTGAGCGCGCTGGCGGGTGAGGGCGACGGAACCCGCACCGGATACGGCTTCTCGGTCGGCCGCACCCTCGCCGACCTCGACCCCGAGGCCGCGGCCCGCGACGCCATCGACCGGTCGACGCGCCTGCTCGGCGCCGCGCCGGTGAGCTCGCGTCGGGTGCCCGTGATCTTCGACCCGCTCGTCACCCGCTCGCTGCTCGGGATCCTCGGGGCCGCCCTCAACGGCGAGGCGATGAACAAGGGCCGCACGATGTTCCTCGGCCGCGACGGGGAGCAGGTGGCGGCGCCCGACGTCACCCTGGTCGACGATCCCACCGACGCGCGGGCGTACGGCGCGGCGCCGTTCGACGCCGAGGGCCTGCCCACCCGTCGCAACGACCTCGTGGTCGACGGCGTGCTGCGCGGCTTCCTCCACAACACGTCCACCGGCCGGCGCGCCGGGCCGGGCACCACGGGATCGGCGGTGCGGGGCGGTTACGCGTCCCCGCCCGGGGTGGGCGCACGCGCGCTCGTGCTGGCTCCCGGCGCCAAGACACCCGAGGAGATCCTCACGCTGGTGGGCGACGCGTTCTACGTGCAGTCGGTGAGTGGGCTGCACTCCGGCACCAACCCCGTCAGCGGCGACTTCTCCCTCGGCGCGGAGGGGCTCCTGGTGCGGGGCGGCGCGCTCGCGGAGCCGGTCCGCGAGGTGACGATCGCGTCGACGGTGCCGCGCATGTTGCTCGACGTGCTGGAGGTCGGGTCGGACCTCACCTGGCTGCCTGGCGCGGCCGCCGGTGTGACGCTGCTCGTCGCGGAGATGGCCCTCAGCGGGGTGTGAACCCGGTGGGGACGCGGGCGTCCTCCGGTGGCACGAGCGCGAGGAACAGCGAGCCGCGCGCGGACGCGTCGGCGAGCGCGGCGGCCTGGTCCTCGTCGACCAGCAGGGTCACGCCGTCGCCTCGGCCGAGCGTGTCGGACGCGCCCGACGGCGAGCGGTCGGTGGCGAGCACCACCGCACCGGCCGCGACGACGCTCGCTCCGCCCGTGGGCACTCGTCCGGTGCCGAGCGCGTCGCTCCCGGACGCGTACGACGCGTAGACGTCGACGGCGCTGCCGGGCAGCGGGTGCAGGCCGTTCTCCACCGAGATCCGCACGGCGCGGGTGCCCTCGGGAAGCACCCCGGCGAGTCCGTCGCGTCCGCGGGGTGCGAGGTTGCCCGTGTGCACGAACGCGTCGTGCACGACCGGAACGCGGACGACGCGGCCGACCGCATCCTCGGGGTCGTGCAGCACGCCGCGGGGCTGTTGCGACGCGTGGACGCGGCGCGTGGTCACATCGGCCGGTGTGACGGTGGTGCCCAGTGGCAGCGACCGGCGCGCCACCACCACCGGCTGCTCCGCGCCGAGCGTGCCCGCGCGGCGGTGGAGCGCGGCCAGGTCGCCGGCCACGACCGCGCCGGTGGCCACCGCGAGGGCGACCGCGCCGGCCCAGAGGCCGAGGGTGCGAGGAGATCGTCGGAGCATGGGCCCGCCTTCCACCGGCCGCGGCGCGCGAGCGCCGCGGGGAGCACGGGGAAGGAAGGGGGAAGCAGGACGAGGGGGTGGAGCGGGCGGAGCCGGTGGATCAGCTGGAGCTGTCGGACCCGCTGCTCTTGGACTCGGTCTTCGTGCTCGATGACGACGACGAGTCGGACGAGCTCGACGAGCCGGAGTCGGAGCCGGAGTCGGACGACGAACCGCCCGAGTCCGACGACGACGTGGAGGCGCGCTTCGAGCCCGACTTCGAGGACGAGCGGTTGTCGGTCTTGTAGAAGCCCGAGCCCTTGAGCACGATCCCGGCCGGGCTGAGCACCTTCGCGAGCTTGCCGCCGCAGCCGCCGGAGTGGCGGGTCAGGGGCTTCTCGTCGAACGACTGCCAGATCTCGAGCTCGTCGCCGCACTTTGCGCAGCGGTAGCGATAGGTGGGCATCGGTCCTCCGTGGGCCCCGGCCGGTCTTGCGGTGCGCCGGGTCGGGCTGGCACTCGCCGGGGCAGAGTGCTAATCGTACCCGACCCGATGGCGGCGTGCCGCCCTCGGACCCGCGGGGGGCGCGTGAAGCCCTCCATGCCTCAGAATGGCGGTCGTGGCGCTCATCCTGGTCCTGGTGCCCCTGGCGTACCTCCTCGGGACGTTCCCGAGTGCGGAGCTCGTCGCGCGCCAGTACGGCGTCGACGTCACCAAGGAGGGGTCGGGGAACCCGGGCGCGTCCAACGTGGTGCGGCTGCTCGGCTGGAAGGCCGGCGCGCTGGTGCTGGTGCTCGACGCGGCCAAGGGCGCGATCGCCGCGGCCGCGGGCCTGGCCATCGACGGCCACCGCGGCGCCTGGATCCTCGGCGTGGCTGCGGTGATGGGCCACGTGTTCCCGGTGTGGAAGAAGTTCAAGGGCGGGCGGGGTGTGGCCACCGGTGCGGGTGTGTTCCTCGTGGTGTACCCCCTCATCACCATCGGGCTCGCCGTGGTGTGGGTGGCGATCGCGCGCGGGCTGCACAAGGCGTCGGTCGCGTCGCTCGTGTGCGCGATCGCGGCGCCGGTGATCGTCGTGCTCACCGGCGGCGACGCGCTCGACATCGCCGTGGTGGCGGCGGTCGCGCTGCTCCTGGTCGCGCGCCATGCGTCCAACCTGCGCCGGCTCATCCGCGGCGAAGAGCACGGCCTCGGCTCGCGCCCCGACGACGGCACGGACCCGTCTTCCTCCCCGCCCGCAGACCCGTCGCCACCGTCCCGGTAGCGTTCCCGCCATGCAACCGGTGAGGAAGGCGGTGCTGCCCGCCGCGGGCCTGGGAACGCGCTTCCTGCCCGTCACGAAGAGCATCCCCAAGGAGATGCTGCCCCTCGTCGACAAGCCGGCGATCCAGTACGTGGTGGAGGAGGCCGTGCTCGCGGGCATCTCCGACGTGCTCGTGATCACCGGCCGGGGCAAGGGCGCGATCGAGGATCACTTCGACCGCAACGTCGAGCTCGAGCTGGTGCTCGAGCGCTCGGGCAAGACCGCGATGCTCGACGAGGTCGCCGCGATCGACCGCCTCGCGACCGTTCACTCCATCCGCCAGCACGAGGCACTCGGGCTCGGGCACGCGGTGGCGGTGGCGGAGCCCCATGTCGGCGGCGAGCCGTTCGTTGTGATGCTCGGGGACGACATCATGGTCGACGACGCCACGCTGCTGAAGCGCATGCTCGCCGTGTACGAGGAGACCGGCGGGTCGGTGCTCGCGGTGATGGAGGTGTCGCGCGAGGAGGTCAGCGCGTACGGCTGCCTCACGGCGGAGCCGGTGCGCGACGGCGTGGTGCGGGCGCGCGGCGTGGTCGAGAAGCCCGAGCCCGAAGATGCACCGTCGAACCTGGCGGTGATCGGGCGGTACGTGTTCACGCCCGGGATCTTCGACGCGCTGCGCGAGACGAAGCCCGGCGTGGGCGGCGAGATCCAGCTCACCGACGCCATCGCGCTCCTGCTCGAACGCGAGCCGGTGTACGGCGTGACCTTCACCCTCGGCCGGTACGACGTCGGCAAGAAGGTCGACTTCCTGCGGGCCAACCTCGAGCTCGGCCTCGCGCGCGACGACTTGCGTGAGGAGATCGAGCAGATGCTCACCACGCTCGTGCGCGACCGCGGGCTCGGGTAGGGCTGTGGCGCTCGTCTCCCTGGAGGACACCCGCGAAGCGATCCTCGGCGCGGTGCCGCGGCTGCCGGTGGAGCCGTGTGCGATCGCCGACGCCGTCGGCCTCGTGCTCGCGGAGGACGTGATCACCGCCGAGCCGGTTCCCCCCTTCGCCAACACCGCGATGGACGGCTACGCGCTCCGCGCGGCCGACACCGACGGCGCGTCCGAGGCAGCACCGGTGCGGCTGCGGGTCGTGGATGAGCTGCCTGCCGGCCACGCGCCCACGATCCCGGTCGGCCCGGGCGAGGCGATCCGCATCATGACGGGAGCGCCCATGCCCGACGGCGCCGACGCCGTGATGATGGTGGAGCGCACGGCGCGCGATGGCGACGACGGCGTGCTCGTGAGCGCGGTCGCGAGGACCGGGGACCACATCCGGCTGTCGGGGGGCGACCTCGTGGCCGGGCAGGTGGTGTTCACCGCCGGCACTGTGATCGGGCCTGCACACGTGGGTGTGCTCGCGAGCGTGGGCGCGCACGTGGTGCCCGTCTACCGGCGTGTGCGCGTCGGCGTGCTCTCCACGGGCGACGAGCTGGTGGAGGAGGGTGCTCTCGCGCCGGGGCAGATCCGCGACTCCAACCGGCCGATGCTCCTCGCGCTCGCGGCCGCGGCGGGGGCCGAGGTGATCGACCTCGGACTCGCGCGCGACGACGAGGATCTGATCGTCTCCGTGCTCGAGGACGCGTTCACGCGCTGCGACGCCGTGCTCACGAGCGGCGGCGTCTCCGTCGGCGACTACGACTTCGTGAAGGCCGCGCTCGACCGGTTCGGGAAGCTCGAGTGGCGCCAGGTCGCGATCAAGCCCGCGAAGCCACTCGCGTTCGGCATCGTGCAGGGCGTGCCCGTGTTCGGCCTGCCGGGAAACCCGGTCTCGTCGCTCGTGAGCTTCGAGCTGTTCGCGCGGCCGGCGCTGCGCTCGATGATGGGGTACACGGAGTGCCGCCGCGTGGAGGTGGTGGCGCGGGCCGCCCACGCGTTCGCCCGCCGTCCCGACGGCAAGGTGCACCTCGACCGCGTGCGCGTGCAGTGGCAGGGCGACGGCTACGTCGCCGCGAGCACGGGGAAGCAGGAGTCCAACGTGCTCTCCGCCACCGCCGCGGCCAACGGCCTCGCGCTGGTGCCCGACGGCGACGGGATCGCCGAAGGCGCCCCCCTCACCGTCATCCTGCTCTGAACCGCCTGCCCGCCCGCCCGACTCCGGCCCGCCCCAAGAGGGGCCGGAATCGCGCCGGGACACCGGCCGCGGGTCGAGCTACTTCAGTTCGCACCCCGCGGGCGGCGGGGTGGTGTCACCCGGGGCGACCCGGGTGGCCGACGCCGACGACGTCTGGATGTCCCCGTTCTGCTCCACGCCGGACGTGCACACCAGCACGCGGCCGCCCGAGGCGGGCGACTCGCCGTCCGATGCGAAGGCCGGCAGCGCCAGGAGCGCGCTGGCCGATCCGATGCCGGCGGCCACGAGGGCGACCCAGGCGGCGCGCCGGCGGTTCGGCGCCGCCGACGCGATCGGGGCGAGCTCTTGCTCGGGGAGATGGTCGATTCGAGCCATTGCGTTCCTCCGGTTTCCCGGGCGGGAGAATCCGCCCCGGAAACGAAACGACCGGCACCCAGAAGTCTGGGGCCGGTTTCGCCTGGCTCCCCGCAAGCCTGAAGCGACCAGTTACGGCCTGCGGATCAACGCCTCCCCGAAGGTGGCTCGGTTGTCTCGCTTCCCTGCCTTGCCGTTCTCACGGCACTTCGTCTGCTTGCGCAGCCTGGTCATTCAACCACGGACAGTGGTGATCCGTCAACTCCGGTTCCCGAAATCCACTACGGAGGGTGGCCGAGATGGGCCGCGGGAGATCCGCCTAACCTTGTGGGTCCATGGCCGACGCCCCGACCCGTGACCTCATCGATCCGTACGGCCGCCGGGTCAAGGATCTGCGCATCTCGATCACGGACCGCTGCAACTTCCGGTGCACCTACTGCATGCCGGAGGAGGGCCTGACCTGGCTCGACCGCTCCGATCTCCTCACCTACGAGGAGCAGGCCCGGGTGGCCCGGGTCTGCGTCGAGCGCTTCGGCTTCGAGTCCATCCGGATCACGGGCGGGGAGCCCACCGTCCGGGGCCACCTGCCCCGGCTGTTCGAGATGCTCGCCCCCCTCGGGGTCGACCTCGCCATGACGACCAACGGTGTGAAGCTGCCCGACCTCGCCGCCGACCTCGCGGCCGCCGGGCTCCACCGGGTCAACGTCTCGATCGACTCCCTGCGCCGGGAGACGTTCCTCGCGCTCACCCGACGCGACGAGCTCGCCCGGGTGCTCGCCGGGATCGACGCCGCGCTCGCCGCGGGTCTGAACCCGGTGAAGGTGAACGCGGTCGTGATCCGCGGGGTGAACGACGACGAAGTGGTCGACATCGCGGCCTTCGGGCGCGAGAAGGGCGTGGGCGTCCGGTTCATCGAGTTCATGCCCCTCGACGCGCAGGGCGACTGGACGATGGACCAGGTGGTGCCGGCGCAGGAGATCCTCGACGCGATCGACGCGGTGTTCCCGCTCGAGTCGACGATGGCCGGCCTCGACCACCACGGCGACGAGCCCGCGGCCCGCTACGAGTACCGCGACGGCATCGGCGACGTGGGTGTGATCCCGAGCGTCACCGCACCGTTCTGCGAGAGCTGCGACCGGGTGCGGATCACCCCCGAGGGCAAGTTCCGGACGTGCCTGTTCGCTCTCGACGAGTACGACCTCCGGGCGGTCCTGCGCGGGGGCGGCTCCGACGACGACGTGGCTGCCGAGATCGCCCGGGCCGTCGGCACCAAGTGGGCCGGCCACCACATCGGGAAGGTCGACTTCATCCGCCCGAACCGCTCGATGAGCCAGATCGGCGGCTAGCCCGAAGGTCCGAGGGCCGATCAGTAGACTCGGCGGTCGTGACGGCTTCGGATTTCACCCACCTCGATCCGCTCGGGCGGGCACGCATGGTCGACGTGACGGCCAAGGATGCGACCCACCGTCGGGCCATCGCCCGCTGCAAGGTCTTCATGGACTCCGAGACCGCCTCGCGGATCGCCACCGGCGCGATCACCAAGGGTGACGTGCTCGCCGTCGCGCGCGTCGCCGGCATCCAGGCCGCGAAGCAGACGTCGCACCTCGTGCCGCTGTGCCACCCGTTGCTCGTGGGATCCGTCTACGTGAACTTCCAGATCGAGGAACGCCACGTGGAAGTGGAGGCGCAGGTCGACACCGTCGACCGCACGGGTGTGGAGATGGAGGCGCTCACCGCATGCTCGATCGCGGCGCTCACGATCTACGACATGTGCAAGTCGATCGACCGGGGCATGACCATCGGCGATCTCGCGCTGTGGGAGAAGACCGGCGGTCGTTCCGGAACGTACCGCCGGGAGCCCATCGCCGAATTCGACCGTTTCGACCGGTAATCCGCACCGGATCATGTACATCCGCGGAGAAATCCGCGAACATCGCTTTGACCTGGGGTGACGCGGGATCGCCTGCTTGTTGCCTCCCGGTTGCCCATTGGTAACCTGGAGTCCGACGAGCGAGGTCCCCAGGGATCTCGCTTTGTGTTTCAGCGGAGAGCATCCGGATCTTCCGGATGGGGGAAGACCGAACGAAGGGCTGGAGAACACGTGGCCATCCTCGTGATCTTGGTGCTGGTCGTTCTGTGGGCAGCAGTGCTGATCCCGCCGATCCTGCGATCCCGGAACTCCTCGGGCGTCGGTGGTGTGTCCGACTTCATGGACAGCTTGCGCTCGTTGGGAGGCCGCCACCACGGTGGGCGCCACCATCAGATGGGCGGCCCGGTGCTGCACGGTCCCGTCGGCGCGCCGTCGCAGCCGATGCGCAACGCGCGCCAGCCGCTCGCTCCGCCGATGGCGTACCGCCCGATGCCCGGCGGGATCTCGCCGATGCAGCGTCGCCGCCGCAACGTGCTGTTCGTGCTCGGCGGTTCGGTCGGCGTGACGTTCCTGCTCGCACTGGTCGCGCGTTCGATGATGTTCTATCTGCTGTTCCTGCTCGCGGCGGCTGCGCTCGGTGCGTACTGCTACGCGCTCGTGCAGATCAAGCACCGCGCTGGCGGCACGCGTGCCGCGCCGCAGAAGCGCATGTACGTCACGCCCGTCGAGATGGAGGACGACTCGCCCAAGGTGGGCGACAACGTGATCGTCCTGCGTCGCAGCGTCGGATAGCGACCGGTTGACCGAGCGCGCCGAGGCCATCGCCGCGGCGGGCTCCGCGGCGCGCGCCGCGCTCGAAGCGACGCACCAGGCCCGCGAGATCACGCTGCCCGCGTCGCGCGCCGCAATCCGCGCGTGTGCCGTCGCGATCCGCGCGGTGCAACGCCATGAGTTCGAGGACGCGCGTGCGCACATCGCAGACGCGGCGGCCCAGCTCGACCGTGCGGCCGCGGCGACGGCCGATCAGGGATCGGTGCGCCACGCCGGCTTCCTCCAGGACGCGTACAAGGAGTACGCGGAGGCCAACCTCACCCTCGCGTTCATCGAGGGTGGTCCGCTGCCCACCGCCGAGGACCTCGGCGTGGACGCCCCGGCCTACCTCAACGGGATGGCCGAGGCCGCGAGCGAGCTGCGTCGGCAGGTCCTCGACCTGCTGCGGGCCGGCGACGCCGATCGCGCCGAGGAGCTGTTCGGGGTGATGGACGACGTGTACGCGCTGCTCGTCACGGTCGACTACCCCGACGCGGTGACCGGGGGCCTGCGCCGCAGCACCGACGCGCTGCGGGCGGTGCTGGAGCGCACCCGCGGCGACGTCACGAACGCGACGGTTGCCGCGCGGTTCCAGGCCGCCGTGGAGCGAACCCAGCGCGCCTGAGCCTTCCGCACCGTGGCCGGGGGCGGGTTCGGCCCGTTCCCGGAGGCCGAGCTCCCACGGGCTCCGGCCCCGGGGCGGAAGGGGTCCGGTGGTACATTGACCGACCCTCGGGGGTGTAGCTCAGCCCGGTAGAGCGCTACGTTCGCAACGTAGAAGTCAGGGGTTCAAGTCCCCTCACCTCCACTCACGTATGCCCAGGTCAGCGGCCATGAGGCGCTTCGGCGCCGGAAACCCGAGGCCGGTCTAGTCCGCGAAGAGTCCGCGAGACTTGCGGACTTGGGCAGTCGAATGCGGTCGGACCGCACGGGAGCCGCTGCGGGCGCCGTCATCGCTCGCTTCAGGGCCGGACGACGAGGGTTGTTGTTGCGGGGTCGGGCGTGAAGGTGCGGGACGCGGAAAGGGTGTACGTGCCGGGTGGCAATGACACCGTCGCCGTTCCTTGTTTGTCGTGGGACTTGATCTCGAGGCCGGCAAGACGCGAGTCCTCGATCCGCAGGTACCGCACCGCGCCCTGAGATCGGAATCGAATCCGAACCACGCCGCTTTCCGTCGAATAGGTCGCCGCATCGAATGTCCCGGCGTCGGCGACATCGATCTCGAGATGGGACTCCACGGACTTGGCGGGCGACCGGTACCTGCCGCCACCTCGAACGCCGTCGGTGCAGAAGGTCGCTGTTCGCTCACGAACAGGTGCTCGGACATCGGGGAGGAGCCGCGCGTAGTCGACGCGCACCTCGCCCTTGCTGACCGACGTATGGAGTTGGTCGAGACCTCGCTGGGCCGGTCCGCCGATGACGGCGCCTGAACGGTCGAACAACTCTCCGTGGGTGGGCGACACGAACACCTCGTCCTTCGGGCACCAGACCAGCACCGTCTCGCCAGGAATGTGGTGCATGTCCGTCAGGAACGTCTTGACCTGTTCACCTCGACGCAGGAGGAACACGGGCGTCCCGTTGATGACGCGTGCCGAGACGCCTTCCGGCACCTCCGACAGCGGGATGGTGACGATCCATGAGCTGTCGCTCGAGTCGGCCGGGTCACTCGTCCCAACCGAGCGGATCAAGATCGCCGCGAAGACGGCGACCAGGACCAGCGCCGCCGCGGTCGAGAGCACGCGAATCGCCGCTGCCGGCTTGCGCGTGGTGGCGCGAAACGGCATGTCACCTGCGTCGTCGGTCGTCTGGTCGCTCGGCCATCCGACGGCAGGCTCATTGTCCGCGCGCTCGTCGAGGTAACGGCCGTAGGCACGGAGCTGCGCTTGTAGGTCAGCCATCGTCGACTCCGAGCTCTCTCCGCAAACGTTCGAGTCCCCGGCGTATGTGATTGCGGAGTGACGAGACTGCGATGCCCATGGTGTCGGCGGCTTCTCGTTGAGTCCAGCCATGGCCGTGCACGAGCATCACCGCGATCCGCTGACGTTCGGGGAGTGCAGCGAGCGCGGCGGGGAGCTTCGGCTCGACGTCAGGGAGACGGTGTTCGCCGACGGAAGGGAAGTCGAATCGCCGGTCTGCACGTCGCTGTCGCCGGACCGAGGTCTGCGCAACTCGATAGAGGTAGCCGGTGGGATTCGACATGTTGCTGAGCTCGTTGGCGTGCTCCCACGCGAAGGAGACCGCGTCGTGCCATGCCTCGATCCCGAGCTCCCAGCCGTATCGCGCCACCAGGCCTTGGCGCAGCCGTCCAGCCGCGAAGGCAGGCTGCGGCACCGACCCGCTGTCAACGTGACTTGACTCGCGGCGAGTGACCACAGCCCATTAGAGCCGCAGGGGCACCGCGAGTGTCACACAGGTGTTGGGCCATGCCGAGCGCCGAGACGCACGTGGGGTGTCATGGAGCGATGTCGGGGCATAGGCCCTGGCGAGGCGCGGGACCCAGGGCTACCTGCCGTGGCCGGGCGAATCGCTGTTCGAGGGCGGCGGCGCGCACGGCGGGTTCGGGCCCGCCTCCAACACGGCTTCGACGAGCGCGTTCGGATCGTTGTCGATCGACGTGATCCCGAGCGTGTCGCCGGCTTCGTTCATCTGCATCACCACACTCCGCCCAAGCAGTAGATGGGATGAGAGCTTTGGGTGTGCGCGAAGGCGTCGTGCCTGCAATCGGTCGGCGGAGCTGATGCTGCTCGAAAAAAGGTACCGTTTGTCCGTGTGGATTTGGGGGACGGAGTCCATACGGGGAGGGGACGGACTCCATGACAACAAGAGGATGGGCTCCGCAGTCACCGCTGCGGCGGCGAACGGGTTGCTGCTCCTCGGCGTCGGGGTGGGTCCCGCGGTCCCGGCCCCTGGACGCCGACGACGGACCTGTTTCGGTGAGCAGGTACGCGCGGGATGAGTTGGTGGGCCATTGCGCGGATGGGCTGTCGGCCCCGAGCGGAATGGTGGAGCGAGAGCGACCGTGGATCGAAGGTGCCCGGTCGGTGACGCGGGTCGTCTCCCTGCTGCCGGAACGCGGGCGGTGGGGCGACGGGTGCCCGATACGACGATGTCGCCGGTCGCGGATCCCTCGGGAACGACGACGCTGTCGGTGCGGGTGAGTCGGGAAACATGAGCGATCGGGAGCAGGCCAGCGAAAGATCGACCGCGGTGGCGGTCGCGTTGGAGGTGAGCGAGACCGCGGTGGCGGGCGCGTTGGAGGCCAGCGAGACCGCGGCCGCGGTCGCGTTGCGGGCGAGCGAGACCGCGGCCGCGGTCGCGATCGCCGTGCAGGTCAGCGCAGCCGCAGCCGCGTTGCAGGCGAATGAGGCCGAGACTGAGGTCGCGGTCGCGGTCGGGGTCGCGTTGGAGGCGAGTGAAGCGGCGGCGGCGGTCGCGTTGGAGGCGAGTGAAGCGGCGGTGGCGGTCGCGTTGGAGGCGAGTGAAGCGGCGGCCGCGGTCGCTACCGTGCTGCGGGCCAGCGCGGTGGCGATGGCGTTGGACGCCAGTGAGACCGCGGCGGCCGCCGCGGTCGTGGCCGCGTTGGAGGCCAGCGAGATCCGTCTGCGGGAGCTGGTGGCGCGTTCGGTTGAGATGATCAGCATCGTCGAGCCGGACGGCCGTGTGGTCTGGACGAGCCCGGCCGTCGAGCGTGTCTTGGGGTATCCGCCGGAGATTGCCTACAGCGCCGGATTCCTCGTCTGGGACGTCGTGCATCCCGACTATCGAGACCTGTTCCGGGCACGGTTCGCTGAGGCTCAGCAGCACCCTGGTGTCTCGTTCTCGGTTGAGGGACTGGGCCTGCACGCGGACGGGATGGCGCGGTGGCTCGTGACCACCATCACTGACCTCTGCGACGATCCCGCGATTGGCGGGATCGTTCTCAACGTCCAGGACGTCACGCTCCTGCGAGGCCTCGCGATGGAGGAAGCGGCGCTGGCCCGGCTGGGGCAGCGGGCCCTGTCAGGGCTCTCGGTCGCGGATCTGGTCGGCGAGACCGTCGCGGCGATCGTCGAGGTCCTCGACGTCGATCTCGTGCTCCATGCCCAGATCGGCCCCGGTGAGGATGATCTCCTGGTGCGGGCCAGTGCCGGACGCGTCGGCGGTCCGAGTGACGCGCTGCCGATTGGTGCCCACACGCACTGGGGTCAAGCACTCGCGACGGCTGACGTCCTCGCGCTCCCGGTGACGGGTGAAGGCGCCTCGGGTGACGACACTCTCAGAGCAGCGGGGATTGTCTGCGGGATGACTGTCGGAATCGCAGCCAGCGGCAAGCCGTTCGGGGTGCTCGGCGCCTATGCGACGACGCAGCGCGAGTTCCGCCCCGACGAGACCGCCTTCCTGCGAGGGGCAGCGAACGTCGTTGCGAGCGCGATCGAACGACGCCGGTTCGAGGACGATCTCGAGTACCAGATGCTTCATGACCGACTCACCGGGCTCCCCAACCGGATGCTGCTCGAAGACCGCCTCGCGCTGGCGCTTCGTCGCCGGGAACGTCGCCCCGGCTGGGTTGCGGTGCTGCTCATCGACCTGGATGACTTCAAGGTCGTCAACGACAGCCTCGGTCACGGGCCCGGCGACGTGCTCCTCCAGAACGTCGCGGCCCGGATCGGGGGCGCGCTCGGCCCCACTGACACGCTGGCGCGCTTCGGTGGCGACGAGTTCGTGGTCGTCGTGGAAACCGAGACCCCGACAAGCGACGGCGCGATCGCGATCGCCGAGCGTGTCTTCGCCGCTTTTCAGACACCGTTCCAGGTGACGCCGGAGCATGAGCTCTTCGTCACCGTGAGCATCGGTATCGCTCTGCGCGATAGCACGCGCGACGACGTGGATCCGGCCACGCTGATCAGCGAGGCCGACCTTGCCATGTACCGAGCGAAACGCCGCGGCGGCAACACCTATCACGTCTTTGACGTGGATCTCCGCACACGCGTGCAGGCCCGACTCGACCTCGCCAGTGCGCTGCGTCAAGCCCTCGACCTCGACGAGTTCCACCTCGCTTATCAACCCGAGATCGACCTCGCGACCGGCCGCATCATGGATGTCGAAGCGCTGTTGCGCTGGGGACATCCCCACGATGGGCCCGTCGCCCCCGACGCCTTCCTCGACACCGCGGAGCAGACCGGCCTGATCGTCCCCATCGGTGAATGGGTCATCACCCGGGCCTTCGCCCAGGCCGCGAGTTGGCACCGCAGGTACGGCGCCCTCGCTCCCGAGCGGATCTTCGTGAATCTCTCGGCCCGCCAGCTCCTCCATCCCGACCTCGGCGCGACGGTGGAGCACGCCCTGGAGACCGCCGGCCTCGACCCGTCACACATCGGGTTCGAGGTCACGGAGCACGTCTTCATCGACGACCTCGACGCCGCGGCCGAGATCCTCGGCCGCCTCCACGACAACGGGTATGCCCTCTCCCTCGACGACTTCGGGACCGGCTACTGCTCCCTCACGTACCTACGCCGGCTCCCCTTCGACCACCTCAAGATCGACAAGTCGTTCGTCGACGGACTGGCCGACGACTGCAACGATGACGATGACACCACCGCGATCGTGGCCGCCATCATCGATATGGCCCATGACCTCCGGTTGGTCGTCACTGCAGAAGGCGTCGAGGACGCCACCCAGGCCGCAACTCTCACTCTCCTTGGCTGTGACCGCGCCCAGGGTTACCACTACTCCCAACCAGTGTCCGCCGACGCCTTCGCTCACCTCATCGCCGACAACGAGGAGGCCGGGTGGGGTAGCCGAGAGTGAGGGCCGACTCAGGCTCTTCAACTGAGTGACGTTCGGGTGACATGGTCGCCCAGTGTGCGAGCCGTGCCTGCGCCGAGGTGTTCACGAAACGAGCAAGACTCGGGGATGCCTGCGCGCAAGCCTGCACCCAAGTTCTCGCCACCGCTTTCGCCCGAGCCGCCCGCGGAGCCGCGTGTGGGCGAGCACTCACGCGTGTCCTCGCACGACGTGTGGGAGGACGAGCGCGTTGTTGCTGTCGACCTTGCGGGTCAGGTTGCGGATCGGGTTCGCCTGACGCGCTGTGAGCTGAAGGGGGTCGCGTTGACCGGTGCGCAGCTCCGGGGTCTCGCACTCGTCGATGTGCTCGCCGTCGACTGCGAGCTGTCGGGCGCATATCTGCACGAGGCGCGATTTCAGCGAGTCGAGCTGCGCAGCTGTCGGATGGCTGGCGTCGTGATCTCGCAATCCAGCCTGAGTCACTGCCGATTCGTCGACTGCAAGCTGGACGGGGCGAATCTCAGGCTCACTCAGGCTGACCACGTGCAGATGAGCGGCTGCTCCTTGGTCGAGGCCGACTTCTCCGACGCCCTGTTCGCGACGAGCGCCCTGGACGGTTGCGATCTCCGCGGCAGTGACTTCTCGAAGGCGTCGGTGCGGGGGCTTCGTCTTGGCCGGTCGAATCTCGATGGGGTGCGCGGAGCGATGAGCATGGGCGGAGTCGTCGTGTCAGGAGATCAGGTTCTTCCCCTCGCGCTGAGCCTCTTCGGTGATCTGCGCATCGAGATCGAGAACGAGGAGCTCTGAGGGCACGGGGCGTTCCGGCACTCTCGAGTGGCATCCGGGGGTGCGGGGTTGCGAGGACCCCGATGCCGCGATGGGTTCGCGGCTCCGGTGGTGGCCAACGTGGCGGTAGTGTCGAATCATGTTCGTTGGAGGGCTGGTGTTTGCCGTCATCGCCGTGGTGTGCGTCTTCGCGGGAGCCGTTGCCATGAAGCGGCGCCGTGACTACGGAAACAGCGACGGCGACGGCGAGATGGGCGAAGCCGAGTTTCGCAAGTACGAGGGCTTCGACAAGTAGTCGCGCGAAGACGGCACCGCCTCTTCAGGAGTCGCGCCCAGGATTCGACGGTGCGTCTTCGCTGAGCGCGTCATAGGCTCGCGGCGTGTTCGAACGGTTCACGGACCGCGCCCGGCGGGTGGTCGTCCTCGCCCAGGAAGAAGCGCGCGCCCTCAACCACAGCTACATCGGGACTGAGCACATCCTGTTGGGGCTGCTCGTGAGGGAGACGGGGTCGGCGCGCAGGTTCTCGTGCGGATGGGGGTCGATCTCGATCGCGTCCGCCAAGCCGTCATCGAAGAGCTGCGCAGCTCGGCTCAGACTGGCGAACCTGACTCCGATCCGCATGTCCCGCGTCCGGCCGGGGTCCAACCGGCGCGCTGCGGGTTCTGCGGTACGGCGTCTCCGGAGTGTGGACCGCTCTTCACTGGTGTCTCGGGCGCGCTGATCTGCGCTGGGTGTGCGAGGGCTGCTGCGTCCGGGCCGGTGGGGGCGGCTGTGCAGCTGCGGGCTGGGCCCGCCAGACCGGGCGGTTGGCTGTTGCCTGCGGAGTCCGAGTCGGTCGAGACCATGGCGGCGCGCCACGAACCGACTGGGCCGCCGCCCGAGGACGAGGACGTGGCGCGACGGGCGATCGAGGACGCGTTCGCACACCAGATGGAGGTCGGTGCCGATGGGCGGACGCTGATCAACGTCGAGGACGGTGCTGCGCTCGCCGATTGTGCCGAGCAGATGCGCATGCGCTTCGGCGCGATGGTCGCACAGGCCGAGCACGTGATCGACCACGTCAAGTTCCTCGATGCCACGACGGCGGTCGTGTGGGTCACGACGCTGCTCAACGGGCGGCCTCCCGTCTCCGGGCTCTTCCGGCGAGAGGCTCGTTCGGTTGTCGTGGATGGGCGGTGGAAGGTGTCGCGCGATTCGATGTGCGCGTCGTGGAGCTTCGCCGGCGTCCACTGCCCGCCGCGCGCGACCGGCTAGGTCCGCTCACTCGTGGAGCACGATCGGGAAACGCCGGGTCGGCCCCGACGAGCGGAACCAGCGGTCCTACGGTCCGGTGGTCGGTGGACCGGCCCCGCCCGCGATGGCAGTGCGGATCGCGACGCACAGCTGGGTGAGCGCCGCATCGAAGGGCAGTGCGCTGAAGTCGACGTACTGCAGCTTGTTGAGACGGTAGGGCATGTCGACGGGTTCGAGGAGCACCGGAACCACCGGCTTCTTCTTGTCGAGGTAGTAGTTCCATTCGTCGTCGGAGTTCTCGGAGGCGATGCTCGCCGGCGACACCACGACCGCCATTGCGCGGCAGCGGTCGAGCGCCTCGCCGATCTGGCGGGCCCAGCTCCTGCCGGCTTCGATGTTGTACACGTCGAGCCAGACCGCCACGTCGAGCCGACGGAGTCCTCGCGCGAGCTCCTTCGCGAACTCCACATCGGCGCGTGCGTAGCTCACGAACACCGCTCCACCGGCGTTGGTCGACGTCTCGGCTGCCGACAGGTGGATGAACCGGTCTTGCGACGCGAGCAGCTCGGTGACGATCTCGGCGCTGATCGCTCGCAGGATCTCGGGATCGGACTGCACCACCCGATCGAGCGCCTCGAACGAGATCTCGAGCACGGTGACGGGCCCGCTCGCAACCGCGTCGGCGACTCGGGGGGACCCGGTGATGTACTCCAGGCCGCCCAGCGACCGACCGGGATCCAGGGTGGCGACGAAGGTCCGGCCACGATCCTGGTCCATGTAGATCTCGAGCTGCCCGTCGACCACGATCGCGAACCGCTCTTCACGTTCGCCCTGGGTGCAGAGCACGGCGCCGGCCGCGTAGTGCTGCACTGCTGAAGCCTGCCGGAATGCGTGCCGGGCCTCGCTGCTCGCATCGCGGAACCGCGACTCGAGGAGCCCTTGGATCGTGTCCTCGAGTGGATCCGGCATCGGTCCTCCTCCCGGTCGCGGCGACGGCGTCGACGACCGAGACCCCGAGTCGTGAGCGTATCGAGTTGCCATCGGTCCGACATCACCGTCGCCCCGGGACCATCGACTCTGGTGTGCCTGCGACAGCCGACCGAAGATGTGGTGTGTCGCTTCTGGACCGCTTCCGCCGCAAGGAGTCGAGTGAGGTCGACGAGGGGGTCGAGCCGCCTCCGCCGTCCACGGCGGCCGAGTTCGTTGCGCTCGGCGACTGGGATGCCGTCGCCGCGTTCGGGGCCGAAGGCCGCGAAGCCACGGTGGCCGAGCTCGATCGACTCGCGGCGGTCGACCACGAACGATTCCGTCTTGATCTCGAGCCGCTCCCGGCGGAGCAGGTCGGGCCCGTGGTCGAGGCGGTTGCGGCGATGCGAGATCCCGGAGCGTTGGACGCGCTGGCCCGGGCGGCCGCCACCGTTCGGCGCGCGGACGCACCGTTGACGGGCGCGCTCTTCGACGCGTTCGTGGCGGATGGGAGTGCGACCGCCATCGACGTGCTCGTCGCGATCGCGCTCGACCGCTGGGACAGCCGAGCCGGACGTGCTGCCGCTGCGCTCGCCACCCTGCCGCTCGACCAGGTCGTGCCCCGCGTGACCGAGCGCTTCGACGATCGGGACCGGGAGGCACGCGTGGGCGCGGTCTCACTCGTGGCACGGGTTGCCGGCCCCGACGACGCCCTGGAGGTGCTCCTCCCATTGCTCGGTGACGACGCGGCGGACGTGCGTGAGCGCGTTGCCGAGCGGCTGGCGGAGACCGGGGACGTGCGCGCCGTGCTTCCGCTGCTGATCGCCGAGGAGTCCGAGCGGCGCACGACCCGCGCCGGGTTCTCGGCCGTGACCTTCTCGGGAAGACCGTCGGCCTATCTGCGCGCCGCGTCGCAGATCCTCGCCGACGAGCCGAGGGAGACGTGGGCGTGGGACCTCGATCGACAGCTGCCCTACGAGGCCGAAGCGACGCTGGAACGCACGCTCGCCTCGGTTGTGGACGCGCGGTCGGCGGATGTGCTTGCCGCCACGGAGAACCTCGCGGTGCGATCGCCCGCACCGTGGACCGTGTCGTCGATCGCGAGCCTCCTCGAGCGGTCGGGCGTGTCGCGCCACGGTCGGACGGACGCCGAGCTGCAGTATCTCGATGCCCGGCGGTTCGTGACCGACCGCGATCGTTGTCGGCGCCTGGGTCTCTCGGTGAGCGAGTCTTCGGGCGAGAGCCATGCCACCGTCTACGGCGAGAAGGTCGACTGGGTCGCCACTGTGACGTGCGACGACGGGACGTTGCGCCTGGTCGCCGATCAGGAATCCGTGCACCAACTCGAACGGAGCCCATGACCGATCGCAGGCTTCCTGCGAGCTCATGACGTGTCGGACGAGGATTCCCGACGGCGCGACCGTCAGGTCTCGATCGCCCGACGGAGTACGGACGGCGATCGCCGGGTTGGCTCACGAGAGGCCTCGATCGGTCGGGATGGCTGCCCGCAGGGCGAGGTCGCGCGGATCGCCCTCGAGGTGCATGCCCATCCGGTTGGTCACGTAGCCGTAGCCGATCCCGACCGTCGGGTCGGCGTAGCCCATCGAGCCGCCGGCCCCCGGCGCTCCGAACGCGCTCGCGTCGTGGCCGAAGGGGATCGACTCGCTGGGCTTCATGAAGCCCAGCGAGAACTTGGCCGGGCCGCGGAAGCACTCGTCGTAGAACCCGTGGCGCGACGGCAGTGCGGGAGCCTCGAGCGCCGCGATCGTCTCCGGGCGGAGCCCGAGCTCGCGCCCGCCGCTCGCGAACACCCCGTACGCCTTCGCGATCGCGCGCGCCGTGCCGACGCCGCCGCCGGAGGGAACCTCCAGGTTCCGCACGATCAGTCCACGGGGATCGACGTAGAAGCCCGTCCCGGGATTGGCGATCAACGATCGGGAGAGGACGGAACGCCGGTTCATCGCCGCCAGCACGATCGGGATCGGCAACGAGGTCAGCCGCTTCCAGAGGCTGGGGGGCTCGAGCGGCGCGAGGCGCGTGTCGGGGATCGACTCCGGCGTGCCGATGTGGAAGTCCAGGCCGAGTGGCCTCGCGATCTCCTCGGCGAAGAACCGGCCCAGGCTGCGGTGGCGCGGGTCGATCCGCCGCACGATCTCGCTCTCGTAGAAGCCGAGGCTGATCGCGTGGTACGCCTGCCGCTCGCCCGGCTCCCAGGCCGGCCGCTGCCGGGCCATGATCTCGGCCAGGCGATCGAGGTCGGCCACGACGTCGCGGTCGACCTTCTCGTCGAACGCGAACAGGCCGGCCTGGTGCGCGGTCAGCTGGCGGACCGTGATGCGCTCCTTGCCCGCCTGGGCGAACTCGGGCCAGTAGGTGCAGACGCGCTCGTCGTAGTCGAGCCAGCCGCGCGAGTGGGCGAGCGCCAGGACCATCGCCGCGAGGCCCTTGGTCGTCGAGTGGACGACGACCATCGTGTCGGCGTGCCACGGCTCGCCGCTCGCCCGGTCGCGCACGCCGCCCCACAAGTCGACGACCTTCTCGCCGTCCCGATAGATGCAGCACGCGGCCCCGAGCTCGCCCCGGTGCATGAAGTTCTCGACGAACGCCTCCCGCACGGGCTCGAACCCGGCACTCACGGAGCCGTCGATCAGGGGCTGGTTCGCCGCGGCCATCGCGTCACCTCTCGTCGGGCTCGTCCTACCGCCATCCAAGTCGAGCCTGTGCGCGTCCCGCAGGATCGGGTAGGGCCCTGTGGCCCGGGTGCTGTCTCGCAGCGTGGTGACCGGCGACCGCGAGGTTGCCTGAGACCGGACGGGGTGCTCGTGCGCGTTCCTGGTGTGCCCGATGATGTGTCGCCTGTGGAGGCCCCGGACGACTTCGATGCCTTCTACGCGCGTGAGTGGCCTCGCCTCGTCGGGACGCTGAGTCTCGCCGCAGGGGATCGGGCGCTGGCCGAGGAGCTCGCGCAGGAGGCGCTCAGCCGGGTCGCGGCACGGTGGCACCGGGTGCGGACCCTGGAGTCGCCCCGTGCGTGGACGTACCGAGTGGGCGGGTTCAGGCGGTGAGCGCGCTGCCGCCGAACGAGCAGACCGCGCTGATCCTCCGGTACTGGCTCGACCTGCCCGTGGACCAGGTGGCCGAGATCATGCAGCGCCCGCCGAACACCGTGAAGACGCTCACCCGGCGCGGCGGAACCGGCGAACGCCGGTGACCCGCGATCCGCATGGCGACGGGGACGCCCGTGCCGCCGTCGGGACACCGCGCTGGTCGCGACGGCGGTGCTGGTCGCGGTGGTGGCGGTCGGTTCGACCATGTTCGCCGTGAGCCGCTCCGACAGCGCACCGCCGGCCCCGGTGATGATCGATCCGCAGTGGCAGACGTTG
>JBAZYX010000014.1:0-49305 GCA_041659105.1 Acidimicrobiia bacterium
CGGCACCACGGCGACCGCGAACAACGCCGCCGCAACCAGGAGTGCGAACCGAGATCTCCGAACACGAACAAGGCTGCGCATGGCGCCTCCCGTCGGTATAGGTTCGAGCACTTTACTGCAATTTTTTGTGCGAAACGCGGCATTCGTGGCCGCAGTCGGCGCGGCCGGGACCGGCGAGACCGAAGGGCAGCCACCGGTCGCAGGCTCCAGCCGGCTTCGACACCTTCTGGGGGCGTCGCGGCGATCGGGGGCAGCCCGGTCACTCGACCTGGCCCTGACCTTCCCATTTGACCTGCCCCAAACCTGCCCACATGCCGCTGAGGTGCGCAACGGTCGAGGCCTCCACGCCGGTCAGCCGCGAGTTGGATCGCGTTGTGGCTTCGTCGTGCGGCTCGATGCCTCGTCGGCGACGGCGGACTCCAGCAGTGCGCGCGCCGACCACCGCATGAGGTCGGCTGCGTCGTCGCGAGCGAGACCGCCGATGTCGGTCAACCACGCCAGCGCTTCGATTCCGGTCGCACTTCGTATCGCCAGCGCGAGGCGGTGCACGTCACGCTCTGACATCTCTGCTCGGAGCGGCGAGAGCGCTTCCTCGATCCATTTGATCGCCCGGCCCTGCCGCAGTGGGAGCTGCGCGCGCTCGGCCGGGTCGTCTTCGAGCGAGAGTCGAAGCATCGTGCGCTGTTGCGCCTCGGTGTCGACGATCATGCGAATGAACGCGTCGACGACGAGATCGAGGCGCGTCGCCGCGTCGTCTGGCGCATCGTCTGGGAGCAGCGATGACGCTGCGGTCTCCGGGTGGGCTGCGACGAGGAGCGCGCGTTGATTCGGGAAGTACCGATACGCGGTGGTGCGTGAGATCGACGCCGCTTCTGCGGATGCTTCGACCGTTGGCGTCGCGCCGTCCGCCACCAGCTGGCGAGCCGCGCTGATGAGCGCGTCCCGAGTCCGGCGCTTCTGGCCCACGCGGCCGTTGAGCTCGTACGGGATTGACATCCCCATCATGGTACCGTACTCTCGTCATGGGATAGCAGTCCCATGACGAACCCGAGAGCAGGTACGGCATGAGCGCTCCACTTCCGATCATCCGAGCGGCGGGCGAAGGCGACAAGCGATCGTTCCTCGGAGGTGGCCTCCATACGTGGAAGCTCATGACCGAAGACACGAACGGCGCGTTCTTCCTGTTCGAAGACCTCATGGCCCAGGGCAAGACCACCCCGCTCCACCGACACCCCGAAGCGGACGAGACGATCTACGTCCTCGATGGGGAGCTCCTCGTCTCCGTCGACGGTGAAGAGACCCATGTCGGTCCCGGCGGCCTGTCGTTCGTGCCGAGGGGTGTACCGCACGCCTTGCTCGTGGTGTCGGAGCGGGCCCAGCTGCTCACCCTGCAGACCCCGGGAACCGGCCAGGCGTTCTACCGCGGCGCGAGTGAGCCGACCACCGGCGAGGTGTCCGACGCGGTTGACATCGCGCGCGTCCGAGCCTCGGCGCAAGAGAACGGCGGAGTCGAGCTCCTCGGGCCACCTCCGTTCGAGAACCTCGGCGTCGGCTGACACGCGGGACCGATCGTGGGAAGTGCTCGGCCGCGGCTGCGCGGGTGCGTGACCGAGCGGCCATGATGCAGCGGTGGGGATCTGGGCCGTCGTCGTGGTGCTGGGCATCGTCTTCGCGCCGGTGGGCGTGCAGCGGCTGCGCGCGCGGCTCTGGCGGGCCGACCGCGCCGCGACGCGGGCGGCGCTCGCTCCGGTGCACTTCCCGCAGGTGTGGTTCCAGGCCGAGCCGCCGCGACGCCTGGCCACGAACGAACGGGTCACCGGCGAGCTGACGGTCGACGCGGCGAGTGGCAGCGCCGTGCTCACCGTCGCCGAGGGCGCGCTCCCCATCACCGAGATCACCGGGGTCTCGATCGGCGGACGCGGCAGCGACTTCGTGGGCACCTGGGTGGAAGTGCACTGCCGCGTCGGGGTGAAGGCGACCGTCGCCTACTTCAACGACGCACGCTGGTTGGCGTGGGCGCCGGTGCTCACCGGCTCCAACCTCCACATGGCCGACGCCTTCGCCGCGCTGTCGGACCGGTCGGACCGGTCGGACTCCGCCGACTGACCGGCGAACCCGGCGGATCGGCCCGACGCCCGCTACCGCTTGATGCCGGCCGCGGCGCTGGTGATGGCGTACCAGGCTTCGAGGTCACGGTCGTCGGCCTTGCGGCCCGCGAGCGTCACAGTGTCGACGTCGCCGGCCTCGGCCCGCAGCGCCGCCGCGGTGCACTGCTCCTTCGGCCGCGTGGCGAACGGGTCGAACTGGTAGTGCCGCATCGCGTTCTCGTGGGTGATCTTGTTGACCGTCGCGTCGTCGAGGCCGGCGAACAGTGCATCGAGGCTCTCGGGCGAGCGCGGCCACGACGAGTCGGAGTGCGGGTAGTCGTTCTCCCAGCACACGTTGTCGATGTTGAACTCGTCGAGCAGGCGCACCCCGATGCGGTCCTCGATGAAGCAGCACAGGATGCGGTCGCGGAACAGCTCGCTCGGGGACATCCCGTTCGGCAGCTCCACCTTCATCCACGCGTTGTGGCGTCGCAGCGTGTGCTCGGCCCGCTGGAGGAAGTACGGGATCCAGCCGATGTCGCCCTCGGTGAGCGAGAACCGCAGGTCGGGGAACCGGTTCCAGAAGTCGGCCCACATCAGGTCACCGAGCGTGTAGATCGACATCGTCGACGAGATCGACATCGGGACCGCCGCGGGAGCGTCGGCCGTGGTCGAGGCGCCCTTCGACGACGAGCCGACGTGGCAGCACAGCACGGTGCCGGTGTCGGAGCACGCCGCGAAGAGCGGGTCCCACTCCCCCGAGTGGATCGACGGCGCACCGATCGCGGCGGGGTTCTCGGAGAAGGTCACGGCGTGGCAGCCCTTGTCGGCGAGGCGGCGGACCTCCTTCGCCGACTCCTCGATGTCGAAGTACGGGAGCACCCCGCAGGGGATGAACCGGTCGGGGTGCGCGCCGCACCACTCGTCGACGTGCCAGTCGTTGTAGGCCTTGACCATCACGAGGTTGACTTCGGGGTCGGGCCCGGAGGCGAGCACCTGGCCGGTGAAGCCGGGCCAGTTGGGGAAGTTGAGGCCGGCGAGCACGCCGCCGGCAGACATGTCGCGGACGCGCTCGTGCACGTCGTAGCACCCGGGGCGCATGTCCTCGTATGACAGCGGGTCGACGTTGAAGTACTCGGGCGGCTTGCCGGCCACTGCGTTGAGGCCGAGGTTGCGGCCCTTCACGTCGCCGTACCACCACTGCTGCGAGCCCTTCTCGTCGGTCACGACGCGGGGCGTGAGCTCGCGGTACTTCTCGGGCACGTGGCCCTCGAACATGTCGGCCGGCTCACAGATGTGGTCGTCGACGCTCACCAGGATCATGTCGTCACCGTGCATGGGGCGCTCCTCGCCACATTCGTGTTTGGACGTTTCGTCGTGCCCTGGCCCGACAAACCGTCCAAACAGGGGTTAGAAGTCGAGACCGAAGAGACGGATCGCGTTGCCGCGCACGATCTGGTGGATCGTCTCGTCGGGAAGGTGGCCGAGCAGCTTCTGCGCGACCTCCCGGGAATGGGGGAACGTACCGTCCTGGTGCGGGTAGTCGCACTCGAACAGCGCGTTGTCGACGCCGACGCGGTCGAGCAGGCCGATCCCCGCGGCATCCTTGAAGAAGCACGCGTGCACCTGCCGGCGGTAGTAGGTGGACGGCGGCTCCGGGACGTTGTCCTGCCCGTGCGCCCAGCCCCGGTGCGTCTCCCACACGTCGTCGCACCGCTCGACGACGTACGGGATCCAGCCGATCTGGGCCTCGGCGTAGAACAGCTTCAGCCCGGGGAACCGCACGAGCACGCCCGAGAACAGGTAGTCGATCAGCGACACCGCGGAGTTGGTGAAGATCGACACCGCGTGCACCGCCTCGGGTGCGTCGGCGCCCGTGCGCACCGTCTTGGTGCCCGACCCGATGTGCATGCAGACGACCGTGCCGGACTCCTCGCACGCCCGGAAGAACGGGTCCCAGTAGCCGGAGTGGATCGTCGGCAGGTCGAGCCAGTTGGGGCACTCGGAGAACGCCACCGCGCGCACGCCGCGCGCGGCGTTGCGCCGGATCTCGGCCGCCGCGAGCTCGACGTCCCACAGCGGCACGATGCACAGCGGGATGAGCCGGCCACCGCTGTCGCCGCACCACTCGTCGACCATGAAGTCGTTGTAGGCCTCGACGCAGAGCTTGGCGAGGTCCTTGTCGTTCGCGTTCAGGAAGATCTGGCCGGCGAAGCGCGGGTAGTTGGGGAAGCACAGCGACGCTTCCACGTGGTTGAGCGTCATGTCGTCGAGGCGGGCCTTCGGCTGCCAACAGCCCGGCCGCATCTCGTCGTAGGTGACGCCGTCGGTGGTGATCTCCTCGGCCGGGTAGCCCGCCGCGGCGATGAGGCGCTTGATCGAGTACCGGTGGTCCTCGTAGAACCACCAGGCGGCCGGCTTGCCCTCGGTGCCGGGCCGCTCGATGTAGCCGGCGCCGTCGAGGATCGGCGTGGAGTCGACCGGGGCGTAGACGATCCGGGGCCCGACCTCGCGGTACTTCTCGGGGAGGCGGCTCGACCACGTGTCGGGCGGCTCGACGAGGTGGTCGTCGGTGCTGATGATGAGCGGGAACTCGGTGGTGGTGCTCACGGGGCGAAGGCTCCTTCGACGAGGGCGTGGAGGTCGGCGAGGGGCAGCCGCTCGGCTCCGTCCTCCCCGACCGAGGCGGGATCGGTGGCCTGGTAGGCCTGCACGATCCCGGAGAAGATGCGGGCGAGCACGTCGGGATCGCCGGCGCGGACCGCGCCGGCGGCCTGGCCCCGCCAGATCAGGCCCGACTGGACCGCCATGGCCCGCTCGAGGTCGTCGCCCACGTGGTCGAGCGACGCCGGCGACAGGCCCCAGCGGCCGGGCCCGGCCCAGCGCAGCCACAGCCGGCCGAAGTCGGGGTGGGCGCGGAAGAACGCGATCTGCAGGTCGGCGAGGGCGTGCAGCTGGGCCCGGGGGTCGTCGGGCCCGGCCACGAGGGCCTCCATCGCCGCGAGGAGCTCCGCGCCGCGGCGGCCGAGGGCCTGGACCAGCAGGTCCTCCTTGCCCTGGACGATGCCGTACACGGCCCCGACCGACAGCTCCGCCCGCTCCGCGATCTCCTTGATCGTGGCGTCGTCGAAGCCGCGGGCGCCGAACACCGCCTCGGCGGCGTCGAGCAGGTGCTCCCGGTTGAACTCGAGCAGTCGCCGCCGACGTTGCTCGCGGAGGCCGGTCGCGGTCACGCTGTGAGCGTAGCGCACATCTGAACGCCCGTTCACAGATGTGAACTATGATTCGGGCACGATCGGAACGTTGCGGCACCGCCGCACCGACCTGCCTCCGAGGGAGACCCCATGCACGTCGACGACCTCATCCTGATCAGCGTGGACGACCACCTCGTCGAGCCGGCGAACCTGTTCGACAACCACCTCGCGTCGAAGTACAAGGACCGCGCGCCGAAGGTGGTGCACACCGAAGGTGGCGACGACGTCTGGGTGTTCGGCGACTCGGTGATCCCGAACGTCGGTCTCAACGCGGTCGCGGGTCGGCCGAGGGAGGAGTACGGCGTCGATCCCACCTCGTGGGACGAGATGCGCCCCGGGTGCTTCGACGTGCACGAGCGGGTGAAGGACATGAACGCCGCCGGCGTGCTCGCGTCGATGAACTTCCCGAGCTTTCCCGGGTTCTCCGGCCGGCTGTTCGCGACGGAGCCCGACAAGGACCTCGCGCTCGCGCTGGTGCGCGCGTACAACGACTTCATCCTCGAGGAGTGGTGCGGGCAGTATCCGGACCGGTTCATCCCGATGGCGTTGCCGGTGCTGTGGGACGTCGATCTCTGCGTCGACGAGATGCAGCGCGTCGCGGCGAAGGGCTGCCACTCGTTGACCTTCACCGAGAACCCGATGCCGCTGGGCTTTCCGAGCTACCACGACGAGTACTGGGACCCGTTGTGGACCGCGGCGTGTGACCTGAACATGGTCATCTCCGTGCACCTCGGCTCGTCGGGTCAGCTCGTGGTCACCGCGCCGAACGCGCCGGTCGACGTGATGATCACGCTCCAGCCCATGAACATCTCCACCGCCGCCGCCGACATCTTGTGGTCGCGGGTGATCAAGGAGTTCCCCGACATCAAGTTCGCGCTCACCGAGGGGGGCACGGGCTGGATCCCGTACTTCCTCGAGCGCGTCGACCGCACCTACGACATGCACCGCGCGTGGACCGGCCAGGACTTCGGCGACAAGCTCCCGAGCGACGTGTTCCGCGAGCACTTCCTCACCTGCTTCATCGACGACCCGGTCGGCATCCAGATGCGCCACATGATCGGGATCGACAACATCTGCTGGGAGCTCGACTACCCGCACTCCGACTCGTCGTGGCCCACGCCGGGCGAGCACCTGATGACGGTGGCCCAGGGTGTGTCCGACGAGGACCTCAACAAGATGACGTACGAGAACGCCATGCGCTGGTACTCGTTCGACCCGTTCTCGGTGCGGCCGAAGGAGCTGTGCACGGTCGCCGCGTTGCGGGCAGAATCACCCGGGCACGACGTTTCGATCCGGTCCGTGGACACGCGGCACCAGCACGGACACGGCACCGACCTCGGCCAGCTCGCCAGCAACGCCACCGCGTAGCGGAACCACGACCGCTACCACAGACCAGCACCACCGAAGGGGGAACTCCATGGCGGCACCGCGCGTGCTCGTCGTCGGCGCGTCGTCCGGCGTCGGCAAGGCCATCGCCCAGTGCTTCGTGCGGTCGGGCGCGCAGGTCGCGTTCTCGGCCCGCCGGGCCGAGAACCTCACCGAGGCGATCGCCGAGGCCGGCGGCGGCGTGGCCGTACCCGGTGACGTCCGAGCCCACGACGGCGCCGAGCAGGTCATCGCAGTTGCGGTCGAGGCACTCGGCGGAATCGACGTCCTCATCTACGCGACGGGCGTGTCGCCGCTCTCGCGCCTGCGCGATGCGAGCCGCGAGCAGTGGATGCAGGTCCTGGAGACCAACCTCGTGGGGCTCCACGAGGTGGTGCAGGCCGCGCTCCCCCACCTGTCGCCCGGAGCGGCGGTGGGAGTGCTGTCGTCCGACTCGGTCGGCACGCCGCGTCCCGGCCTCGTGCCCTACGCGGCGAGCAAGGCCGCACTCGAGGAGCTCGTCCGGGGCTGGCGGACCGAGCACCCCGAGATCCGGTTCACCACGATCACCATCGGCCCGACCTTCCCCACCGAGTTCGGGATGAGCTTCGACCCCGAGCTGATGGGCGAGCTCTTCGAGGAGTGGACGAGCCTCGGCATGGCCGACACGTCGATCATGGACGGCAACGAGCTGGCCGACGTGATCGTCAACACCTACCTCGCGCTGAGCGCATATCCCGGGATCAACATGGAGCACGTCGTCCTGCGGCCGGCCAAGTCGCCGGTGTCCGGCTTCGACCGCGAGGAGATGTTCGCCGAGACCCAGGCCGGCGCCGCGCAGAAGGAGCCTGGGGGCCGGGCATGACGCTCGTCTACAACCCCTTCACCTTCGAGACCCAGCACAACCCGTACCCCGTGTACGCGCGCCTGCGCGACGAGGCGCCCGTGTACCACAACCCCGATCTCGGCTTCTACGCGCTGTCGCGCTACGCCGACGTGCTCGCGGCGCACAAGGACCCCGTCACGTTCGTCAGCTCGCACGGCGTGACGCTGGAGGGTGGCGAGGCCGGCCAGGACCTCCTCATCACCAAGGACCCGCCCCTGCACGACTGGCACCGCAAGGTCGTGAGCCGGGTGTTCACGCCGCGGCGCGTCAACGGGCTCGAGCCGTTCATGCGGGCGTACTGCGCGGATCTCCTCGACCAGTTCGTCGGCGAGCCCGGGTTCGACGCCGTCGAGCAGTTCTCGATCCAGCTGCCCCTCGCGGTGATCGGCGAGCTGCTCGGGATCCCCGTGTCGCACCGCCAGGAGATCCACCACCTCGCCGACCGGATGTTCACGCGCGATGACAGCGGCACGGTGTCGGAGGACGCGGCCGCCGCGCAGATGGCGCTCGGCATGCTGCTCTACGGGATCGTCGTGGAGCGCCGCCAGAACCTGGGTGACGACGTGATCAGCCTCCTGATCTCGTCGGAGGTGAGCGACGACGACGGCAACGGGTGGCACCTCAGCGACGAGGAGCTCGCGACCCGCGTGCTCGAGCTCGCGTTCGCCGGCCACGAGACGGTGGCGCGACTCGTCGCCAACGGCATCGTCGCCCTCTCCTGGTACCCCGAGCAGCGGGCCGAGCTGGTCAACGACCGCAGCGCGCTGCCCAACGCGGTCGAGGAGATGCTGCGCTGGGACGCCCCGTCGCACTACCAGGGTCGCTGGACCTCCCGCGACGTCACGCTCCACGACACGACGATCCCGGCCGACGCGCGCGTCGTCCTCGTCACCGGCGCCGCGAACCACGACGACCGGGTCTACGAGGAGCCGGGACTCTTCGACCTCCACCGGCAGATCGACACGACCGTGTCGTTCGGGTACGGGGTGCACTTCTGCCTCGGCGCGTCGCTCGCCCGGCTCGAGACGCGCGTCGCGTTCGACGAGCTCCTGAACCGGTTCCCCGAGTACGGGATCGACGAGGCGGGCGTGGAGCGGATGCGCTCGAGCAACGTACGCGGGCTCGCCAAGCTCCCGGTTGTGCTGCCCTAGGTTCACGCCGTGACCACGATCCCCGGCGAGCCCGCGCTCGACACGATCGACCTCACCGACTTCGAGCTGTACCGCAGCGGGTTCCCGCACGACGTGTTCACCGTGCTGCGCGACGAGGCACCGGTGTGGTGGCACCCCGAGAGCCCGAGCGCCCGCTTCCTCGGCGGCGGCTTCTGGGTGGTCACGCGCCACGCCGACGTCCAGGCCGTGAGCCGCGACCCCGCCCGCTTCCGCTCGTTCGAGGGCCCGTCGCTCCCCGAGATGCCGCCCGAGCGCCGCGGCTCCATGATCGTGTCCATGGACCCGCCCGCGCACACGCGGCTGCGGCGCCTGGTGAGCGCGGGGTTCACCCCGCGAATGACGGCGATGCTCGAGGAGCAGGCCCGCGCGTGGGCCCGGTCGATCATCGACCACGCCCTCGAGCACGGTGAGTGCAACTTCGTGCAGGAGGTCGCGTACCAGCTCCCGATGCACCTCATCGCCGACATCGTGGGCATCCCGGTCGCCGACCGCGCGTGGCTGTTCGACAACGTGAACACCTTCATCCAGTCGTCCGACCCGCGGACGCGCCTGACGGCCGCCGAGCGCACCGCGCTCGAGGCGGAGCTGTACACGTACGCCCACGAGCTCGGGGCCGAGAAGCGGCGCTGTCCCGCCGACGACGTGTGGACCACGCTCACGACCGCCGAGGTGGAGCACGACGACGGCACCCGCACGCAGCTGAGCGAGCTCGAGCTCGACCTGTTCTTCCTCGTGCTCACGATCGCGGGAAGCGAGACCACCCGGAACGCGATCGCGTCGGGACTGCTCGCGCTGGTCGACCACCCCGACCAGCTGGAGCAGCTGCGCAGCGACCCGACCGTCATGCCCACGGCGGTGGAGGAGATCCTGCGCTGGACGACGCCCGCTGCGTACTTCCGCCGCACCGCGTCGGAGGACACCGAGATCCGGGGCGTACCGATCGCCGCGGGCGACCGCGTGACCATCTGGCATCCCTCGGCCAACCGCGACGAGCGCGCCTTCGTGGAGCCGTTCCGGTTCGACATCACCCGCGCCGACAACCCACACGTCACCTTCGGCGGCGGCGGGATCCACTACTGCCTCGGCGCCAACCTCGCGAAGCGCGAGATCAAGGTGATGTTCGAGGAGCTGCTCTCGCGCGTGGCCGACGTCGAGGTGACCGGGGAGCCCGAGTACAGCGTGCAGGGCATCGGCAACCCGATCACGGTGTCGCTCCAGGAGCTCCCCGTGCGCCTGACCGCGCGGTAGCCGGTCCCGACGCGGCGCCGTCGCTCAGGGCACCCACTTCGCCGCCGCGCGCCACGACGCGCGCGCCTGGCGCTGCGACGCGGGGACGGCGTGCTCGGCGCCGTGGGAGAGGTCGGCCACGGCGATGATCCCGTAGCTCGCGTGGCGGTGGTCGATCCAGGGGTAGAAGCCGTACGCGCCGCTGCCGCTGACGACCTTGATCTGGTCGTCGGGACCGACGACGTCGCGCCAGACGCCGAGCCCGTAGGTGGGGATGCCGGTGGTCTGCACGGCCCCGTCGTCGCGGGTGTCGATGCCGGCGACCTGGTCCTTCTCGATCTCGGCCACGGAGTCGGCGGCGAGGATCCGCCGGTCCCCCACCGTCCCGCCGTTCGCCATCATCGCCACGAACTCCGCGTAGTCGTCGACGGTCGACACTGCGGACGCGGCCGGTTGCGGATGTCGGATCCGCTCCCCGCCGAACGTGTCGAACCGGGTCGCCGTCATCCCCAGCGGGCGGGCGATGCGCGCCTCGAACGCGTCCTCGAACGACTGGCCGGTGAGCACCTCGACGATGCGGGCCGCGACCTCGTAGCCCACGCTCGAGTACTCGAACCGCGTGCCGGGCCGCGCGCTCGGGTCGGCCCCGTCCGCGATCCGCGCGGTGCACGCCTCCGTGGTGGTGCCCGTGTCCGCGATGCAGCCGTCGTACTCGAGGCCCGAGGTGTGGGAGAGCAGATGGCGCACCTTCACGGCCTTCTTCGCGCCGCCGAACCCCGGGAGGTGGTCGGACACCGAGTCGTCGAGGGAGAGCCGGCCCTCGTCGACCAGCGTCATCAGCGTCGCCGACGTGAGCCACTTGCTGGCCGAGGCGATCGGGATGGCGGTGTCGCCGCCGAGGTCGCCGTAGTGCTGCTGGTCGAGGATCGAGCCATCGCGCACGACCAGGACCATGCCTCCCTCCAGGCCGTCGGCGCGGACGCGCGCCCGCATGGACTCGTTGACCGTCGCGAACGGGTCGGACCCCGGGGGAGCCGTCGCGCCCGGGCCACCCTTCGCCCCGGCCGGCGGGGACGCGAGCAACGTCCCGAGCACCGCCGCGACCACGACGATGAGCACCCGTACCCGCACGACCCCAGTGTGGCCCACGGGCCGGCGAGACGGCGCGCGAGGCGCCGAAGCCCGCGCGTGTGTCAGATTCCCCGCATGCCGTACCGCGTGATCCAGTTCGCGACCGGCAACGTGGGCACCCTCGCGTTGCGGGCCATCGTCGAGCACCCCGACCTCGAGCTCGTCGGGCTGTGGGTGCACAGCCCCGACAAGGCCGGCCGCGACGCCGGCGAGCTGTGCGGGCTCGGGCCGGTGGGCGTGACCGCCACCAACAGCCTCGACGAGATCCTCGCGCTCGACGCCGACGTCGTCTGCCACAACTCGACCGGCGACCTGCGGCCCATGGAGGCCGTCGACGAGATGTGCGCGCTCCTCCGGTCCGGCAAGAACGTGGTGTCGACGTCGGTCATCGCACTGCTGCACCCGCCGAGCGCCGACCGGACGATGGTCGAGAAGCTGGAGGCGGCCTGCGCCGACGGCGGCACCTCGTGCTTCACCTCGGGCATCGACCCCGGGTTCGCGAACGACCTGATCCCGCTCACGCTCACCGGGTTCTCCTCCCGGGTCGACTCCGTGCGCATCGCCGAGATCCTCAACTACGACACCTACAACCAGCCCACGGTCATCTTCGACACGTTCGGGTTCGGCAAGCCGATGGACGAGATCCCGTTCCTGCTGCTGCCGGGGGTGCTGTCGTACGCGTGGGGCTGCGTGATCCACCTCATCGCCGACGGCCTCGGCGTGGCGCTCGACGACATCACCGAGACCTACGAGCGGCGGGCCGCACCCGAGAGTTTCACGATCGACGCGGGCACCGTCGAGGCCGGCACTGCGGCCGCGCTGCGGTTCGAGGTGCGCGGCATCGTGAACGGCCGCCCCGCGATCGTGGTCGAGCACGTGACGCGCCTGCGCGACGATCTCGCGCCCGACTGGGAGCAGGGCCCCGACGGCGGCGGCTACCGCATCGAGGTGCTCGGGTCGCCCAACTACCGCATGGACCTCTCGATGACCGGCGAGGACGGCGACCACAACACCGGCGGCCTGCTCGCCACGGCCATGCGCGTCCTCAACGCCGTCCCGGCCGTGTGCGCGGCCGAGCCCGGCCTTCTCACCCCGTTCGACCTGCCGCTGGTCACCGGCCGCGGCCTCATGCGCCCGTAGCGCCAAGACACCACCGCGGTCGCACTCTCACCCAAGCCGCATCGAGGCCGGCATGGCACGAAACTCATCGGCCACGAGGACGTTTCGCTCCTGGCGGTTGCGACTCGGTGTCACTCACAACGAGACCGATCGCCGGAACCGCCCGGTACTTCACCTGCACACGAATGAACGCGCCGTCCCGGTAGCCGACGAGGTCGAACGGCGCGTGTTCGCAGAGTGCCGTGAGCACCACGAACCCCTGCTCGGCCAGATCGGCGATCGCATGCGCGACGCCGAGGTCGCCCTTCTGCCGAACAGGAACGACGGTACGCTCTGTGCCGACCCGCCCCCGTAGCTCAGATGGACAGAGCAAGTCACTTCTAATGACAAGGTCGCAGGTTCGAGTCCTGCCGGGGGTGCGCGCGACCGAGGGTGGGTTCGAAGGGGAGCGGGCGCGCCGTCGAGACGACGTGGTGCCGGCCGGACGCGTCACCCCCGTCGCCGGCCGAGCTTCCGCCGTGCGCCCGCGAGCACGCGGCGTGCCCCCCGGGGCCGTGGCGGTGCGGCTGTTGCGGGCACGCTCGTCGGATTGTCGCGGTACTCCTCCCACGACGGAAGGCCGGCGAGGTCGACGCCGAGCGCGTCCAGGACACCCGGGATCGTCGAGCCGTGCTCGTCGACGGCGTCCTCGTAGCCGACGGCGACGACCCGGTCGGCCCCGATGACGCTCCGCCACACCGCGAGCATCTCGTCCCACCGGACGAGCCAGGAGTCCGGCTCGACGTAGGCGTGCGACGACGGGTACCGGCTCGGCGGCTGGCCCATCCGCTCGAGCTGGTCCCGGTACGACTTCAGGAACGTCGCGGGGTCGCGCAGGCACACCGCCACCGTCACGTCCCTGGGCGCGAGCACCCGCGCGAGCGCTTCGACCTCGTCGGGATGGCGCAGGAGCGACAACGCCTCGGCGCTGACCAGCAGCGTCGGCGCCTCGTGCGCGACCTGCTCCCCGATGTACCGCCTGGTCTCGTCTCGCCACTCGTCCAGCAGGCTCTCGATGTGCCGAGCCGTGGCGGGAATCGTGCGGTTGCGGCGCATGCACAGGAGCACGAACTCCAGGTGGTTCGAGGAGTACCGGCCCTCGTAGACGTGGATGCCCCGGTCGCGCAGCAGCGCGTCCCGGTTCTCGTCGGCCCATCGCTGGAGGGACGACGTGCCGGTCTTGTGGGTCCCGATGTGGACCAGCGCGTGCGGCATCACGGGACGCTACCGACTGCGCACGGACGCGGCGATCATCCCGGCCGGTCCCCGGTGACCTCCCGGGCGGCCCCGGGCCCGGGTTTCCGGCCCGGGAAGCACCCGACCTGGCGGGTAGAATCGATGCTCCTTGGTGGCCGTAGCTCAGTTGGCTAGAGCGCCGGGTTGTGGTCCCGGAGGTCGGGGGTTCGAAACCCCTCGGTCACCCCACTCGAGGTGCGTCCCACGGCGTCGAACGCGCGGCGCTGGGACGCATCTCGATCCGCGTCTCGTCGCCTCGCGTCACGGCTTGCCGAGCAGGGCTCGCAGCGCGGCCTCGAGCTCGGTGTGGGTGAACGCGAACCCGGCCTCCCCGAGCTTCGCGGGCTGCACGCGCTGACCGTCGACGAGCAGGTGCTGCACGAGCTCCGAGCCGTAGCGCAGCTTGAGTGGCGCGAGCGGGGTGGGCAGGAACGTCGGTCGGCCGAGCACCTTGCCCAGCGTCGCCGTGAACTCGGCGTTGGTGACCGGGTTCGGCGCGGTGAGGTTGACCGGACCACCCAGGCTCGGGTCGTCGATGACCGTGCGGATCGCCGCCACTTCGTCGGGGAGGCTGATCCACGACATGTACTGCGTGCCCTTCCCCAGTCGTCCGCCGAGGCCGAGCCTGAACGGGAGGAGGAGCTGCTCGAGCACCCCGCCCGCGGGGTCGAGCACGATGCCGGTGCGGATCCAGGCGACCCGCAACCCGGCGGTGGCCGCCGGGCGGGCGGCGTCCTCCCAGGCCACGCAGACCCGGGCCAGGAAGTCGTCGCCGGGGGCGCTCTCCTCGGTCAGGGTCTCGTCGCCCCGGTCGCCGTAGTACCCCACCGCCGAGGCCGACACGAACACCGGCGGCGGCTCGGTCAGCGCCGCCACGGTGTTGGCGAGCAACGTGGTGCCCACCAGACGGCTGTGGAGGATCTCGTCCTTGCGCTCGGGGGTCCACCGCTTGTCACCGATCCCCACCCCGCCCAGGTTCACCACCGCGTCCACGCCCTCGAGGAGCTTCGCGTCGATCCGGGCCGTCGACGGGTCCCAGGCGACGGTGTCGGCGCCCGCCCCGACTCCCGACTGCGGACGCACGATCCGCAGGACCCGGTGCCCGTCGGCTTCGAGCGATCGGATCAGGGCCGATCCGATGAACCCGCTGCCTCCCGCGATGGCCACGTCCATGGTTCGCTCCTTTCCGAGGCGGTCCGAAGATCAGCCCCCGTTCGGGGCGCCCGTCTCCGGAACCTCCGGGTACCATGGCCCATTCCAGCGCCTCTAGCTCAACTGGTCAGAGCAAGTGACTCTTAATCACTAGGTTCAGGGTTCGAGTCCCTGGGGGCGTACCACTCACCTTCTCCCGGCATTCCGCCTACAGGCGGTAGATGCGGGAGGCGTTGCCCGAGCAGATGAGCTCACGCTCGGCGTCGGGCACATCGGCGAACTGCCGGGCCACCACCTCCTGGGAGTGCGGCCACGTGGTCGCCGGATGCGGGAAGTCGGTCGACCAGAGGATGTTCTCGATGCCCACGAGGTGGCGCGCCGCCAAGCCGACCTCGTCGTCCATGAAGGTGCAGGCCATGTTGCGGTGGAAGTACTCGCTCGGCTTCAGCCGCATCCCGGGGATGTCGTAGCCCCGGCCGACCTTCTTGTCGAGGCTCGCGAGGAAGCCGGGGATCCAGTAGAGGCTCGGCTCCACGAACACGATCTGGAGACCGGGGAACCGCTCGAGCGTGCCGGTGAGGATCCACCACGCGATGACCTCCGACAGCGCCAGCGCGGGCAGCGAGGTGAAGATCGCGCCCTGGGGGGTGGGGTCGCGCCGGAACACGTCCCAGAGCGAGTTGCGGTTGCCCAGGTGGTGGCTGATGGAGATGCCGGTCTCCTGGAGCGCGCCCCACAGCGGGTCGTACACCGCGTCGTGGTAGTCGGGCAGCCCGAGCTCGCTCGGGAAGTTCGGGAGGTGCACCGACCGCGCGCCGAGGGCGGCGAGGCGCTGGACCTCGGCAACCGCGTCGGGGATGTCGATGATCGGCACCTGGTACGAGACGGCGAGGCGGTTCGGGTCGTGCGCGGCGAACTCCTCGAGCAGGTCGGTGAACGCGCGGCTGATCGGCCGCCAGTCGCCCTTCACCAGTCCGTAGGCGCGGAACGCGCTCACCTCGGAGTAGAGCACCTCGGCCTGCACACCGTCGCGGTCCATCGCGGCGAGGCGGGCCGCCGCGTCGAAGTAGCCGGGGTCGCGCATCGCCTCCATGTCGAAGGAGTCGAGCGACAGCTGCTTCCCGCCCTTCAGCGCGGCGTCGACCGCGGCCTGCTGCGCGATCGCGTCGTCGAAGGCCTCGTGGAGCGAGCTCGGCACCCGCTCGCGCACCGCGTCGAGCTTGATCGCGACGTGCGAGTCGGCGGAGATGAGGCGGGTCGTCATGGTCGGCTCCCTGCGAACGTGAGGAACGGCTCGATCTCGTCGGGCGTGAACCCGAACTGGGTCAGGATCTCGGCGGTGTGCTGGCCGACCCGCGGGGCGGGTCCGGCCACGAGCGCGGGCGTGCGCGAGAAGCCGAGGACCGGCTGGTCCTCGTCGCGGCGGGTGAACGTCGGCGACGACACCTCGGCCGGCACACCGTGCGCGTCGAGGACGGAGCGCCACTCGCCCGCCGTCCGCTCGCGGAACCGCGCCTCGAGGAGCGCGGCGAGCGCCGCGTCGTCGGCCGGCAACGCGGCGCCGAGCGCCGCCGCCAGCCCGTCGAGGTGGCGCGGCGCCACCGCGGCGAGGCACAGCCAGCCGTCGGCGGTCTCGTACAGCCGGTAGCGCGCGTGGAAGCCCAGCTGGAGCGCGTCGAGCCGGGCCCGCTCGGGCACGGAGCCGTCGGCGCGCACGAACGTCGCCATGGGTGTGGCCAGGCACGAGTTGAGGATCGACGTGCCGATCGCCTGGCCCTCCCCGGTGCGGTCCCGGTGGTAGAGCGCCTGCACCGCGGCGATGGCGAGCAGGTAGCCGTTGCCGAGGTCGCCCATCGACGTGCCGAAGAACGGGCGGCCGCCGCGTCCGCAGCCGCCGTCCTCCCATTCCTGGCCGCCGAGCGCGGAGCCCATCTGGTCGGTGCCGGGCAGGTTCGCCGCCGAGCGCACGCGGTCGAAGCCACGGCTCTGGCAGTAGATGACGCGCGGGTTGTGCACGCGCAGGTCGTCGTACCCCACCCCGAGCCGCTCGGCCACGCCCCAGCGCATGTTGTGGGTGACGATGTCGGCCCGGGCCACCATCCGGTGCAGCGCGGCGAGGCCCTCGGGCGTCTGGAGGTCGAGGCAGACGCTGCGCTTCCCGCGGTTCGCCATCTGGCCGATCGCGGTGTCGAGCCACCACTGGTCCCACGGCGCGTTCACCTTGACCACGTCGGCGCCGAGGTCGGACAGCACCGAGCTGGCGAAGGGACCGGCGAGCGCGAGACCGAGGTCGAGCACGACCACGCCGTCGAGCGGATGGCACGGCAGCGGCGCGTCGGCCCGCGCACGAAGCGGGGCGGGCTCCGGCGCGTCGGCGCCCGGCCGGGGCGCGGGCCCCTGCACACGGCCCGGGCTGGCCGAGAAGTCGGTGAGCAGCCCGAGGTGGCGGATGGGCCCGAGCTCGGGATCGTCGACCTCGACGACACACCCGTCCACGAGCAGCGCCGGGTCCTGGATCGCCTCCTCGGGCGAGCGCACGATCTGCACACCCTCGAGCACCCGCGCGCCCCACCGCGCCCAGTCCTCGGCCGGGAACCTCCGGAACGCCTCCTGCATCAGCGGGAACCAGTGGAACAGCTCGATGATCGCCTCGGGCTCCATGCCGATCCGGTTGGGATCACTGCGGCGCTTCGCGTAGTCGGGCGGCGGCGCGTCGTCGATCGACGCGTGCTCCGCGGCCTGGAGCACCGTGAGCGGCTTCAACGGCCACTGGTGCACCCATCGCCCGTCGGCGCACTCGAAGAGCCCCTTCGGTGCGCCTTTCATGGTCATCCAGCTCGGCGGCCCGGGCAGGCTCGTCGACGAGCCGGTGCCGGCGCGGTTGAGCATCGTCGCGGCGACGTGCTGGCCCTTCCCGGTGCGCTGCTGCACCACCAGCGCCGCGGCGATGCCGAGGCTCGCGTGGTAGAAGCCGTTGAGGCTCATCCACGGCGACGCGCTGAAGACGGGCCCTTCGTCGCGTGCGGCCTGCTCCGCGCCGTCGGGGATCGGCATCTCCGGAAGGTCGAGCTGCGCGGGGCTGAGGATCCCGCCGCGCTGGGCCCACTGACGACCCGTACGCGCCGCGACCAGGGCCTCGTAGCCGGGACGGTCCGCGTGCTCGTTGTCGGTGCCGTACGCGGTGATCGAGCAGTAGACGAGCGCCGGGTTGCGCGCGAGGAGGGTGTCGGGGTCGATGCCGAGCCGGGCGGTCACGCCGGGCGAGCAGCTCTCCAGGAGCACGTCGGCACGATCGACCAGCGCGAGGAAGGCGGCGCGGTCGCGCGCGTCGGTCAGGTCGAGTGCGACGCTGCGCTTGCCCCGGTTCCACACCCACCACGATGGTTCGGTCGCGAAGGGGTCGCCGCCCGGGCGCTCGACGCGCGTGACGCGCGCACCCTGGTCGGCGAGCAGCATCCCGGTCATGGGCCCGGCGATGCCCACCGAGAGCTCGAGCACCTCGATGCCGGCGAACGGGCCGCCGGGCGCCGTCGGCACAGTCATGCCACCCCCTCGCGTCCGGCGCGCATCCTGTCCCAGTTCGCGCCGGGTGTGCACGTTCCCGGCCGCCCCTCGGACGGCCGGGCGCGGTCAGTGGGGCTGGGTGCCGGCGACGGTGACGCGGTGGAGGATCCGGGGCTCGCCCGGTGCGGCGTCGTCCACGGCGCAGTGCTGGGTGGCTCGGTTGTCCCAGATCACCACGTCGCCGACCGTCCAGCGATGGCGGCACGTGTACTCGTTGCGCACGGCCGCGCGGAACAGGTGCTCGAGCAGCGCGGCGCTGTCGTCGGCGTCCCAGCCGTCGAGCCGGGTCGTGTAGTTCGCGTTCACGAACAGCGCCTTGCGCTCCGTGCGGTCGTGGGTGGCCACCACGGGGTGCACCGACGTCACCGACTCGTGCGTGAGGCCGGCGTCGTCGGCACGGAACGTGCCCTCGTGGACCGCGTACAGCCCGTCGAGCGTGTCGCGCAGCCCGAGCGACAGACCCTCGTACGCGGCGTACTGGTTCGCCCACATCGTGTCGCCCCCCGAGCTCGGGATCTCCCGCGCGACGAGGATCGACACCGACGGTGGGCACTCCATGTGGGTGACGTCCTGGTGCCACACCGTCGTGAGCTCGGTGGGATCGGCGATCTCCATGATCCCCGGATGGCCCTCGATCGACGGCACGTACGGGTGGATCGCGATCTCACCCCACAGCGCGGCGAACTCCAGCTGCTGCTCGGACGTGAGGTCGCCCTGCCCGGGGAGGTGGATCACCAGGTGCTCGTCGAGGATCGCGCGCAACGCCTCGACCAGCTGCTCGCTCGAGTCGCGCACGAGGGTGACGCCGTCGATCCGAACCCCGAGCGACCCGGCCATCGGCGAGACGGTGGCTTGCTTCGTGGGGCTCATCGCGGTTTCCTCCCGGTCGAGACGGCGGCGGTCAGAGCGGCTCGGCCGTGTACACCACCGCGCCGCCGTAGTGGGGAGAAGAGTGGCAGGCGAGACCCACGGTCGCGGAAGCGAGCTGGCGGTCGCCGGCGCGCTGCGCCAGCTGCAGGTAGCACTCGAGCATCTGCGGCACCCCGTGCATGCGGCCGTTCCCGAGCGCGCCGCCACCCGAGAGGATGGGGAGTCCGCCGTCGGTGCGGATCCCGCCGTCCTGCACGAAGCGGTGCGCCTCGCCCACCGGGCAGTAGCCGAGCGCCTCGAGCCAGAAGTAGACGAACGGCGAGAAGCCGTCGTAGAGCTGGGGGACGTCGACGGCGCGCAGCGCCAGCCCGGACGACGCCTCCAGCCTGCGGGCGATCTCGAACCCGGCGTCCATGATGTCGTCGAGCGGCCAGTGCATGGGCAGGCGCGGCCGGTGCTGCATGCCCTGCGCGTAACCGGCCACGTACACGGGCCGGTTCGGCAGGTCCTGCGCGCGGTCGGCGCGGGTGAGCACGAACGCGGCAACGCCGTCGACGGGGATGTCGCAGTCGAGCACGCCGATCGGATCCGCGATCACCCGCGCGGCGAGGTAGTCGGCCTCGGTGATCGGCTTGTCGCGCCAGTACGACCACGGGATGCGCGCGCCGTTGGCCCGCGCCTCTACGAGAACGGCCGCCATCGCGTCGCGCGACGCGCCGTACCGCTGCAGGTACTCGTTGTAGGGCAGGGCGATCATCGCGAGCGGACCGAAGAAGCCCTGCGGCGCCGTCCATTGCATCGCGCCGTGGGCCTCGGTCATCGGGTTCACGTGGTAGCGGCCGCGGGGCGGGTTGTGCAGGGCCCGGTGCACGACCACGGAGTCGGCCGCGCCGGTGGCGAGCGCGTTCACCGCGAGCATCACCGAGCCCGGGATCTGCCCGAACCCCTGGAACCCGGCGGCGAAGCGGGCGTCGATCCCGAGCTGCTCGGCCAGCCAGCTCGCGGTGACGATCGAGACGCCGTCGACGCTGGCGTGCGCGCCCGAGGTGGGCAGCAGCGAGCCGGTCGTGAACCCGTCGATCTGGTCCTTCGTGAGCCCCGCGTCCGCGATGGCCCGGAGCACGGTGTCGATCGCGATCGCGCCGAGGGGTGCGGACGCGTGGCGCACGATCGGGCTCTGCGCGTACCCCACGATCGCGACCTGCGACCGCGCCGTGAACGCCCCGCTCACGACTGCACCTCGAGGGCGAACGCCGGCACCGCCACACCGGGTGCGAGTGAGTCGAACACGGTGGTGACGCGGTCGCCGATTCGCAGCGGGGCCTCGGGCCCGTCGACGAGTCGCCCGATCAGGCGCAGCTCCGCCTGTTCGTCGAGCTCCACGTCGACGAGCACGAAGGGAACGTCGTCGCGGAACCCGGGGAGGAACGAATCGCGCAGGACGGTCCACGACCGCACGGTGCCCCGGCCGCTCACGGGCACGAACGCGAACTGCCCGTCGGTGCTCAGGCACCCCGGGCACACCACACCGGGCGGATGGACGTAGGTGCCGCAGTGCGCGCAGCGCGCGAGCGCCAGGACGTGGTTCGCCGCGGCCGCCCAGAACGCGGCCGACTGCTCGTCGGGGACGGGAACCGGCTTCGCGGGCACGTCGCTCACGAAGCCACCCGTCGGGTCCGCTCGGCCGGGTCGGGCTCGACCCCCCCGATGCGCTCGGTCGCGGCCCGAGCCGCCGCGAGGAGGCGGGCCGCCAGCGCGTCGATCTCCGCGACGGTGAGGTCGTACGTGGGGCCGAGCACCATCACCTGGGCGGTCACCCGGGCCATCCGGTCGAACACCGGTGCCGACATCTGGTTCACGCGCTGCGCCGCGCCGGGCTCGAGCGCCACGGGCAGGTACTCGGACTGCGCGACCTCCCGGATCGCGGCGTCCCGGACGGCGGTCTGCAGATCGCTCAGGTCGGCGCGCGCGTTCGACACCGCGATGCTGTACCCGCGCTCCCGCACGGCCGCGAGGGCGTCCTCGTAGCGGTGCCGGTCGTCGTCGGTCAGGCGCGCGCTCGCGGCGTCGAGCCACCGTGCGATCGCCGACGCGGACTCCCACGCGACGAACACCGCCCCGAACGGCGCGCCCAGCAGGACCGACTCGCCGACCCGCGTGCGCACCCCGAACGCCGGGCCGTGGTCGAAGACCCGCTCGACCCGCAGCGCGCCGCCGGCCAGCCCGGCCAGGGCCGCACACGTGCCCGTCTCCCGCCCGAGCGCGTCGACCACGGGCGCGATCCGATCGAACAGGGAGCCCGAGGCGCGGGCCGCATCGCCCACCGCGATGGCCGCCGGACCGAGGGCGTAGCGGAGGTCGGGGTCGCGCCGGTCGACGTAGGCGCGCTCGGCCAGGGCGAGGAGCACGGCGTCACAGGTCGCCCGCGGGATCCCCACCTCGCGGGCGAGCTCCGACACCGAGAACGCCTCGCCCGGGTGCGCGGCGAGGTGCTCCAGCACGTCGCAGGCCCGCAGCACGGCGGGAGAAGGTGTGATCGGCATCCGGCGCCTTCCGTCGATTGACCGCCACCACGGGCGATCGCTAGATTGCCAGGACATTCGCTGAAATGCCAGCACCAGCGCCCCGAACCCTGAGGAAGACCCGTGACCGACCTCGTGGCCGCCCGCACCCCCTTCGTCGACGGCGCCTTCGTGCGGGGGCAGGGCGACCCGCTCTCGATCACCGATCCGGGGACCGAGGAGACCGTCGCCGAGGTCGCGGCGGCGTCTCCCGAGCAGTTCCGCGACGCGGTCGGCGCGGCCCGCCGGGCGTTCGACGCGGGTCCGTGGCCCCGCATGAGCGCCGACGAACGATGCGACGCGCTCGTGCGCTTCGCCGACGCGCTCGACGCGCGCCGCGGCGCGCTGGTGGAGACGGTGATCGCCGAAGCCGGTTGCCCCCGCACGTTCACCGAGATGATGCAGGTCGGCATGGGTCTCGGCTCGGTCCGCGACCACGTGCAGCTCGCGCGCTCGCTCCCGGCGTGGGAGCACAACGAGCTGCCGCTGCACGAGTACACGGCCGGCAACCGCGTGAAGCTCTCGATCCGCGCCTACGAGCCGGTCGGGGTGGTGGCCGCGATCACCCCGTCGAACTTCCCGTTCACCACCAACGTCTGGAAGGTCGTGCCCGCCCTCGCCACCGGGTGCACCGTGATCCTCCGACCCAGCCCGCAGACCCCGCTCGAGGCGACGGTGTTCGGGGAGGCCGCCGAGGAAGCGGGCCTCCCCGCGGGCGTCCTCAACGTCGTCACCGAGGCGGGGCCGACGGGGGCCGAGATCCTCACCACCCACCCCGACGTCGACCTCGTCAGCTTCACCGGCTCGAGCGCCGTCGGCCGGCTCATCGGGGCCCAGGCGGGGGCGTCGATGAAGCGGCTGATCCTCGAGCTCGGCGGCAAGAGCGTCCAGCTCTACCTCCCCGACGCCCTCGAGGCCGGTCCGAGCGCCGCTGCCATGGGCGCGTTCGGCGTGTTCTTCGCCCACGCGGGCCAGGGCTGCTCGCTCCAGACCCGGATGCTCGTGCCCCACGGGCACAAGGCGGCGGTGCTCGACGCCGTCGCGGCCGCCGCCGCGAACCTCACCATCGGCGACACCCGCGACGCCGCCACGACGCTCGGGCCGGTCGTGTCGGCCGCGTCCCGGGATCGCATCGAAGGGCTCGTGGCGAGCGGCACCGCCGCCGGCGGCCGCGTCGTGGTCGGGGGCGCACGTCCGGCCGACCGCGACCGGGGCTTCTACTACGAGGCCACGGTGGTCGACATCGACGACAACGCGAACCCGCTGGCCCAGACCGAGGTGTTCGGACCGGTGCTGACCGTCCAGGGCTACCGCGACCTCGACGAGGCGGTGGCCATCACCAACGACTCGCCGTACGACCTGTCGGCCGGGATCTACACGCAGGACCTCGCGGTCGGCCTCGACCTCGTCGGACGCATCCGCACCGGGACCGTGCAGGTGAACACGGGCGCGGCGGGCTCGTTCACCCCGATGGGTGGCCACAAGCACAGCGGGGTCGGCCGCGAGCGCGGCGTGCTCGGCATCCGCGCCTTCCAGCAGGCCAAGCACGTGGTGGTCGGCGCACTCTGACGCATCCCCGCCGAACGCCGGCGGTGCGGGTCAGTCGCCGAGGAGGACGAGGCGACTCGTCGGGAGCACGTCGGGCACGTCGTCGCCGACCCAGCGCACACCGACGAGACCGCGCAGATGGCCGGCGGTGTCGAGCCAGTTGGGGACGCCGGGATCGCGCGGCGCGATCACACACCGGACCGAGCCGTCGGGCTCGACCTCTGCGGTGTGGTTGTTGAGCGTGATCGTGTGGTGCGTGTAGTCGAGCGTCTCCATCCAGTGGTTGTGCAACGCGATCATCCAGTAGTCGCACGGCGGTGGCGTGAACTCGACCACGAGCGCCTCATCGGGGACGAGGTCGAAGTACGCCTGGTGGTAGGTGATCTGGGGGTCCTTGAACGCCCTGGTGTCGTCGTCCTGCGCGTCGATCCACACGTTGGGATTGCGGGCGCTCCGGTCGGCCCACGACGCGCCCATCTCGGCCACGGCCCGGATGTAGTGGCCCGTGGTGAGCAGTGCCCGGGCCACCGTCTCCTCGCGCAGCGGCGGCGGTGGTGCGGCGTCGCCGTCGAGCACCTCGATGTGGATCTCGGCGGGCCGGTCGATGCCCTTCCGGGCGAACGTCTGGCGGATCGTGAGGGACTTCGTGTCGGGCACGATCGGCAGCCAGGTGGTTCCCGGGTGCTCCCGCCCGGAGAGGATCACCTCGAACGCGCCGTCGGGCCCGAACGCCATCTGGTGCTCGTGCAGCGTGGTCCCCGTTCCCGCCCCGCCCCCTCCGAACCCCCCGCCGGCGAAGGTGTTGAAGCTGATCCAGCGCGCGTCGCCCCGCGTCCCCCAGACCCGGTACTCGCGGCTCCCGTCGAGGGCCGCACCCAGGTACAGGTTGTCCGGGTTCTCGGCCACGATCTTGATCGTCTCGTGACAGGTGCAGACCAGGTCCGGGTGGCTCGGGTCGGAGTGCTCCAGATAGGTCTCGAGCGCGCCGCGCATCAGCCGGGTGAGCATGCGGAAGCCCTCGGCCCGGTCGAGCGGATCGTCCGGTCGCCCGTCGCGGGTGATCACGTCGCCCGCCTCGTTCAGCAGGCCACAGAACTGGCCCCACACGGCGGCCAGGTCGACTCGTTCGGTGCGCTCGTTCGTCTCCATGCGCGCGGAGTCTGACCGAGGCGTCCCCGTTCCGCCACCGACGCCGACGTCACCGCCAGGTCGTATCGTCCGCTTGCGTCACCGCGTTCTTCGAGAAGCGCCCGCCGAGCGGGACGGGCCGCTGAGGGTCAGCCCTCGTTGCCCACGTGCTCGGCGGTGGAGCCGTTGAGCGGCATTGCGTCCATGCCCAGCTTCCGGTGGTCCCACGAGCGCACGCGCTCGGGGTCGACCCGCACGATGACCCGCTTGTTCATCATGACGTCGACGAACGGCTTCATCTCCTCCGAGTACGGGCCGTTGTAGCGCTCGAACACGCTCACCGCCGCGGCCCAGTACTCGGGGTCGTCGGTGTCCTCGATGATGTGCGCGGTCCCCTCGATGGACACGCCGCGCAGCTGGTCGTAGGTGAGGCCGGCCTCGATCATGCAGGCGATCTTCGGGTCGCGGAGCAGGTTCTGCACCTTCTGCGACTTCATCTTCGTCTCGAAGTAGATCTTGCCGTCGATCACGCCGTACCACATCGCGACGAGGTGCGGATGCCCACTCGGACCGTTGGTGGCCATCGTCACCGTGCGGCTCTGCTCGATGAAGGCCGCGACCTCCGCGTCGGACATGACGATCTGGTTGCGCTGGTTGACGCCCACGACTGCTCCCTCGACGGCGGTCCGGTTGCGTACGTGCTATCACGGCTTCCCGGACACCGGGGAACGAGCGAGGGAGCGCACATGGACTTCGGCCGACGCGTGGTCACCGGGCCCGACGGGATCGTTTCCGACGGTCCGGCGTCCCTGACCGTGGACATCCCCGGCGGCGTGGGGGTCACCGAGCTGCTGTGGCTCGGGGCGCCGCTGCGCACCGTGGAGGACGCGTACGAGCGGACCGACGCGGGCTTCCCGCTCGAGCCCCCTCCCGGCGGGATGTCGGCCCGCATCATCCGGCTCCCCTCGACCGGCGAGTGGCTGGCGGTGGAGGGCGACGACCCGACGACGCCCGGGCTGCACGCCACCGACACGCTCGACCTCGTGGTCGTGCTCGACGGCGAGATCGTGCTCGGCATGGGCGACGACACGGAGTCGGTCCTGCGCGCGGGCGACTTCGTGGTGCAGCGCGGCGCCCGGCACCGCTGGCGGGTCGCCGGCGACGCGCCGTGCACCTACTTCGTCGCCATGCTCCGCCCCGGCGCCGACGGCGGTCCCACGCCCGCCCTGACCGTCACACCCGGCGACGGCCTGCGCCGGCTCGTGACCGAGGGGGACAGCGCGGTCGAGCGCGCCACGTCGGTCGGGCTCGCCGCGGGCGGGACCCGGCTCGACGACGTGTGGCACACCGGTGGTCCCCTCGCCGCCGTGACCCAGGGCGGGGACCCCGACGGCGGGTGGACCCTCGACCTGCCACCCGGCGGCGCGTCGTTCCGCTGTGTCGAGATGCCGCCCGGACCGCCGTCGGACGCGGGCTGGCACCAGACCCCCACCGTGGACGTCGACATCGTGCTCTCGGGCCGCCTCGGCCTCGACCTACCGAACGGGGTCACCACGGAGCTCGGGCCGGGCGACGCCGTCGTCCAGCGCGGCACCGACCACCGCTGGTACGTGGTCGGCGACGAGCCGGTGCGCTTCGTCGCCGTGATGCTCGGGACCGCTACGGCTTGAGCGCGCGCCAGGTCTCGATGGCGGCGACCTCGGGCGGGTTCACCACCTGGATGCACACGTGGTCGGCGCCGGCGGCGCGGTGCGCGTCGAGCCGCTCGTGGATCGCGTCGGCGTCGCCCCAGGCGAAGATCTCGTCGATGAAGCGGTCGTCGCAACCCATGATCTCGTCGTCGGTGTAGCCCAGCCGCTTCCAGTTGTTCACGTAGTTGGGCAGCGTCAGGTAGAAGGCGACGGCGTTGCGGGCGAGCGCGCGCGCCGTCGCCGCGTCGGTCTCGAGCACCACGCTCTGCTCGACGTAGAGCCCGCCGTCCCCGAGGATCGACCGCGCGTACGCGGTGTGCTCGGGCGGCACGAGATAGGGGTGCGAGCCCGCGGTGCGGGCGCGGGCGAGCTCGAGCATCTTCGGCCCGAGCGCGGCGATGCAGCGCTGGTCCTGTGGGAAGCCCACGGCGTCGAGGCCGTCGAGGTACTCGGTCATGGTCGCGAGCGGCCGACCGTACGTGTCGCCGATGAGCGGCCCGTGGCTGATCCCGATGCCGAGCATCACGCGCCGGCGGTGCGCCTCGGGGAGCCCGGCCCACCACTCGCCCACCTCGGTCGGTGGGTGGTGCCACACGTTGCACACGCCCGACGCGATCGTCATCGTCGACGTCGCGTCGAGCAGGTTCGAGAACGGGCCGAAGAGGTCGCCGCCGAGGTCGGGGATCCACGCCGCTGCGTACCCGAGCGCCTCGAGCTCGACCACCCACGCGGCCGCCTCCGCGGGGTCGCCGAAGCGGAGCTCGCCCGACCACACGCCCGTTCCCGTCAGCTCCATGTCGGGAAGTTAGCCCGGACCCCGGCGCAACGCCGTAGGTTCCCGGCATGGGCATCCTCGAACAGTTCCTCCTGACGGACCGCGTCGCCATCGTCACCGGCGCGGGCCGGGGCATCGGCGCCGCCATCGCCACCGTTTACGCGCAGGCCGGCGCCGACGTCGTGCTGACCGCGCGCACGGAGTCGGCGCTCACCGATGTGGCCGAGCGGGTCCGGACCCACGGCCGGCGCGCGCTCGTCGTCCCCGGCGACGTGAACGACCTGGCCTTCCTCGCCACGCTCGTCGACCGGACGGTGACCGAGCTCGGCCGCGTCGACCTCGTGGTCAACAACGCGGGCGGCTCGACGTCCCAGCCGACGCTCGACACGGACAGCCGCAAGCTCGAGGCGTCGTTCCACTTCAACGTGTCGGCCCCGCTCGAGCTCGTGCGGCTGGCGGTGCCCCACATGCTCGACCGCGACGGCGGCGCCGTCGTCAACATCGGCTCCGTCGCGGGCACCAACGCGAACCGCGGGTCGCTCACGCACAGCGTCACCAAGGCCGCGCTCGCGCAGATGACGCGCGTCATGGCGAGCGACCTCGCGCCGCGCGTCCGGGTCAACGCGGTGTTGCCGGGCGCGATCGAGACCGAGGCGCTGCGGTGGTGGCTCGACGAGAAGGGTGCGGACGCGCGCGCCGCGATGGTGCAGAACACGCCGATGCGCCGCAACGGCACCCCGGAGGACATCGCCGCCGCGGTCCTCTACCTCTCGTCCCCCGCGGCCGCGTGGGTCACCGGCAAGCTGCTCGAGGTGGACGGCGGCGCCCTCGGCGCGGTGCTGCCGAGCCCGCTCCCCGACCTGTAGCCCGAGCCGTGGGGTCCGCGCGCGCGGGTTGACCGGCTCGGGGGCCCTGGCTACGGTGTCGCTAGCATCCCACGATCGATGCTGAAATCCTAGCGCCCTACCGTACGGATCCGCATGGACGTCGGGCTGTTCGCCCCCACCGCCACCCCGGCCGCGACCCGCGGCCTGCTCGCCGCCCTCGGGCCCGCGGCCGAGGCCCGCGGCTTCGCGTCCCTGTGGGTGCCCGAGCACGTGGTGACCTTCGATCCGGACCCCGCACGGGGCGCGCCCCGGGTTCCCTGGGGTGAGACGGGATCGCTCGACCCGTTCACCGCGCTGGCCTTCCTCGCCGCCACCACCGAGCGCATCCGGCTCGGCACCGGGGTGACGCTCGTGTCGCAGCGCCAGCCGCTCTTCCTGGCCAAGGAGGCCGCGTCGGTCGACCACCTCTCCGGAGGACGGCTCGACCTCGGCGTCGGCGTGGGCTGGATCCGCGGGGAGTTCGAGGCCCTCGGCCTGCGCCGCGAGGACCGCGGCCGGCTGGCCGACCGCAACCTCGCGGTCGTGCGCACGCTGTGGAGCGACGCCGTCTCCGAGTACCACGACGACGGCTACGACCTCGCGCCGTGCCGGGCCTACCCCAAGCCCGTGCAGCAGCCCCACCCGCCGATCCACGTCGGTGGTCACAGCGACGCCGCGCTGGAGCGGGTGGCCCGGGTCGGCCAGGGGTGGTACGCCTTCGGCGTGGACGTCGCCACGTTCGCCGACCGGCTCGCGGCCCTCGAGCACGTCCTCGCGGCCCACGGTCGCACCCGCGCCGAGATCCGCGTGAGCGTGTGCCCCTTCCGTCACCCGAGCGACGCCGACGCCCTTCGGCGCTACCGCGACGCGGGCGCCGACCAGGTGGTGCTGCCCGAGGCCGCCACGCTCGACGACGCCACCCTCCTCCCCCGGCTCGACCAGCTCGCCCGCATCGTCGATGCGGTGCACGCGTGAATCCGAAAGGGATGCCATGAGCGCGAACGACCCCAACCTGGACTGGCTCGTCTCGGTCGACGACCACGTGATCGAGCCTGCGAACGTCTGGTTCGACCGGCTTCCCGCGAAGCACCGCGACGCCGGCCCGCGCCTGCTCGACGACGACGCCTGGTACTACGAGGACAAGCGGCTCCCCACCTCGGGCCTCTCGGTCACGGTCGGGAAGCGCAAAGAGGAGTTCACGCCCAACCCGGTGCCGTACTCCGAGATGCGCCCCGCCGCGTACGACCCCATCCAGCGTGTCGCCGACATGGACCGCGCCGGCATCCTCGGCTCGCTCTGCTTCCCGTCGCTCCCCCGCTTCTGCGGGCAGCTGTTCTGGGAGGCGGAGGACAAGGACCTCGCGCTCCTCTGCATCGAGGCCTACAACGACTGGATGATCGAGGACTGGTGCGGGGCGGCACCCGGGCGCTTCATCCCGCTCATCATCATCCCGCTGTGGGACCCCGTCCTCGCCGCGAAGGAGATGGAGCGCACCGCGGCGAAGGGTGCGACGTCGTTCGCGTTCTCGGAGAACCCCGAGCCGCTCGGCCTGCCCACGATCCACGACCCGAACCGGTACTGGGACCCGGTGCTCGCCGCCGCCCAGGACCTGCAGATGGTGGTGTCGATGCACGTCGGGTCGTCGTCGACGATGCCGGTGATCTCGTCGGACGCGCCGGGCCTGGCCAACCTCACCTTCGGCGGCATCCGGGCCGCGGGCACGATGCTGGCCTGGATCTTCTCCGACTGCTTCGAACGGATGCCGGGCCTGAAGATCGCGCTGTCCGAGGGGAACATCGGCTGGATGCCGTACTTCATCGAGCGCGCGGAGCAGGTCATCGACAAGCAGCGCCACTGGGCCAAGACCACGTCGACGAGCTTCTACAACAACGACGTCCAGACCGAGCAGGTGATGGCGAACCTCGACACGCTGAACGTGCGCGAGACGATCCGCAACCACATCTTCGGCTGCTTCATCGAAGAGAGCTCAGGGCTGCGCAGCCTCGACATCATCGGCGAGGACAACGTGATGGTCGAGACCGACTACCCGCACAGCGACACCACCTGGCCCGACTGCATCGGCGTGGCCCGCAAGCTGCTCGACGACGCCGGGCTCGCCCCCGAGACGCAGTACAAGATCCTGCGGGGCAACGCCGAGAAGCTGTACCGCTTCACCCCGGCCGAACCGCCGGCGCCCGGCGCGTGAGCGCGCCGAGCGAACCGTCCGTCGACATGTTCGGCGGCGTGCGCGTCGTCGAGGTCGCGCAGTTCGTGTTCGTGCCGGTCACGGGGGCGCTGCTCGCCGACTGGGGCGCGGACGTCGTGAAGATCGAGCACCCGGTCACCGGCGACGGCTACCGGGGCCTCGCCACGCAGGGCATCGGCGCGTCGAGCGGCACGGTGAACGTCTCCTGGGAGATGGCGAACCGGGGCAAGCGCAGCGTCGCGCTCGACCTCAAGTCCGCCGAGGGACGGGAGATCCTGCTGAAGCTGGTGGCGGACGCCGACGTGTTCCTGACGAACTCGCTGCCCGCGAGCCTCGATCGCCTCGGCCTCGGGGTGGACGACCTGCGGGCCGTGAACCCGTCGATCGTCTACGCGCGGGGCCACGGCTACGGCGTGCGCGGCCCCGACGCATCGAAGCCCGCGTACGACGCCACCGCGTTCTGGGCCCGCGGTGGCCTCGGCGCCACCCTCACGCCCCAGGGGATGCCCGAGCCGATCGGCCAGCGGGGCGCGCTCGGCGACCGCAACGGCGCCGTGCAGCTCGCGTTCGGCATCGCCGCCGCGCTGTTCCGCCGGGAGCGCACCGGCGAGGGCTCGGTGGTCGACGTGTCGCTCCTGTCGACCGCGATGTGGATGCTCGCCTCCGACGTGATGGCCGCGCTCCAGGGCACGTTCCAGCCGGCCCGGCTCCCCGAGCCGGGTCAGCGCGTGCTCCCGCCCAACCCGCTCACCGCGACCTACCGGTGCGCGGACGACCGGTTCCTCTCGCTGTGCTTCCTCCAGCCCGACCGCTACTGGCCCGACCTCTGTCGCGCCGTCGGGCGGCCCGACCTGGCCGAGGACCCGCGGTTCGCGGACATCCGGACACGGGCCGAGCACAAGGTCGAGTGCATCGAGGCCCTCGAGGTCGTGTTCGCGAGCCGCCCGCTCGACCAGTGGCGCGAGGCGTTCGCGAACGAGCAGTTCCCGTGGGAGCCGTTCCAGACGGTCACCGAGATGGCCGACGACCGCCAGGTGATCGCCAACGGGTACATCGCCACGGTGGACGACGGCGACGCACACTTCGCGTTGCCCACCGGCGCGGTGCAGTTCGACGAGCAGCCGACCGCGCTGCGGCGGGCACCCGAGCACGGCCAGCACACCGACGAGGTGCTGCTCGCGCTCGGATACGACTGGGACCGGATCATCGAGCTGAAGCTCGGGGAGGTAGTCGCGTGAACAGGTTCTCGGACAGGTCGGTGGTCATCACCGGCGCGGGATCGGGTGTGGGTCGGGCCTCGGCCCTGCGATTCGCCGCGGAGGGCGCGCGCGTCCTCGTCGCGGACGTGGTGGACGACTGGGCGGCCGAGACCGTGCGCCTCGTCACCGAAGCCGGCGGCACCGCCGTCGCACAGCACTGCGACGTCACCGTCGAGGACGAGGTGGCCGCCATGGTCGACGCGGCCGTGGCCCGGTTCGGCCGGCTCGACGTGATGTTCAACAACGCCGGCGTCACCGGCATGAAGCTCGGCGCGTCGTTCGAGGACTCCACCGAGGCCGACTGGCGCCGCCTCACCGACATCAACTTCGGCGGCGTCTTCCACGGCTGCAAGCACGCGGTGATCCGGTTCAAGGCCCAGGGCGACGGCGGCGTGATCGTCAACACCGGTTCCGTCGCGGGCATGGTCGGCTTCGGCAGCGTCGTCTACGGCGCGACCAAGGGTGCGGTCAACCAGATCACGAAGGGCCTCGCCATCGAGTGCGCCCCGTTCGACATCCGGGTCAACGCGATCTGCCCGGGCGCGATGCCGCTCACGAACTTCACCCTCTTCGATCCCGACGACGCGTTCGCGCCGCGCGACGAGCAGTACCTCGAATCCGTCGCGTCGCTCCAGCCGCTCGGCCGGTACATCACCGCCGAGGACTGCGCGGCGGCCGCGCTGTTCCTCGCGTCGGACGATGCCCGCAACCTCACCGGCGTCCTGCTGCCCGTCGACGGCGGCTACGTCGCCAGATGACCCGGCTCCCCACCCGACAGGCGCACCGATGAGCGAGTACGTGCAGCCCGACCTCACGATGTTCGGCGACGAGCACGTCGCCAAGTACCGCGAGACCGACGGCGAGATCGGCTACGAGTGGAACGGCGCGCCGTGCCTGCTCCTCACCACGACCGGGCACAAGTCCGGGCAGCCGCGCACGGTGCCCCTGATCTTCGGACCCGATGGCGACCGTTGCATCCTCGTGGCGTCGAAGGGCGGTGCCCCCGAGCACCCGCACTGGTACCGCAACCTGGCGGCGAACCCGACCGTGCAGGTGCAGGTGAAGGGCGACCGGTACACCGCCACCGCGCGCACGGTCGAGGGCGACGAGCGCGACCGCTGCTGGGCGATCGCGACCTCCGTGTGGCCCAACTACGACGAGTACGTGAAGCGCACCACCCGCGTCATCCCCGTGGTTGTCCTCGAGCGCGCGTCATGAGCGACGCCCTCACGCTCGACCCCGCGCGCATCCGCGAGCTCTTCGACCTGCGCAGCAGCGTCTACACCAAGCAGGGCGGCGCGTTCGAGGAGGATCCGTACCCCGAGTTCCACCGCCTGCGCGAGACCGGCCCGGTCCACGCGGGGACCGTCGGTCGCCTCGTCGGGTTCCAGGGCGAGGAGTTCTTCCACGGCCTCCCGGAGCCCGAGCGCGTGCACTTCTCGGTGTTCGACTTCGAGACCTGCGATGCGATCATCCGCAACCCCGAGGTGTTCCGGATGGCCCCGCCCGACCCGGCGGAGGGTGAACGAGCGCTCCACGAGAGCAGCATCCTGTACATGGACGGCGACCGGCACCGCCGCTACCGCGCCCTCGTGCAACCGTCGTTCGTCCCCGCACGCGCGCAGTGGTGGATCCGGAACTGGATCGAGACGACCGTGCACGCGCTGATCGACGCCATCGAGGCGAACGGCCGCGCCGACCTCAACGTCGAGTTCTGCGCGGCCATCCCGCTGCTCACCATCTGCGGCAGCTTCGGGGTGTCGATCGACGACGCGCTCGACATCCGGGCCGCGGTCACCTCGGGCGGGCAGGGGGAGAGCGTCCAGCGCTTCATGCAGATCGTGCACCCGATCCTGGAGGCACGGCGCGCGCAGCCGGGAGACGACCTCATCAGCGTGCTCGCGCGAGCCGAGCTCACCGAGGGCGGTGAGACGCACGTGCTGTCCGACGCCGACATCCTCTCGTTCTCGTTCCTGCTGATGGCGGCCGGCTCGGGCACCACCTGGAAGCAGATGGGGACCACGCTCGCGACGATGCTCGCGCGACCCGAGCTGGTGGACGCCGTGCGCGTCGACCGCACGCTGCTCCCGGCTGTCATCGAGGAGGGCGTCCGCTGGATGCCCACCGATCCGGTGTTCTCCCGGTACCTCTGGGAGGACGTGACGATCCAGGGCGTCGACATGCCCGCCGGCGCGGTGACCCACCAGTGCTACGGCGCGGCCAACCGCGATCCGGCACGGTGGGAACGGCCCGACGAGTTCGACCCCGGCCGCACGCAGCGGACGCACCTCGCGTTCGGCAACGGGCCGCACATCTGCGTCGGCATGCACGTGGCGCGCGCGGAGATGACGACGGCGATCAGCGCGCTCCTCGACCGGCTGCCCGGCCTCCGGCTCGACCCCGACGCCGAGCCGCCCCGGATCATCGGCATGTACGAGCGGGGGCCGACGTCCGTGCCCGCCGTCTGGGGGTGAACGCCCCGTGACCGAGCCGATGGGCTACGACCCGGACACGTTCGCGAAGGCGGCCGAGCAGCGCGCCCTGGATCTCGACGGGCTCGCACGTGCCCTCGCCGACACGCTCGCCCGGCGCCTCGGCGTGACCGGCGTCGAGGTCACCGACCTGCGGATCCCCGACGGCGCGGGCACCTCGAGCGGCACCGTGCTGTTCAGCGCGAAGTGGACGGCCGACGGCACGGGGCAGACCCGCGATCTGGTCGCCCGCACCCACCCCGACAAGGTCCGGCTGTTCCGCGAGCCCGACTTCCACAAGCAGTACGTGGTGATCGACGCGCTGCACCGCGCGGACCGCGTGAAGGTCGCCGAGGCCCTGTTCTACGAAGACGACCCCGAGGTCATCGGTGTGCCGTTCTTCGTGATGGGTCAGCTGAAGGGGCGGGTCCCGATCAGCTTCCCGGGTTACAACATCGAGGGCTTCCTCTTCGACGGCACCCCGGCCCAACGGCGCGTCGCGTGGGAGAGCGCGATGGAGGAGCTGTGCCGGATCGCGCGCGTGCCGGTCGACGAGTTCGCGTTCCTCGACCAACCCGAGCTCGGCGCGCGCGGCGTCGACCAGCAGCTCGAGTACTGGCACCGCTCGATCGACTGGTCGACCGACCACCAGACGCCCGACCCGGTGTGGGCGATGTACGAGTGGCTCGGCGCGAACATCCCGGCCGACGCCGCGAACGGGTTCACCTGGGGCGACGCCCGCGTCGGGAACATGATGTTCGGCGACGACTTCCGGCTCGTGGGCGTGATGGACTGGGAGCAGGCCAACCTCAGCGGGACCCGCATGGACCTGGGGTGGTGGCTGTACTTCGACGACTTCCACAGCACGAGCCGCAACCTCGTCCGCCTCGACGGCCTCGGGACCCGCGACGAGACCATCGCCTTCTGGGAGGACCGGGTCGGCGAGCGCGCCGGCGACCTCACCTGGTACGAGGTGTTCACCGGCTTCCAGGTGGGGCTGCTCTCGTTCCGGACCATGCTCATCCTGGGCTCGCCGAACGCGCTCGACTGGGAGTCGAACCTCGGGCTCCGGATCGCGCGGGACCGCCTCGGATGGTGAGCCCCGCCCCCCTCGACCTGGCGGAGGTGTGCTCTCCCTCCTGGCTCGACGACGTGCTCGGCGCCCGGTACCCGGGCGTCCGGGTCGCGGCCACCTCGGTCACCGAGGAGCTCGTGACCATTGCGTCGAAGGTGCGCTTCGCCGTCGAGTACGAGGCCAACCCGTCGGGTGCCCCCGACGCGCTCTGCGTGAAGGGCTACTTCTCGCCCGAGAGCGCGTCGTTCGCGTCGCTCGGCCAGGTGGAGGTGCGCTTCTACTCCGAGGTCGCCCCCCTCCTGTCGGTGCGCGTGCCCCCGTGCGTGCACACGGGCATCGACCCCGAGTCCGGCCACGGGCTGATCCTCATGGAGGACCTCGTGGCCGGGGGCTCGACGTTCCTCACCGCGCTGAGCCCGTACACGGTCGACCAGACGGCGGCGACGCTCGAGCAGCTCGCGCGCCTCCACACCGCCGACCGCGCCGCCATCACGGCGACCGACACCGAATGGCTCGCCCCCCGTCTCGCGGGGTACCTGGGGTACGTCACCGAGGACCGTCTCCAGGCTCAGCTCGACGACGGCCGGGCCGACGGCCTCGCGCCGGAGCTCCGTCGGGCCGACCGCCTGCGGGCCGGGCTCGGCGTGCTCGCCGACCACAGCGCCCGCGCGGCCGACTGCCTCGTGCACGGCGACGCGCACGCGGGCAACCTCTACCTCGACCCCGACGGCGGGCCCGGGCTCATCGACTGGCAAGTGGTGCAGTGGGGCGCGTGGGAGCTCGACGTGGCGTACCACGTGGGTGCGGTCCTCGCCGTCGCCGACCGTGACGCCCACGAGCGCGCGCTCCTCGACCACTACCTCGACGCGGTTCGTGCGCACGGCGGCACCCCGCCGACCGAGGCCGACGCGTGGGAGGCGTATCGTCGGGCGCTCGTCTACGGCTACTTCATGTGGGGCATCACGCAGCGCGTCGAGCGGGCGGTCGTCGAGACCTTCGTCCACCGGCTCGGATCGGCGGTGCAGGCGCACGAGAGCCTCGACCGACTGGGAGTGTGACATGACCACCGACCCGAGCCCGGCCACGCCACGGTCCGACGTCGTGTTCGACGAGGGACTCGACTTCTTCGGGGCCGTCGTCGACCGCCTGGAGCCCGCCGACTGGGACCGGCCCTCGCCCGACGCCGGATGGACCGCGCTCGATGTGCTCGGCCACCTCGGCTCCTCGATCCGGATGGGGATCAGCGTGCTGCACGGCGAGCAGCCCACCTGGCCCGACGTGGCCCGCCCCGCCGACCTCGTGGACGGGGAGCCCGGCAGGTACTGGCACGCGATCGCGGCCGAAGCCCGGGCCGCGCTCGACGGCGCCGACCTCGACCTCGAGCTGGACACCCCCATGGGGCGCCGGACCGTCGCCGACCGCCTCGCGTTCCCGGCCATCGACCTCTACGTGCACGCCTGGGATGTCGCCACCGCGGCCGGCATCTCCGTGGAGGTCCCGGAGCCGGTGATCGCGTTCTCCCACTCGTACATCGACCCGCTCCCGGCCGAGGCCGTCCGGGGGGCGACGGTCTTCGGGCCCGAGGCCGAGGCGCCGGCCGACGCCTCCCCGACCGAGGCGTTCCTCGCCTGGACCGGGCGAGCCCCCCGCTGAGAAGATCACCTGCATGAGCACCGTTGACTTCGCCCTGTTCGACTGCGACAACCACTACTACGAGCCCACCGACGCCTTCACCCGCCACCTCGAGCCGGAGTTCCGCAAGCGGACGATGCAGTGGGCCGAGATCGAGGGCAGGACCCGCTTCCTCGTGGGCGGCCGGGTCAACCGCTTCATCCCCAACCCGACCTTCGACCCCGTCTCGAAGCCGGGCGCGCTCGACGACTACTTCCGCGGCCGCAACCCGAAGGGCCAGAACGTCGCGCAGCTCTTCGGCGAGCTCGACCCGATGGACGACCACCCCGAGTACCGCGACCGTGACGCGCGGCTCGAGGTCATGGACGCGCAGCACATGCAGGGCGCGATCTTCCTGCCCACGCTCGGCGTCGGCATGGAACAGGCCCTGCGCGACGACATCCCCGCGGTCGGCGCCGCGTTCCGGGCGTTCAACCGCTGGCTGGAGGAGGACTGGGGCTTCGCCTACCGCGAGCGCATCTTCGCGGCACCGATGCTGTCGTTCACGGACCCCGACAACCTGGTGGCCGAGCTCGACTGGGCGATCGACCGCGACGCGCGCTTCGTGGTGGTGGTGCCCGGCCCGATCATGACCCCGGCCGGCGGCCGCTCGCCCGCCGATCCCGTGTACGACCCGTTCTGGGCCCGGCTCGACGAAGCCGGCGTCACGCTGGTCGTGCACGGCGGCGACACGTACTACAGCACCTACGTCGCGGACTGGGGCGAGCCGGCCGAGTTCGAGGCGTTCAAGTCCACGCCGTTCCGCTCGATCGCGTCGTGGAGCCCCGTGCAGGACTACTTCGCCAACCTCATCGCCAACCGGCTGTTCGAGCGGTACCCCAACCTGCGGCTCGCGTCGATCGAGACCGGGTCCGACTGGGTGTTCCACCTGTTCGACAAGATGAAGAAATCGTTCGGGCAGAACCCGCGTGCGTACCCCGAGGACCCGCGCGAGACCTTCGGCCGCCACGTCTGGGTGTCGCCGTACTACGAGGAGGACCTCGGCGCGATGCGCGACCTCATCGGCGCCGACCACATGCTGATGGGCTCCGACTGGCCCCACGCCGAGGGCCTCGCCGACCCCGCGTCGTTCATCAAGGACCTCGACAACCACGAGTTCTCGGCGGAGGACGCCCGCCTGGTCATGCGCGAGAACGGCATCGTCCTCTCTCGGCGCCGCCCCGCCTGACCCCTTGTTTGGACGGTTTGTCGGGCCAGGACCCGACGATCCGTCCAAACACGGTCAGGGGGACGCGACGACGTACTCGTCGGGAACGGGCTCGCCGAGGACGGTCGTGACCGGTACCACCCCGCCCCAGTGGACCGGCGGGTCGAGGTCCCCCGGGTCCTCCTTCGGGGGACCGGTGCGGACCTTCGCCGACGCCTCCGTGATCAGCAGCCGCACCACGCGGGTCGCCCGCAGCTCCTCGGGCGTCGGCGGCCGGCACTCGGCCGACCGGCCCACGACCATCTGGTCGACGATCGCGGCGAGCGCGCGCTCCTTCTCCGCCGGATCGGTCACGGTGGTCCCGCGGCCGAACACCACCACCGAGCGGTAGTTCATCGAGTGGTGGAACGCGGACCGCGACAGCACCAGCCCATCGAGCAGCGTGACCGTGACGCACAGCTCGGCGCCCTCGAGCGCGCGCAGCATCGCGTTGCCGGTCGCGCCGTGCAGGTACAGCTGGTCGTCGACGCGCGCGTACGCCATGGGGAGGACACACACGCCACCGTCGCCCACGAACCCGACGTGGGCCACGAACCCGCCGTCGAGGACCGCCGCGACGGTGTCCCCGTCGTACCGGCCGCGCTCGGCCTGCCGGCGGACGCAGGTGCGGTCGCTCGGCGGTGCGATCGGCGGTGGTTCGGGGACAATCGGGGCGCTGGACACGCGTCGAGTCTGACAGCCGGACGGACGCGGGCTCCCGGGAATTCCGCCGTAGCATGCGCACATCAGCGCCGTGGATCCTCTCTCCCCGTTCCGGCTCGATGACCGCGTCGCGCTCGTCACCGGCGCGAGCGCAGGGCTGGGCGCGCGCTTCGCGCGCGTGCTCGACGCCGCCGGAGCCCGCGTCGTGCTCGCGGCCCGCCGGGCCGACCGGCTCGAGGCGCTCGCCGCCGACCTGCACGACGCGCTGCCGGTGCCCTGCGACCTCGGCGACCCCGCCGCGCCCCACGCGCTCGTGCAGACCGCGCTCGACCACTACGGCCGCATCGACGTCGTGGTGAACAACGCCGGCATCGGCGTCCCCCACCCCGCGACCGACCAGCCGATGGACGAGTTCCGGCGGGTGCTCGCGGTCAACCTCGAGGCGCCGTTCGAGATCGCCCGGGAGGCCGCGAAGTCGATGATCGCGGCCCGACACCCCGGGTCGATCGTCAACATCGCATCGATCTGGGGACTCGTGGGCGTGGGCGTGATCCACGACGCCGCGTACGCGGCGTCGAAGGGCGCCATCGTGAACCTCACCCGCCAGCTCGCGGCCGAATGGGCCCGCCGGGGCGTACGGGTCAACACGATCGCGCCAGCCTGGTTCCGCAGCGAGATGACCGAGGGCACGATGTTCGGCGACGACGACGCCGAGGCCTGGATCCGGCGCAACACCCCGATGGGCCGGGCCGGTGACGAGCACGAGCTCGACGGCGCGCTGCTGTTCCTCGCGTCGGACGCGAGCTCCTACGTGACCGGCGTGACCCTGCCGGTGGACGGCGGCTGGACCGCGGTCTGAGCCACGAGCTCGGCGAGGAAGGCGATCGCGCCGTCGAGGTCGGCCTGGTGCACCCCGCGCGACCACCGCAGGACCGCCCGCGGGTAGTCCATCCCCGGGAGCGTCTCGGCCACGGCCAGGCTCTCGTCGATCTCCCCGAGCCGGGTCCGCACCTGGGCGATGTGCCGCTCGACGATGGTGCGCACGTCACCGGCGCCGACCAGGTGGCCGAGCCACACGCGCAGCGCGGCCGGGTGCTTCACCACCATCGCCTCGTCGGTGGGCGTCGCGGCCCAGGCCGCGACTGCGGCGCGTCCCGCCGCGGTGATCCGGTACACCCGCTTCGTGCGCGGCTCGTCGGCCTCCGCCCCGCGGGACTCCACCAGGCCCCGGTCCTCGAGCCGCGCGAGCTCGCGGTAGACGTGGCTCGTCGCCGGCGCCCAGTAGAAGTGGCGGAGGCTGGCGTCGGCCCACTTCTTCGCGTCGTAGCCCGTGAGCTCGCGCTCGAAGCAGAGCATCCCGAGGATCGCGTACGCGGTCGCCGGCAGCTCCGTTGGCTCCCCCGACGCGCTCACGCCACCGACGAGGCGGGGACGCGGTCGCGGAAGTACGGGATCACGTGCTCCCCGATGTTGCGGATGGTCGCGAGCTGCGCGTCCTGGGGCACCGTCCCCATCTGGCAGAGGAACAGGATCTCGTCGACCCCGGCGTCGAAGAGGCGCCCGACGTAGCCGATGCAGTCCTCGACGGTCCCGTACGCGTGGTTGGGGTTCAAGAGCGCGAACGACGGGTCGCTGAAGTCGATCACCACGTCCTCCGACGCGAACTTCGTGCGGATGACGGTCTGCCCGGTGGTCTGGGTCACGAGCATCTCCTCGTCGGCCCACTTCGTGTGGTCGGGCTTCTCCCCACCCGTGTACCAGTACGCGAGCGACTCCATGAAGTACCGCTGGCCCCGCAGGCCGATGCGCCGCGCCGCGTCGCCGTCGTCGAGCACGATCGCCGGGCAGAGCGCGGCGAAGTGCTCGTTGGGAGCGTAGGGCACCTGGTCCTCGGGCCGGCGGTTCTCGAACGCCTCGCGGTACTTCGCGTTCTTCTTCTCGACCTCCTCGGGCCCGCCGAACCCGAGCACGAGCGCGCCCAGCCCGCGTCCACCCGCGGTCTCGAGCGACTGGTTGTGCGTGCACGCGAGGTACATCGGCGGGTGCGGGTCCTGGTACGGCTTCGGGTGGATCGGCCGGCGCGGGATGTCGATCCACTCGCCGTGGTGCTCGATCTCGTCCTCGACCATGATCTTCGGGATCAGGTACATGGCCTCGTCGATCTGCGGCTGGAGCTGGAGCAGGTCGTAGCCGAAGGTGCCGGCCTCCTGCTGCGTGCCGCCCTTGCCGACCCCGAAGTGGAGGCGGCCCTCCGAGAGGATGTCGAGCGTGGCGATGCGCTCGGCCACCTTCACCGGGTGGTTCATCGCCGGCGGCAGGCACACCACGCCGTGGCCGACGTGGATGCGGCTCGTGCGCCCGGCCACGAACGCCAGGAACGTCTCGGGCGCGCTCATCTGCGCGTAGTTGGTGAGAGCCGTGTGCTCGACCGCCCAGATCACGTCGAAGCCCATCGCCTCGGCGAGGAGGCACTGCTCGAGCGCGTCGTGGAAGACGCGGTGGTCACCGGCCCGGGACGCGTCGATCGTCTGGGCCTCGTAGATCAGCGAGAACTTCACGCTTCCCCCCCGGGTCGTCTATGTTCCTAAAGGGAACATAGACGGGCGGGTGGTCCCGGTCAAGCCGTGGTGCGGGCCACGTGGCCGGGGTTGGCCTGGAGCCAGCGGACCATGGCGTCCTGGGCGTAGGACGCCACCGCCACGCCGGAGCGGTCGAAGAGGTGCCCCCACCCGAAGCTGCGGCCCTCCCCGGTGACCGGGGCCGTCTGCTGGAAGCACACCCAGTCGGTCAGATCCACGTCGTGGTGGAACCACATCGTGTGGCTGGTGGTCGCCGTCTGGATGGTGCGGTGGGAGTCCATCTGCGACATGCCCGGGATCGCACGCAACCCGGTGGCGATCGGGGTCAGGTCGGACGCGTACGCGACGAGCGCCTGGTGCACCGCGAGCGGCGCATCCAGCTCGGGGCTGCGCATCCAGAACGCGAACTCGGCCGGGCCGACGGTGTCGTCGCGGAGGCTCACCCCGCCGACCACCCGCGTCTCGCACGGGATCATCCCGAGCTCCTGGGGCTCGGCCGCCTCGGGATCGTGGTCGAGCAGCGTCACCGACTGCTGCTCCGGGCCCTCGCCCGGCACGTGCAGGCTCACCGTCGCGTCGGCCAGCACCCGGCCCTCCTGCATGACCCGAACGTCGCAGGTGGCGTACGTGCCGCCGTCGTGCAGGACCGCGACCTCGATGTGCACGGGGTCGGGCGCGACGCCGTCGCGGGCGAACTGCACGAAGATGGACTTCACCTGCTTGCCCGGCACGGCGGCGGCCGCCGCCACCAGCACCTGCCCGAGCACCTGCCCGCCGAAGATGCGGCCCGTCCCGATCGCGATGCTCGACGCCGAGAAGACGCCGTCGCCCTCGGGCACCATCGTCAGGGAGTCGAGCACGCTCTGAAGCGACGGTCCCTGCCAGCCCCGCCGCATGCGCTCGAGCGCTTCGAGCTCATTGTCGCTCATGCCTTCACTGCTCCGAACGGCGGGATCGACGTGCGAGGATGGACGGACGCGAGCGTGGTGGAATTGGCAGACACGCCGGGTTTAGGTCCCGGTGGACCGCGGTCCGTGGGAGTTCGAGTCTCCCCGCTCGCACGCGCCCCGATGGATCCCCGCTAGGCGGCCTTCTCGAGGATGTGGATGCCACAGGCCGAGCCGAGGCCGATCACGTGGGCGAGGCCCACGCGCGCACCCTCGATCTGGCGGTCGCCGGCCTCGCCCCGCAGGTGGTGGCAGACCTCCCACACGTTGGCGATGCCCGTGGCCGCGATGGGGTGGCCCTTCGACTCGAGCCCGCCCGACACGTTGACCGGCGTGGTGCCGTCACGCCAGGTGGCCCCGCTCTCGAAGAAGTCGACCGCGCCGCCCGGCTCGCACAGCATCAGGTTGTCGTAATGGACGAGCTCGGCGGTCGCGAAGCAGTCGTGCAGCTCCACGAGATCGAGGTCCTCCGGGCCGACGCCGGCCTGCTCGTAGGCCTGCTTCGCCGCGTTGCGCGTGAGCGTGTTGACGTTGGGGAGGACCTGGCAGGCCTCCTCCCACGGGTCGCTCGTGAGGATCGACGCCGCCACCTTCACCGCACGCTTCTGCTGCTCCTTCGACAGGGTCTTGAGGACCGAGCCGCTCACCACCACCGCGGCGGCCGCGCCGTCGCAGTTGGCCGAGCACATCGGGCGCGTGTTCGGGTAGGCGATCATGAGGTCGCCCATGATCTCCTCGAGCGTCATCCGCTTCGTGTACGCCGCGAGCGGGTTCAGCGTCGAGTGCGCGTGGTTCTTCTCGCTGATGCGCGCGAACAGCTCGAACTCCGAGCCCTCGTACGGGTGGGCGTTGAGGTACTCCATGCCGATCTGCGCGAACACCCCCGGCATGATCTCGGTGCCGACGCGACCGTCCACGCCGGCGACCGCGCCGTAGCGACCCGCCGGGCTCCAGGTGCCGCCGTCCTCCTTGCGGGAGCCGCCCGCGAGCAGGCCTGCACCCGCGAGCTTCTCGACGCCGACGGCGAGGCCGTAGTCGGCCTCGCCGGCCTTCACCGCCATGACCGCCGTGCGCAGCGCGGTGGCGCCGGTGGCGCAGGCGTTGGCGACGTTGTAGACGGGGATGCCGGTCTGGCCGATCTGCTTCTGGAGCGCCTGGCCGAGGTGGTTCCCGCCGAGCAGGTTGCCCGCGGCGAGGATGCCCATCTGCTGGATGCCCACACCGGCGTCGGCCAGGGCGGCCAGCGCGGCCTCGGCGGCGAGGTCCACGACGTCCTTGTCGGGGTGCTTGCCGAACTTGGTCATGTTGATCCCGAGGATCCAGACCTCTTCGCTCATCGCAGTCTCTTTTCCGCTCAGGTTTCGGCTCGGAGAGTGTGGGATGTCAGGCGGGCTCGAACCCGAAGCCGATGGCTTCGGTGCCCTCGCTGTCGGGCCCGACGGGGAACGTCGTGAGCCGCACCTTCATGCCCAGGTGCACGTTCTCGGGCGCGGGCTCGATGTTGACGATGTTGGCCCGCACGCTGGTGCCGTCGCAGTCGACCACGCCGGCCACGAACGGCGTGGGGATGCCGGGCGCCGCGAAGGACACGATGGTGAACGTGCGCAGCACGCCGTCGGTGGAGACGTCGGCCGAGCCGAACTCGGTGCCACCGCACGACGCACAGGCGTTGCGGCGGTCGAAGTAGCGGGCGCCACAGGTCGCGCACTCGTGTGCGACGAGGTGCGGGGAGTCCCCCAGCACCAGATAGTCGACCAGGGGAATCTGATTGCTCACGCGGGGGGCCTCCAGGCTCGATCTGCCACGGGCACCGTAGCCGCGAGCGCCCGGGGATGCGGGTGCCGGCCGGCCTGGCCTCAGGGGAGGACGGTCACCGTGTGGATGCCGCTCAGCGCGTCGTGGGTGGCGGTGCCCGGGCGGGCCGGGAGACGGCCGTCGCCCCCCGCCCGGAGGGCGTCGGAGACCACGAGGTGGTCGGCGTGCCACTGGCGGTTGCGGGCGGCGAGCTCGCCCAGGGCCGCGATCCGGGTGGCGGGCTCGGCGTTGCGGGCGAAGCCGTGCCAGCCGTGGACGAACACGCGGTCGAGCAGGTCGTCGAGTTCGGCCCGGGCGTCCGGATCGAGGGCCGCGAGGGCCGCGGCCGCGGCCGCGACGTCGGGCACCGCCTCGCCCCGGGCGACGGCGTCGGGGACGGGCGCGAGCAGGCGCGCCAGGCGCAGCACGTTGGTGCGGTCGGCGAGCGCGGTGCCGGCGACGCAGGCGTGGAAGATGTCGAGCCGGAAGTCGGTGAGGCGGCCCTCACCGAGGCTGGACGCGCCGGCGACCTGGATGAGGGCCAGGGACACCATGGCCAGCTCGCGGAGGTCGGGGTCGAGGGCCGCGAGGTCGTCGGCAACCATCCCGACCGGCGCCTCCCCGAGGAACGCGTCCTTGATGTAGTCGTGGTGGCGCAACGCGAACTCGGCCACCGGGCGGGTGCCGGAGGGGCAGTACCGCTCGAGCAGGGGCCGGGCGAGGACCACGCCGTCCTCGACGTCGACGTGCGCGCCCTGGCCGCAGAGCATCCCGCAGTCGTGGAGCGCGGCGCCCAGCCAGAGCGCGAGCTGCACGTCGGGCGACAGCGCCAGGGCTCCGGCCGTGGCCGCGCAGGCCCCCAGCGAGTCCTCGTCCACGGTGGTCCCGGCGGTGACGTGATCGCGCAACCAGTCGACGTCCCCGGCGAGCAGCCGGTCGAGCGCGAGCATCAGCAGCCGGTTGTGGTCTCCGTACGACTGCTGGAGCCCGTCGCGCGTGCGGTTGCGCTCGCCCTCGCGCAACATCGTGTGGAACTCCAGCAACGACGTCGACCGCTCGAGCGCGTAGTAGAGCGCGAGGCCTCCCGGCAGGGGGGGAGTACCGGCGAGGTGGTCGGCAACGACTGCACCCAGCGCCTCAGGCTCGGCGACGGTCAATGAGCGTGCGATGGAGGCGATGGTACTGATCCAGCACCCGGAAGTAGCCCTCCACCCCCACGACGAGCACCACGACCGGCCGCCAGATCGTGGACGCGGAACGGGGAAGGGCGGGGGCCAGCTTCCGCACGGAGTCCCACGCCGCGCGCCGCCCGCGCGTGCGGGCGTCGGCGATCATCGCCCAGAACTCCCGGCGCCCGGGGTACTCCCAGAACCACCGCATCGACACGCGGAGCCCCAAGCGGCGGCCGACCGCGGCGCCGTACGCCCGATCGAGCTCGGCGCGGGCCACCCGGTCGGCCGCCTCGTCGTGGGTGAGCCGCGGTCCCCCGTGCTCGGGACGCAGCATCAGGATCTCGGGCGTGTGCGCCCATCGGCAGTCGAGCGCCAGGCGGGTCCAGAGGAACTGGTCCTCGCCGTGGGAGAGGTGCACGGGGAAGCCCCCGGCCCGGAGGAACGTGTCGCGGCGCACGAGGATGCAGCTGGTGAACGGCGACCAGCCGTCGCTGTACGAGCGCAAGGGGTCCGCCGAGGGGGGCCGGCGCTGGTCGAGGCGCGATCCGTCGGCGCCGACGTCGGCGCCGAGGCAGTACACGACCTCGGCGCCGGACTGGTTGCCCGTGGCCACCTGGCGTTCCAGGTACCGCGGGAGCCAGACGTTGTCGTCGTCGAGAAACGCGATCCAGTCGGCGCGGGCGTGGCGCACGCCCAGGTTGCGGGCGGACGACACCCCGGCGTGCGGGCCTTCGAGCCACACGAGTCGCGGATCGGCGACGGACCGGCGCACCGATGCGGTCGCGTCCGTCGAGCCGTCGTCGATCACCACGAGCTCGAAGTCCCGGTAGGTCTGGTCGAGCACGCTGCGCAACGCCCGGGGCAGCAGATCGGCGCGGTTGCGGGTCGGGACGACGACCGACACCGACGGGCGACCCTCCGTGTCCACGCGCGCCGGCTCCGCCGCGCGGGCGGCACTCACGATCCCGCCCCGCCCGCGCGCTGGTGGCCCACGAGGCTCGCCGCGCTGCCCGCCATCCACCACGGCAGGCTCGCCAGGAACCACCACCGGTCACCGCCGGCGTCCCGCCACATCCGCGGCAGGCGAGCAACCGTCCGGAGCCAGATCCGGCCGACGCCGATCCACCCGCGTGCGACCGGGCCGCGCGTTCGGCCCCGGTTGCACCCGCGCCGGTACCGGTCGCGCACGAGCTCGACCGAGGAACGCGGTCCCCAGTGGGTGGTTCGCACCGACGGCTCGTACCAGATCGGCACGCCGAGCCGTTCGAGCGCGAGCGCCGCATTCGTGTCCTCGCCGATCCGGATGGTCTCGTCGAACGGGCCGACCCGGTCCAGCGCGGTGCGCACGTACGAGCAGCCGTGCGCCGCGCCGTCGGTCCCCGCGACCCGACCGGCCCGGCGGCCGGCGAGCCGATCGCCGAAGATGCCGAAGTGGAAGCCCCACGCGGCGAGGTGACCCCGATCGCCGTTCGTCACCGCGCTCGCGACCACCGGCCACCCGGCGTCGTGGAGACGTCGGCGGGCGGCGATCCATCCCGGCTCGGCCACGCAGTCCCCCTCGAGGAACGCGACGACCGCGCCCTGCGAGGCCTCCACACCCCGGTTGCGCGTCGCACCGGGGAGCAGCCGCACCGGGGACTCGACGACGGCGAGACCGGGGAACGCGTCGCGGACACGGTCGGCGGAGTCGTCGCCACCGGACGTGACCACGACGACCTCGACGTCGGCGTCGGCCTGCCCGACGACGGAACGCACCGCTCGCACGATCGTGTCCCCGTTCCGATAGCCCATGACCACGACGGAGACGCTCGGCGGCACGGCTCCCCGGTGTAGCAGAAGACCTGCGAGAATCCCCCGCAATGTGCCGGGTGCGGGACCTTCCGTGACCAGCCCGTCCGGGTCGACCTCGCCGGTCGTGTGCCTCCTCCCGGCCCGGAACGCGGCCGCCCAGGTCGACGACTGGCTGGCCTCGATCGGAGCGCTCGCCGACGCCGTGGTCGCGCTCGACGACGGCAGCGAGGACGACACCGCCGCATTGCTCCGGGCCCATCCCCTCGTGGCGCAGGTGCTCGAGAATCCACGCCGATCCGGATACGCGGGCTGGGACGACGCGGCCAACCGCGCCCGGCTCCTCGGCGCGGCCCGCGCGCTCGATCCCGCCTGGATCATGCAGCTCGACGCCGACGAGCGCATGAGCGCCGACGACGCGCGCGCGCTCCGCACGTTCCTGCTCGACGGGGCCGACCCGGCGTTCGCGTACGCGTTCCGCGTGTACCGGATGGTCGGCGACCGCCACCACTACGACGCCGACCACGCGCAGTGGGTGTGCCGGTGCTTCGCGTACGACCCGACGCACCGGCTCCCGACCACCCGCCTGCACCTCGTGCCGGTCCCCACGGCGTTCCCACCCGGCCGCCGACGCCGGACGACGTTCCGGATCCAGCATCTCGTGGGCCTCACGGCGGACGACCGCCGGCGACAGTTCGACAAGTACCGGGAGGTCGATCCCGACCGGCGGTTCCAGGATCGCTACGACCATCTCCTGGCGGAGCCGACCGTCGTCCGGCCGTGGCCGCACCGCTCCCCGGCGTTGCACGCGCTCGCCAACGAGCCGGCGGCGACCGTGGCGCCGACGCGGGCCGCCGACGCCCCGGCCCTGTCGGCGGTCGTCGTCGACCTCACTCCCGATGTCGGCACCGGCGTCGGCGCGTCGGACCTCACGGCCCGCGTCGGCGCGCTGGTCCGCCAGGCGAGTCCCCTGGCGCACGAGGTCCTCGCGGTCGTCGGCCCGGACCACCCGGCGGCGGCCGACCTCGACGCCACGTACCCCGGTGTGCGCGTCGTCGTGGTCGACCGGGGCATCGGCGAAGCGGCGGCGCGCGCGGAGGGCTTCCGGAACGCCGGCGGCCGACACCTCGTCGCGCCAAGGGGTCGCGCCGCGCCCGGGTACGTCGCGGCGCTGCTCGCCGCCCATGCCGCCGGATGGGCGCTCGTCGCGGGCGTGGTGGACACCGATGCGGCCGCTCCGGCCGGCCTGGCCGTCCACGCGCTCGAGCACTGGGACGAGCTCCCCGGCACTCCGGCCGGCCGGCTGTCCGGACCGCCGCCCGAGTGCTCCTACGTCCGCGACGCCTGGGAGGAGCTCGGCGGCCCGGACGGCCCCGACCGCGTGAACGCCGCGATGTACGGCCGCGGCTACAGCGCCGGGCGGGCGCGCGACGCGGTGACCGTGGCGCCCGGTCGGGATCACAGTCCCCGCGACCTGCTGATCCGCTGCTTCGCCCGGGGTCGTGCGCACGGACGCGTCGTCGCACAGGAGCGCGCGCGCGACGACGGGCGTCCCCTGCGCGACGACCTCCTCCGTGCAACGGTCGCCGGGCCGGTCCCGGCCCGGCGCACCCTCCGCGCCCTCCGCGCCACCCCGCCGGAGCTGCGCTCCCGGTTGCGCCGGGCGGCGCCCCTCCTCGCGACGGGCGCCCTCGCGACCTGGGCCGGCGGTGCCTACGGATTCGCCGGGCGCGTCGGGATGGGCGCGGGGCCGCGGAGGCGGCGCCCGGCGCGCTGAAAGCCGACCAGGAACGCGGCGTTGCCCGCGACCATCCACGGAAGGCTCAGGATCACCCACCGGCGGTCGCTCCCTGCTTCGCGCCACATCCCGGGGACCAGCCGGTACATCAGCGCCCAGACGAGCACGACCGACACCCATCGATCCGCGACCGGCCCGCTCACGCGCCCCCGGGCACAGCCCCGCCGGTAGCGGTCGCGCACGAGGTCGATCATGGTGTGGGGACCCCAGTGCATCGTGCGGACCGTCGGCTCGAACCACACGGGCACGCCGAGCGCATCGAGCGCCCGCACCGCGATCGTGTCCTCACCGATCTCCACCGCCTCGTCGAACGGGCCGAGCCGCTCGAGCACGGCACGATCGAACGAGCAGCCGTGGGCCGCGGGATCGAGCGCCGAGACCGGGCCGGCCGCGCGACCCCCAAGGCGGGGACGGAACACGCCGAAGTGGAAGGCCCACGCCGCGGGGTGGCGCCGCTCGCCGTTGGTGACCGCGCTCGCGACCACGGGGTGCCCGGCCGCGTGGAGGGTGCGACGGGCCGCGACCCATCCGGGTTCGGCCGCGCAGTCGGCGGCGAGGAACGCGACCACGGCCCCGCGGGTGGCCTCGACCCCGGCGTTGCGCGCCCCGCCGGGGAGGAGGCGGGTCGGTGCCTCGACCACGGGCAGGTCGGGAAAGGCCGCGCGGACGCGCGCGGCGGAGTCGTCGCCCCCCGACGTGACCACCACGATCTCGACGTCGGCGGCGGCCTGCTCGACGACGGACCGCGTCGCCCGCACGATGGTCGGCGCGTCGCGGTACCCCATGACCACCACCGAGATGGCCGGCGGCTCGGGCCTCGCGTGTGGCGCCGGCGCTGTCACGCGGGCAATGTACCCAGGTGAAGCTCGGCCTGGGCCTGGACCTGTACCGCGGCGCGGCGCTCGAGGTGCCGGTCGAGCGGATCCGCCGGGCCGAGGCGCTCGGCTACCACTCCGTGTGGACGGCCGAGGCCTACGGGGCCGACGCCCTCTCCCCGCTCGCGT